>DWXI01000188.1 GCA_019119265.1 Candidatus Mediterraneibacter intestinigallinarum | reverse complement strand
CAGATTTTGGCAATTTCATCTTTTGTAAATTTATTCCTACTGTGCTTATTCGGATTTCTGTCTTTGTATTGAGCGATATCAACGAAAGAAGAATAATCTTTGTTGCAGATGTCATTTTTTAAAGCAAAATCATATAACTGATTAAACAGTATCTTTATTTTCTTCAGTGTCGGATAATTTTTCCCGCAGGTGTCGATGACCTGTTGAAGGTCTGCCAGTTTCAGGTCTTTAAAGACTCTGGAATAAAGAATGGTGCAGGCTTTGTATGATGCTGAATACCCTTTTATGTTGCTTTCTGATACAGTCGGATATTTCTTTTTAGACCATTCTTCATACACTTCCGAAAAAGTCATTTTTGCGGCTCTGGTATCATATGGATTATGATTGTAATCTGCCAGCATCTGCAGACCTTCTGCTTTGGTTGCGGTATATCCGATAATAATATAGTCAGCGACTTTCTTTTCCTTTACAGGATCAATATGATATCCGGTAGTCTTTCGAACCATATATGGTTTTCTTCTTTTACCGGATAATTTTACTACGCTGCCATAGCCATTTGGTAATTTCATAAAGTTAAGTCTCCTTTCTTTCGGCGAGACTTATTCTCCAAACTGTTTGTTTAAAATAGCATTTCTTCGTTTTATACGTTCCTCCTCTGAAAGTTCTTCCTGCGCTTTCTCTGATAATGGGATAGTGGAATAGTAGGCTAATGTCTTATCTTTCCAGTCCTGATAGGATTTTGCAGTGTGCTGGTAAGAGGCATATTCTTCTCTGTTTTCGTTAAATTCCTCTAAAAACAGGCACATATCTGCGTTTTCTGATGCCGACATGTCTTTACCATTAAATGTAATAGAACACTCCCAGTTATTGTGTTCAGGCGGGCGTTTTACATCTATACGAAAGCCCAGCTCCTGAATTTGATCGAGCTCAAAGAAAAACTTCATAACATCTGACATATATGTCAGTGGTCTGCTATCGGTTTCGTATCCGATCAGATAGGTAGAAGTAGTATCGAGCAATCCGGCAAGTTCATTGATCATGGCAATAGATACTTCTATTTCACCACTTTCGTATTTTTGGATCGTGCGAAGTGATTTGCCAAGTGCATTTGCCAGCTGCGTCTGATTCATGCCTTTTTGTTTCCTGGCAGTTCGGATCCTAAGTCCAATCTGTTTTGTGTCATATTTCATGATTGATTTCACCTCTCTTTCATCCATATTAACACACAGAAATACGAATTGCAAGTACGTATTTATAAAAATATATCTTGACATATGTATTTCTAATGCATATAATGAAATACGAATTAATAATTCATATTTTTGAAAAATGGAGGTGATAATATGAGGGTTAATGCATTAAAAATGCAGATTTTAATGGGAAAGAAAAACCTGACCATTAAAGAACTTGCGTATAAAAGCGCTGTGTCAAGACAGACCATATCCTGCATCAAAGCAGGAAAAAGCTGTTCTCCGCAGGTGGCGTATAAGCTGTCACAGGCGCTTGATATCGATATGCAGGAATTATTGGAGTAGGAAATTATGAGAAATACAGCCAGTACAAGGAGGTGATGTGAATGGAAAACAAATTGTATGTTGAACTCCCGCCCTTTACGGGAAGAAATGTTCCGATTAAGGAAATTGCACAGGCAATCGGCAAGGATCCGCATTATATCCGGCTCGGGATCCGTCAGGGAATTTTTAAATTTGGCGTTGCAATGAAGATGGAAAACTCAAATGAGTTCAGCTATTACTGCCCGGATCGGAAAGTCTGGGAAGAAACAGGGTATTTTCGTGATGTAAGAAAAGAAAAAGCCCTTGCATAGTTTGGCAAGGACTAAATTCCGCAGAGTCAATGATATGCTCTGTCTCGCAAATAAAGTATAGCAAAGACTTCTGCGGAATACAATCGAAAATTTCAAAGAAGGAGGTTATACGTGAACATATTTCAGGAAATTAAGACATTTGTTTCGGCTGGTAAAGCGGCAGAACAGTATGGAATCAAGATTAACAGGAACAAGATGGCATGTTGTCCGTTTCATGATGATCGGCATCCAAGTATGAAGATCGATCAGAACTATTTCTGTTTTGCCTGCGGAGCCAAAGGAGATGTGATAGATTTTACTGCCAGACTCTTTGGAATCTCTCAGTTTGATGCAGCCAGAAAACTGATTGGAGATTTTGAACTTCCGATCAAATTGGAAAAGCACAAGAACACTCAAAAGAAGTTCAGAAACAGGAAGCCTTCAATGGTACAAAGTCGGTATCATTTTTCGGTAAAAAGCAAGGTTACAACCTGGAAAAATCATGCCGTAAAGGTTTTGACCGACTATCTGTCGTGGATCCGGTTCTGGAAACAGTTTTACGGGTCTGAGCCAGATCCTTTTGAGCAGGAACGCTTTTGGGAAGCACTGGACAATGAGAGGAAGATCAATGATTATCTGGATATTCTTTTGACTGGCGATGGAGAGGAACTGGCAGAATTTTTCATTTACAAACGGAAGGAGGTGGAGAAGATTGAGCAGCGAATGGAAGAATATCAGCGAGGAGTCGTTGAAGAAATTAGAGCATATTGTAGAGCAGGAAATGCTGACACCGGAAGAGATCCGGGACAATCTGGAAGTGACGGAGAAAGGCAGGATCCGCCAGTCTATCCAGAACTGCAAGTACGTTCTGGAACATGATCCCTGCCTGCGGGGAGCTGTATGCAGGAATGAGATGACCTGCCAGATCGACATTAAGAAAAAGGTGCCATGGAAACGAAGGGGCGTCCAGATGACGGATACGGATATGAACAATCTGTCTCTGTATCTGGAAAAGAATTACGGGCTTACCAGCGACCGGGTGATCGCAAAGGCGATAGATATTGTAGCCAACGACAACAGTTTCCATCCGATCATTGATCTGCTGGAAAGCCTGAAGTGGGACGGCAGGCCGAGGATCGCCGGAATGCTGACTCATTTCTTCGGGGCGGAGGATCCGGAATATTCCGGGGAGGTTATGAAGATGCACATGCTGGCGGCCATCAGCCGCCTGTATGAGCCCGGGAAAAAGTACGATATCATGCTCTGTCTTGTGGGCGGTCAGGGAACCGGAAAATCGACTTTCTTCAAATATCTGGCGATAAAAGATGAATGGTTCACTGATGACGTGAAGCGGCTGGATGATAAGAAAGTTTATGAATATCTTCAGGGACACTGGATCGTGGAAATGTCGGAAATGAATGCGGTGGCGAATGCCAAAAGCATTGAGGAGACCAAATCTTTCCTGAGCAGACAGAAAGACACTTACCGAATTCCCTATGAGAGAAGAGCGGAAGACCGTTACCGTCAGTGTGTATTCTGCGGTACCTCCAATGATCTTGCCTTCCTGCCTTTTGACCGGACGGGAAACCGGCGGTTCGGGCCGGTAAAGGTCTGCCCTGAAAAAGCGGAGACTGCTATATACCGGGATGAAAAAGCCTCAAGAGAGTATATCATCCAGGCATGGGCGGAGGCCATGGAGATCTACCGCAGCGGTGGATTTCTCCTGACATTTTCTCCGGATATGGAAGAATATGTGAAATCCCTGCAGAAGGATTTTATGCCGGAAGATACCCAGACCGGAATGATCCAGGCGTTTCTGGACCGCTATGAAGAGGACTATGTATGTTCTACCATCATTTATCAGGAAGTCTTTCATCAGGAAGGGATGGTTCCAAAATGGCAGTCAAAAGAAATCGGGGATCTGATGGACAATGAGATCAAAGGCTGGGAGAAACACGGGACTCATCGGTTCCCCGGCGGGCTGGGAATCCAACGCTCATGGAAGCGGATCCATCCGAAAAAAGACAGGGACGGTTTTGTAAAAGTAGATGAAGATGCAAAGCTGCCCTTTGAGTAAAAGATAACTTTTTAAATGTTTTGCGCTTCGTTTACAAAGGTTTGTTTACAGAAGAGAGTGAAATCTGTAAACAGGAAGGCGTAAACAGGAGGAGAAAAACTTTGAAAGCTAAAATCTTCAGAAGAAGAAAAAGCCCGGATACGGGCACAAAATATCAGGCGGGTACGCCGGAAACTCAGCCCTCGGCGACTGAAAGCGAAATACACCCATCGCACAGACCTGATGGTCTATGCTCTGTGTATTTCGCGACTGCATCGAGCTCTCCCCTTATGAAATTGCCTTTGGTACTTTCTAAGGGGAATCCTCCGGAAGGCCCTGCGGGGCGGATCAGCGCTATGACCAGCGGGCTGATCTGACGTACCACCGCCGGAAAGGAGATCTATGACAAATGGAAAGAATTGTTTTATCCAGACGGTCAAATTGCCACACGTCAGGGGCAGGGTACGTTATATTTCGGATCCGAAGAGACAGGAAAACCTGTATGCCACATACAGCAATGTGGATCCGAAGTTCTGGCGATACCTGTCGAAAGAAAATCAGGCAGACTTTATCAGGAGCGGGACAAAAGGAAAATGTATCGAAGCCAGAGAGCTGATCATCATGCTTCCGCCCAGCCTGATCGGATACGATCATGATATATTGCTGAAATATTTTTCGGCGAAGTTTGTGGAAAAATATGACGTGGCAGTGGCAAGCGCCCTCCATCACAATAAGAGGAAAACGAACCTCCATATCCATCTGATCTTTTCGGAGAGACAGGCATTTGAAACGCCCGAAGAGAAGATCGCTTCGAGAAATATGTTCTACGATGAAAACGGGAAACATGTCCGGACGAAGAAAGAAATACTGGATGAGAGCGGAGAGGTCCGACCCGGATGTAAGATCATCAGAAAAGGGGAAGCCTATGAAAAACATTATTTTAAGCCGAAGAACCCTGAGTTCAAGTCGAAGAAATTCACAGATGACATGAAATATTTTTATACGGAGATCATCAATGATCTGGTGAAGGATCCGGCAGAGAAACTGAAGGTGTTTGATAAGAACAGCCCTTATCTGCCGACCAGAAAGATTGGGAAGAACAACCCGAAAGAAAAGGAAATCCAGATCGACAATTATCTCCGGCAGGAATGGAATAACATGGTGGATCGAGCTGTGGTGGAAGGAGTTACAGAAGAAGAACTTCGTATAACAAAGAAAACAGATATAGTTGAACCTGTTGCCGAATCTATCCGCAGTGAGGGCTGGAAACCGGATCTGTTCAGGAAGATCCTGCAGACAGCAATCGGGAAGCTGAGAGGTTTTATCCAGTATATCAAAGAAACCAGAAATGCAGAATTTGACGAAAATGGGAATCCGCTGCTCAGTCATGATCTGAGGATTGATGTGACGCCGGAACCTCTTCCGCCTATAGCCGGAGGCGAAAGACCAAGTTCAGAAATACAGGAAGCGGAAGTCATGAAACTTGATAATATCCTGCGGAAGATGAAGAAAACGGAGCAAAGGATTTATGCCATTGAACAGACAAAGATTAAACTGGAAAAGGAACTGAAGGAAGTACAGAAGAAGTGGTTTCACAGAAAGGAAAAGAAGGAGTTGGAACAGAAAATTTCCGGGAAACAGCGGGAGTTGAGCAAGTCAAAGGATACCTTAAGCCAGATACCACGGATGAACGGATATGAAAATGCACTGGAAGTGAAGAAAGCTTACAAAGCTGCAAAGAGAGAACTGGACAAGGTACGGAAACAGCAGAATGCATGGGATCAGGCAATGAAGCCGTCGGAGAAAATGTATCTGGTAATCCGGGCGAACAGACTGGAGCAGACAAAAAAGAGAAGTATTCATGAGCGCTTAGAAGAAAAGAAACAAGAAGCAGCACAGCAACAGAGGAAAGAGCGAAAACGAAGTTATAATAGAGATTGCCTTTAAAAAAACAGCCGGAACAGTCAATGATCAGAAGCTTGAAAAGGACATTGGCGGTTCCGGCTGTAATTGCGTGATCTGGCGTAAATAATTTAAAGCAATCCGGAAAAGAATTCAGCGATATCAGCATCAAAGATTTTGCTGAGTGCTACGAGTTCGCTGACCTTGATATTCATCCGGTTGGTCTCCAGTTTGGCGTAAGTGCTTTTTGAGATTTCGATTCCCATAAGCTGTAAGTGAGCAACAACCTGCTCCTGTGTCATATTTGCATTTCGTCTTAGGCGTTGGATATTATGACCGATATCCATGTCAGGTCTGATCTTCTGCATATCTGAACTACTCCTGAAAATTCGTAATAAAGAAATATATCTTGATTGTATGTAGTATCCAGATTATAATGTTTCGTAATAACGAAAAGTTTCGCTATAAGGAAAGGATGGATCAGAGAATGTACGTTGATAAGATATTTGAAAGAGCAACCATACGTGGAATAGCAGATTATCTTTTGTTTGGGCTGGGACCGGATAAGGATGATCGGAGCTATGAGGAACGGTTGGACGAGCCATATTTGAGATTTGAGAAGGCTGTAGAGAAATATGATAAGAGCAAGACATCAGAGCTGTTAGATCTGTGCAATGAGGTGAGCAGTGAGACAGCCAGTGTGTATATGGAGATTGGACTGCAGGCAGGAATATTGCTGATGGCGGATGTGGTGAAAAACTTCAGTAGAGAGAAGAGTAAGGGTACAGTTGACTGACCTTGGGATGCTTCATTATGGTTATCATGGAAT
>DWXI01000187.1 GCA_019119265.1 Candidatus Mediterraneibacter intestinigallinarum | reverse complement strand
AGCTGTCACGCCGTCTTGGGGAGGTAAATAACCTTTTTCTGGAGCTGAAGCGCGAGTGCGAGAATTATCAGATCCTGGGCAATGTATCGCATATTGCACTGAAACTGATGAATCTTCTGACGGAGATGGAGCGATTTCTGGAAGAGTCTTCTGATGATGAGATACGGGAAAGTGTGCTTTCCTTGTACTTTCAGGTGAGATCATTTGTCGGTATCCATGATATTCTTGATGAAAATTATGTAATCTACAGTGAACTTGAGAAGAACGGAAGATTCAAAATAAAACTTTTTTGTGTGAATCCGGCGAAAAATCTGCAGAATTATCTGGATTACGGAAACGGCACAGTGTTTTTTTCAGCAACGCTTCTTCCGATCCACTATTATAAAAGTCTTCTGTCGGTGGAAAAAGATGATTATGCAATTTATGCACAGTCTCCTTTTCCGAAAGAAAACATGCTGCTTTTGCAGGCGAGGGATGTGAGTACCAGGTATACGCTGAGGGGACGTGATATGTATGACAGATATGCCAGATATATCGGAAGAACAGCCAGATGCAAAAAAGGAAATTATATCGCCTTTTTCCCATCTTACAGATTTATGGAAGAAGTATATGAACACTTTGAACGAAGAGCGGAGGGCATTGATATAATTCGGCAGTCTCAGAATATGGGAGAGCATGAAAGAGAAGAATTTCTCAAAGAATTTGACCGCGACAGAGAGTACAGCCTTGTCGGGTTTTGTGTGATGGGCGGGGTATTCTCGGAAGGGATTGACCTGACAGCAGACCGTCTGATCGGTGCAATTATTGTGGGAACAGGACTTCCGCAGGTATGCAATGATCGGGAAATTCTGAAAGGATATTTTGACGCGCGGGGAATGAAAGGGTTCGACTACGCGTACCTTTATCCGGGAATCAACAAAGTGCTTCAATCTGCAGGGCGAGTGATTCGTACAGAGACAGACCGGGGGGTTATATTGCTGCTGGACGACCGTTTTTCTCAAAGACAGTACAGAGACAGTTTCCCACGGGAATGGGAAAACTGTCAGCTCTGCAGTGACTCTACATTGGGAGCTTATATGGATTCATTTTGGAAATAACTCAGAAATTCCATTGATGCTCTTGATAATGGCAGTTGATCATTGTACGCGACGGCCAGTTCGCGGAATGGAAGCTCTTCTTTTGTCTTCAGCAGGAACAGCTCGTCTGACTGTTCGGTAACACAGTAATCCGGCACAAAGGCGATGCCAAGACCGATGCGCGCAAGATCGATCAGGAGATCGTTGCTCGTCAGTTCAATCTCCGGAACAAGATCCAACTGATGCTGCTGGAATACTTGATGGAGAAATTCATTGGTCGTACTGTTTTTGTCTAACATAAGAATCGGATAATGAAGAAGCTCAGAGAAAGATATTGTCTGATTCTTTAATTCCTGGAAAGGACTGCCTGCGATAAACACGTCATGGAATTGTTTGATCCTTAAGACAGAAGCAGCGGTACCAAGATGAGTGTTGGGAAAGTTTACTACGATGAGATCCACCTGACCGTTTCTCAGCAGTTCCGCACATTTCATGGATGTCTGATTGACTACCTTGATATGTGCTCCGGGAAACGCTTTGTGGAAACGTTCAAGATAAGGAATCAAAAAGTAGCGGCAGATTGTATCACTGGCTCCTATGCGGATCTGTCCGCCGGTAGAGGCGGCATCGATCAGCTGAGCCTCGCCTTTTTGAATCAGGTTCATGGCAGGCTCTATATGCCGCATGAGGATTTCTCCCTCAGGTGTAAGCTGGACTTTTTTTGTGCTGCGTATGAAAAGTGTCTGATCCAGTTTGCGCTCCAGCGTTTTAATAGACTGACTTACTGCTGACTGGGAAATGAAAAGTTGTTTGGAGGCCTCAGAAAAATTCAGAGTTGACGCCACATGATAAAATACTTTGTATAGTTCATAATTAATATCGATCATTATAAGACCTCCTAATAAATGATGATTTTATTATAAGCTATTGAAAAGAGAATTACAATAATATACAGAAAGGATTGAAACAAGATGAAAAAAATACACTGGTGTGCAGGCATAATCCTGGGATTTTCGATCATTGCCGCATTACTTATTACAAGTTTTGAGATAGCCATGTATTCGGATTTTGATGTGTACCGACAGGAATATGAGAAATACGATGTACTGTCCGATCTGGATATGACTATGGACGATGTGATGTATGTGACCCACGAGATGATGGACTACCTGAGGGGGGAGGGAGATACTCTTTCTGTAATAACGACGGTCGAGGGGAAGGAACAGGATTTCTTTAATGAGCAGGACCGGTTTCATATGGGAGAGGTGAGAAATCTGTTTATCGGAGGGCTTAATATCCGGATCGGAGCATGCGTGGCAGCTGTTGTATGTATTTTGTTTTTGATCATTACCCGCGCAGATATTAAAAAGATCCTACCGCGGTCATACTGGATCGCACTGGGAGTGATCGGGGCGGCGGTCCTTTTAATTGGAATTGCAGCCGTGGTTAATTTTAATGCCGTATTTGTGCAGTTTCATCATATATTTTTTGACAATGATTTGTGGATCTTTGATCCGGCTGAAGATTATATGATTCGCATGCTTCCCGAAGGACTGTTCTATGATATGGTAATGCGGATCGGTGCTATTTTTGTGGTAAGTCTTATGGCGGTTCTGGCGTTGAGCTTTGTTCCGAAAATATTAGGCAGAAAAAAGAAATTAGTATGACTTATAACTAATTTAAGTTATATTAATTATACTAATGAAGTGAAGTGTGGTACGATACTTACAGAACTTATATTGGGTGCACAGGGCACGATTAATTATGCAAAGGAGATTTTATATGGGCAGCGTAAGACGTGTATTTGTAGAAAAGAAACCAGACTATGCCGTTGCGGCAAAGGAACTGCGCCATGAGATCAGACGTTATCTCGGCATCATGGATGTGACAGGAGTGCGTGTACTGATTCGGTATGACGTGGAGAATATTTCTGATGATACGTTTGAGAAAGCATGCAACGGTGTGTTTGCAGAACCGCCGGTAGATATTCTTTACAGAGAGGTGTATCCCATGGTTGAGGGAAACCACAGTTTTTCTGTTGAATTCCTTCCGGGGCAGTTCGACCAGAGAGCGGATTCGGCAGAACAGTGCATCCGTTTTATCAAAGAGGACGAAAGTCCTGTGATTCGTACAGCAATTACTTATGTGATTGAGGGGGATATTTCAGAAAATGAGTTTGAGGCTATCCGGAATCACTGTATCAACCCGGTGGATTCCAGAGAGGCATCAGAGGAAAAGCCGGAGACACTTGTTACATCGTTTGACGAGCCTGCAGATATCCTTATATTTAAAGGGTTTAAAGACATGTCTGAAGATGAATTGAACGAACTCTATGATTCACTTGGCCTTGCTATGACTTTTAAGGATTTTCTTCATATCCAGAATTACTATAAAGGCGAAGAGCATAGAGATCCGTCTATGACAGAAATCCGTGTCCTCGATACTTACTGGTCTGATCACTGCCGTCATACAACTTTTTCTACAGAGTTAAAAGATGTACAGTTCGACGACGGATATTACAGAAAACCGATCGAGGATACGTATCGTGAATATCTGAAAGACCACAGTGAGATCTTTGCCGGAAGAGAGGATAAGTTCGTCTGCCTGATGGACCTCGCACTTATGGCTATGAGGAGGTTGAAACGGGAAGGAAAGCTTGCAGATCAAGAAGAATCAGATGAGATCAATGCATGCAGTATTGTCGTACCGATCAAGGTTGATGGCGTGGAAGAAGAATGGCTTATCAACTTTAAAAACGAGACACATAACCATCCAACGGAAATTGAGCCTTTCGGTGGCGCTGCAACTTGTCTGGGCGGCGCGATCAGGGATCCTCTCTCAGGAAGAACCTATGTATATCAGGCAATGCGCGTGACCGGTGCGGCTGATCCCACCGTATCTGTGAAGGATACCCTGAAAGGAAAACTTCCGCAGAAGAAGCTGGTACGCGAGGCGGCTCATGGCTATAGTTCATATGGAAACCAGATTGGTCTGGCGACAGGACTTGTAAAAGAAATCTATCATCCTGATTATGTGGCAAAACGTATGGAGATCGGAGCTGTACTCGGCGCGGCACCCAGACGTGCCGTTATCCGTGAAAATTCAGATCCGGGAGATATCATCATTCTTCTCGGAGGCCGCACAGGACGTGACGGTTGCGGCGGAGCTACCGGGTCTTCCAAAGTTCATACAGAAGAATCTATAGAGACTTGCGGCGCAGAAGTTCAGAAAGGAAATCCGCCGACAGAGCGTAAGATTCAGAGACTGTTCCGACGTGAGGAAGTCAGCCGGCTGATTAAAAAATGCAATGACTTTGGAGCAGGCGGAGTGTCTGTAGCTATTGGAGAGCTTGCGGATGGTTTGAGAGTAGAACTGG
Source organism: Candidatus Mediterraneibacter intestinigallinarum (assembly GCA_019119265.1). GTDB lineage: Bacteria > Bacillota > Clostridia > Lachnospirales > Lachnospiraceae > Mediterraneibacter > Mediterraneibacter intestinigallinarum. The sequence continues at coordinate 2,838 of DWXI01000187.1, read as the reverse complement.
ATAAAGTTCCGAAGAAATATGCAGGACTTGATGGAACTGAGATTGCGATCTCCGAGTCACAGGAACGTATGGCTGTTGTTGTAGATCCGAAAGATGTAGATGAATTTATGTCTTATGCAAAAGAAGAAAATCTGGAGGCGACAAAGGTTGCTGTTGTGACGGAGGAGCCGAGACTTGTTCTGATCTGGAGAGGAAAAGAAATCGTGAACCTTTCCCGTGCTTTCCTGGATACAAACGGAGCACATCAGGAGACAAATGTAGAAGTTGAGATGCCTGAGCAGGAGGGCAGCCTTTTCAGAAGAAACGAGATAGGCGATGTAAGAGCCGCCTGGCTGAATACGCTGGGAGATCTCAATGTATGTTCCCAGAAAGGTCTTGTTGAGATGTTCGACGGCTCTATCGGTGCAGGCTCGGTGTTTATGCCGCACGGAGGAAAATATCAGCTTACAGAGACTCAGGCGATGGTGGCCAAAGTTCCGGTCCAGACAGGAAATACAGACAGTGTTTCCATGATGAGTTATGGATTCGACCCATATCTGTCAAGCTGGAGCCCGTATCACGGTGCTGTTTATGCAGTGACAGAATCCATAGCGAAGATCGTGGCTGCAGGCGGTGATTACAGGAAGATCCGCTTTACATTCCAGGAGTATTTCCGCCGTATGTCTGAAGATCCGAAGCGCTGGAGCCAGCCTTTTGCAGCTCTTCTTGGGGCGTACGCGGCACAGATCGGATTCGGACTTCCGTCAATCGGAGGAAAGGACAGTATGTCCGGAACTTTTCAGGATATTGATGTGCCGCCGACACTTGTATCTTTTGCAGTTGATATGGCGCTTGATAAAGACATTATCACGCCGGAACTTAAGAAAGCCGGAAATAAACTTGTATGGCTCAGAATCGAAAAAGATGAGTATGATCTTCCGGTTTATGACAAGGTCATGGAGCAGTATGGCAAATTACAGGAGGATATCCATTCAGGGAGGATTGTTTCTGCCTATGCGCTTGACCGCCACGGCGTGATTACGGCAGTCAGCAAGATGGCATTCGGCAACCGTATGGGCGTTAAGATCGAACACAATATGGATCCGCGCGATATGTTTGCTCCTGCATTTGGAGATATTATTGCCGAGGTGGAGGATGGACAGGTCGGTAATCTCCAGATTACATATACTGTGATCGGTGAGGTGACAGATAAAGAATGCTTTGAATATGACAATGCACAGATCAGTATCGATGAGGCGCTTGATGCGTGGACAGGTACTCTCGAGAAAGTATTCGCCACAAAGTCGGAAGAAAGTTCGGATAAGCCGGTTGAAGAAAAGTTGTATAATATTTCCAATATCCATATCTGCAGTCATAAGATCGGTCAGCCTACTGTTTTCATACCGGTATTCCCGGGAACAAACTGTGAGTATGACAGCACCCGCGCATTCGAGCGAGCAGGTGCGAAGGTCGTGACAAAAGTATTCCGTAATCTGGATGCGGAGGATATCCGGTCATCAGTGGATGAGTTCGAGAAAGCAATCGGCCAGTCACAGATGATCATGTTCCCGGGCGGCTTCAGCGCAGGTGATGAGCCGGACGGATCTGCCAAGTTCTTTGCGACTGCTTTCCAGAATGCAAAGATCAAAGAGGCGGTAGAGAAACTCTTAAATGAGCGTGACGGACTTGTCCTTGGAATCTGCAACGGTTTTCAGGCCCTGATTAAGCTGGGGCTGGTTCCATACGGAAAGATTGTCGGTCAGACAGAGGATTCGCCGACATTGACATATAATACGATCGGACGCCATATTTCCAAGATGGTATACACGAAGGTTGTGACAAATAAGTCTCCATGGCTTATAGGAGCAGAACTCGGCGGCGTCTATACAAATCCGGCATCACATGGAGAAGGACGCTTCGTGGCCGACGGGGAATGGATCAAACGCCTGTTTGAAAACGGACAGGTGGCTACACAGTACTGTGATCCGGAAGGAAATATCAGCATGAATGAAGAATGGAACGTTAACGGTTCTTATTGTGCAATCGAAGGAATCATCAGTCCTGACGGACGTGTTCTTGGAAAGATGGCGCATTCTGAACGTCGGGATTCTTCTGTTGCGATCAACATCTATGGAGAGCAGGATATGAAGATATTTGAGTCGGGTGTGAAATACTTTAAGTAGGAACTTGTAATAGTTCAGCCGCACCATTCGTAAAACTTTAAAATATATGAAAAAAAGTGTTGACATTTGTTGGATGATAATAGTATAATAGCAAAGCGGGTTGCGGAAAAGAGCTCCGAAACCCGCAAAAATATGGGGTCTTAGCTCAGCTGGGAGAGCATCTGCCTTACAAGCAGAGGGTCATAGGTTCGAGCCCTATAGGCCCCATATATAACCTGATATGGCGGAATAGCTCAGTTGGCTAGAGCACACGGTTCATACCCGTGGTGTCGCTGGTTCAAATCCAGTTTCCGCTACTCATCGTAAAGCCCGTATTTACGGGCTTTTTTCAATATACAATTCTATACAATTCAAATGTTTTTTCGTTTTGTACCCTAATTTGTACCCTAATTATTACTAAGCATCAAAATATAAAATACTTATAACACCTCCCCAAATTGACTGGATTATTAGTTAAGCTTATAGGTCTCCTCTTTTTTCATTGTACTAATCATTATAGCAAAAACTATTTTTTATAACTACATTTTTCCATATTACAAAAGAAATAACGAATAAAGGAGGAAAATATATGCTTAGAATTATCCTTGACTGCGATGATGTACTCTATCAAACGAATGAGGCCGCTTTGAAGCGATTGAATGAAAAGCTTGGAACTGCATATACGCTTGGGAACATC
>DWXI01000186.1 GCA_019119265.1 Candidatus Mediterraneibacter intestinigallinarum | reverse complement strand
CCGATTGATCTTGTTCCTTATTTATTCAGTTATCAAAGAGCTAGGTAACTATTAACTATTAACTATAAACTTATTATACGAGGAGGAATCAATATGACCGGACATAAGATTATTACGATCGGCCGTGAATTTGGAAGCGGCGGACATGAGATCGGACAGAAACTTGCGGATAAGCTGGGAATCCCGCTTTATGATCACAGACTTGTGAGCATGGCGGCGGAAGCATTGGGTGTGAGAACGGAAGAGGCCGAACGGGTAGATGAGTCAAGTCTCAATACGTTTGTAACCGGCTATACGATGACGCCGGGGATGTATACAGATTTTATCAATGCGGCGTCATACATTCCGTCTTTTGACACGGATGTTTACCGGAAACAGACGGAGATCATCCGGAGTCTTGCGCAAAAGGGACCGTGCGTGATCGTAGGACGGTGTGCGGATTATGTTCTGAAAGACCGTGCGGACTGCATCAATGTATTTATCTGTGCAGACAAGGAAGACCGCAAGAAACGGATCATGGAGCTGTACGGGCTGACTGAGAGAAAGGCGGCGGAGCGTATCCGCAAGACGGACAAAGAGCGCAGATATTATTATGAAGTACATACCGGGCAGGACTGGGGCAGCATTCGCTCTCATCAGATGCTACTTAATGTGAGTATGCTCGGGATCGACCGGATCGTGGAGATCCTGGCGATGATGTATAATGCATGATTTGGCATGAATCCGCCGGAATAGAGTAAGTGATGTGTTTAATGCACTTACACCGTAAATGGAAGTTATCGCACTGGACAATAAGTGTTTGGTGCGATTTTTTGTGTGAAAGAGTACATGCATAGGGAGAGGATTTAAGTGATATTGGCGCTGCATTAGCCGGAAGTAGTGTAACAGATGTAAATTGGCTTACTCGTACTGGATAATTTATCATGAAATGTGATACAATGATTTCCGGTAAACCATACAGGAGAATTACAGATGAACGTACCAAAAATCAACTATCAGAAAGAACTTGAAAAGCTGCTTGCTCAGATTGAGACAGAAGAGAGAGTTCCGACTCTTCTGATTCATAGCTGCTGTGCGCCTTGCAGCAGTTATGTGCTGGAGTATCTGTCGGAATATTTTAAGATAACGGTATTTTACTATAATCCTAATATCTATCCGGAAAGCGAATATACGAAACGTATCGTGGAGCAGCAAAAGCTGATCCGTGATATGAAATTACGATATCCGGTTTCGTTTCTTGCAGGAAAATATGATAAAGAGAAATTTTACGAGATGACAGCAGGCATGGAGGATATGAAAGAGGGTGGAGCACGGTGCATGAAATGCTATGAACTGCGGCTTTCCGAGGCGGCAAGGCAGGCTGCAGCAGGCGGGTTTGAGTATTTTACGACTACACTCAGCATAAGCCCTATGAAAAATGCCCAGAAGCTCAATGAGATTGGGCTTTGCGTCGGGGAGAAATACGGAGTGAAATATTTGGTTTCAGATTTTAAGAAGAAGAACGGCTATAAGAGGTCTATCGAGCTGTCAAAAGAATATGGTCTGTACAGGCAGGATTACTGTGGCTGTGAGTTTTCCATGAGGCGTGCAGATGTATTGTAATAGTTCATTACGTGCTGTTCGTGGAGATGAACTGTTTAAAGAAAAATGTAGTTTTAAGTAGACATTCATACTTTAGTGTGGTAAACTAAGTCGAAAATGCAGGACAGACTGAACGATCTGGACTGTATTTTATTTGCAAAGGCGACGAGCCAAAGTCCGGGCTTGCCCGGAACCTTGGCGACCGCATACAATCCCGGAATATGCCTTTTGGCATTTCCGGTGATTTCAATAAAAAACAGGAAAGAGGAAAGAGAAATGGCACAGTTATGGGGCGGCCGTTTCACAAAAGAAACGGACAAACTGGTATATAATTTTAATGCATCGATCTCTTTCGATAAGAGATTTTATAAGCAGGATATCCGCGGAAGTATCGCGCATGTGACGATGCTCGCGAAGCAGGGGATCCTGACGGAGGAAGAGAAAGGGCAGATCATAAATGGCCTTGAGAGCATACGGACAGATGTGGAGAACGGAACACTTGAGATTACAGAGGAATATGAAGATATCCACAGCTTTGTTGAGGCAAATCTGATCGACCGGATCGGTGATGCAGGCAAGAAGCTCCACACCGGACGGAGCAGAAACGATCAGGTGGCTCTGGATATGAAGCTCTATATACGAGACGAAATCCTTGAGTTGGACAGCCTTTTAAAAGAAATGCTGGAAGTGCTCTTAAAGCTGATGAAAGAGAATCTGGAAGTCTATATGCCGGGATTTACACATCTGCAGAAAGCACAGCCGATTACGCTGGCGCATCACATGGGAGCGTATTTCGAGATGTTCAAACGCGACCGCTCCCGTATGAAAGATATATATAAGAGAATGAATCTCTGTCCGCTGGGTTCCGGCGCGCTGGCGGGAACCACATATCCGCTTGACCGGGAGTATACGGCAGAGCTTCTGGGCTTTGACGGACCGACGCTCAACAGTATGGATTCCGTGTCAGACAGGGATTACCTTATCGAACTTCTGTCGGCAATGTCCACGATCATGATGCATCTGAGCAGATTTTCAGAGGAAGTGATCATCTGGAACACTAATGAATATAAATTCGTGGAGATTGATGATGCTTACAGTACAGGCAGCAGCATCATGCCCCAGAAGAAGAATCCGGATATCGCCGAGCTGGTGCGCGGAAAGACCGGAAGAGTATACGGCGCGCTGATGTCCATGCTGACAACGATGAAAGGATTGCCTTTGGCATATAATAAGGATATGCAGGAGGACAAGGAGTTTGTCTTTGACGCCGTCGATACGACGAAAGGATGTCTGGCACTCTTTACGGGAATGTTAAAGACGATGAAGTTCAATTCCGCCCGTATGGAAGAGAGTGCAAAGCACGGGTTCACCAATGCGACAGACGCCGCAGACTATCTGGTAAACCATGGAGTTCCTTTCCGCGATGCACATGGTATTGTGGGACGGCTTGTCCTTTACTGTATCGATAAAGGAATCGCGCTGGATGATATGAGCCTGGATGAGTTCAAGGCGATTTCACCGGTATTTGAAGAAGATATTTATGACGCCATCAGCATGAAGACCTGCGTGGAGATGCGAAATACCATCGGAGCGCCGGGTAAGCCTGCTATGGAGAAAGTGATCAGGGCGGAAGAAGAATATCTGGCCGCTGAATAAGTATGAGATATATCTGAATAAGTAAAGTACACAATAGAAAGGATGTAGAGAAAATGGAACAGAAATTAAGAGTAGGAATCTTAGGTGCAACAGGTATGGTAGGACAGAGATTTATCTCTCTGCTCGAGAATCATCCGTGGTTTGAAGTAGTGACAGTTGCTGCCAGCCCGCGCTCAGCAGGCAAGACATACGAAGAGGCAGTAGGTGACCGCTGGAAAATGGACACCCCGATGCCGGAAGCAGTGAAAAAGCTTGTTGTGCTCAATGTAAACGATGTGGAGCATGTGGCGTCCACAGTTGATTTTGTGTTCAGTGCAGTGGATATGAGCAAAGAAGAAATTAAGGCGATCGAGGAAGAATATGCTAAAACAGAGACTCCGGTCGTATCAAACAACAGCGCACACCGCTGGACACCGGATGTTCCGATGGTAGTGCCGGAGATCAATTCAGATCATTTTGACGTGATCCTGGATCAGAAGAAACGTCTCGGTACAACACGCGGATTTATCGCTGTAAAACCGAACTGCTCCATCCAGAGCTATGCTCCGTGCCTTGCAGCATGGAAGGAGTTCGGACCGAAGGAGCTTGTTGTTACGACATACCAGGCAATCTCCGGTGCAGGAAAGACATTTAAAGACTGGCCGGAAATGGTTGGAAACATCATTCCGTTCATCGGCGGAGAGGAAGAGAAGAGCGAGCAGGAGCCGCTTCGTGTTCTCGGAAAAGTGGAGAACGGACAGATTGTAAAAGCAGAGCTTCCGAAAATCACATGCCAGTGTGTGCGTGTTCCGGTACTGAACGGACATACGGCGGCTGTGTTCATCAATTTTGAGAAAAAACCGACAAAAGAGCAGCTCATCGAGAAACTTGTAAACTTCAAGGGATTCCCGCAGGAGGCAGAGCTTCCGAGTGCTCCGAAGCAGTTCATCCAGTATCTGGAAGATGACAACCGTCCGCAGGTAACTCTGGATGTAGACTATGAGAACGGCATGGGAGTATCTATCGGACGTCTGAGAGAGGATACGATGTATGATTATAAATTTATCGGTCTCTCCCATAATACAGTAAGAGGAGCTGCAGGCGGAGCAGTCCTGTGTGCAGAGGCTCTTACAGCCAAAGGATATATAGCAAAGAAATAATATGGTATCAAGAGGAAGGACATTAATTTCTTCCTCTTTTTTTTCTGACTTTCCTGTGGTAAAATGTCAAAATAGACGTTTAAAGAAAGAGGAGGCTGTCATTATGGGAATGACAATGACGCAGAAAATTCTGGCAGCTCATGCAGGACTTGAGTCTGTAGAGCCGGGCCAGCTGATCGAAGCAAAGCTTGATGTGGTCATGGCAAATGACATCACGGGCCCGATGGCTCTGCCGATCATTAAGCAGATGTCAGATCACGTGTTTGACAAAGATAAAGTAGTATTTGTTCCGGATCATTTTACACCGAACAAGGATATCAAATCAGCGGAGAACTCCAAGGCAATCCGTGAATATGCGAAAGAGCAGGGGCTGACCTGGTATTTTGAGCAGGGAAAATCCGGTGTGGAGCATGCAATCCTTCCGGAAGCGGGCGTTGTGACTGCCGGTGAGTGTATCATCGGTGCAGATTCTCATACCTGTACATACGGTGCTCTCGGAGCATTTTCCACAGGAATGGGTACGACAGACGTGGCAACAGGCATGGCTACAGGAGAGATCTGGTTTAAGGTGCCAAGCGCCATCAAGTTTGTCCTTACGGGAAAACCGGGCAAATATGTCAGCGGCAAGGACATTATCATCCACATCATAGGAAAGATCGGTGTTGACGGAGCGCTTTACAAATCAATGGAGTTCACTGGCGACGGTATCGCTAATCTGTCCATGGATGACCGTTTTACAATGGCGAATATGGCAATCGAGGCAGGCGCAAAGAACGGCATTTTCCCTGTGGATGATCAGGCGCTTGCATATATCAAAGAGCATTCAAAGAAACCGTATACAATTTACGAGGCAGATGAGGACGCTCAGTATGACGAAGTGATCACGATAGATCTGTCTGAGGTCCGTCCGACAGTGGCGTTCCCGCATCTTCCGGGAAATGCAAAAACTATTGACGAGATTGAGGCAATGGAGCCGATCAAGATCGATCAGGTTGTGATCGGATCATGTACAAACGGACGTATGGAAGATATGAGAAAAGCCGCGGCAATACTGAAAGGACATACGGTACATCCGGATGTGCGCGTGATGATCGTACCGGCGACACAGAAGATCTATAAACAGTGTATCGAAGAGGGACTTCTGGAAATTTTCGTAGATGCCGGATGCGCGGTAAATACACCGAGCTGCGGCCCGTGTATGGGCGGTCACATGGGTGTTATGGCAGCAGGAGAAAAATGCGTTTCTACTACGAACCGAAACTTCGTCGGACGTATGGGACATGTGGATTCTTTGATCTACCTGGCATCGCCTGAGGTGGCGGCTGCAAGTGCGATCGCAGGCTGTATCGCAAATCCTGAGAAAGTGGGTGACATGTAATGAAGGCAAAGGGACATGTTTTTAAATATGGGGACAATGTGGACACAGACGTGATCATCCCGGCAAGATACCTGAACTCCTTTGATGCACAGGAACTGGCAAGTCATGCCATGGCAGATATCGATCCGGATTTTGTGAAGAAAGTACAGCCGGGCGACCTGATCGTTGCCAACAAGAACTTCGGCTGCGGCTCTTCAAGGGAGCATGCGCCGCTCTGCTTAAAGACAGCCGGCGTGAGCTGCATAATTGCAGAGACATTCGCACGTATTTTTTACCGTAACGCAATCAATATCGGGCTTCCGATCATTGAGTGCCCGGAGGCTGCAAAAGGCATTGAGGCAGGAGATGAGGTGGAAGTAGATTTTGACAGCGGCAGGATTTATAATCTGACGAAGGGCACTGAGTTTCAGGGTCAGGCGTTCCCGGAATTCATGCAGAAACTGATCGCGGCAGGCGGGCTTGTCAATTATACAAATAATAAATAAGGAAACAGTTCAGTCATCTGCAATAAGCACGAAGTGCAGTTTTACGAATGGCGCGGGCTGAACTGTTGTAAATAAAGGAATAAGTAACAGGAAAAAGGGAAAGGATGCCGTATGTGGTGATTCAGATATTCACACGGCACCCTTTTTGTAAATATGACTGTAAATTATGAAAGGGGAAATTATGGAAAAGGATAATAATACCGGACGGGCTTCAGCCCTTCTGCCTATCGGGATTTTTCTTATTATCTTCTTGGGAGCGGGTATTGTATTCCGGGATTTCTATGCGATGCCGGCAATCGTTGCATTTCTTATCGCGCTGTTCGTGGCGTTTCTACAGAACAGAAGAGTGAGCTTTGACGATAAGATCAGGCTTATTGCAAAAGGAGTGGGAGAGGAGAATATAATTACAATGAGTCTTATTTTCCTCTGCGCGGGAGGGTTCTCCGGAGCCGTGAGCGCAGCGGGAGGTGTGGACAGTACGGTAAATCTCGGACTGTCTCTGATACCGGCTCATTTTATTGTAGCAGGACTTTTTATCATCAGTTGTTTTATTTCTGTTTCCATGGGCACTTCTATGGGAACGATCGCTGCGTTGGCTCCAATCGCTGTGGGAATCAGTGAAGGAGCGGGGTTCCCTCTGGCTGTTTGTATTGCGGCTGTGGTTTGTGGAGCAATGTTCGGGGATAATCTTTCTATGATATCAGATACGACTATCGCAGCGGTGAAGACACAGGGCTGCGAGATGAAGGATAAGTTTAAAGCAAATTTTCTTATTGTACTCCCGGCGGCTGTAATTACTGCTGTTTTCTTCTGGTTTATCACAAGGAATATGAGCTATGATATTGCAAGTTCCGATTACAACCTGTTTCAGGTTATACCGTATCTGGTCGTTTTAGTCGGAGCTTTGATCGGGATCAATGTATTTCTTGTTCTGATTGCAGGAACTGTGCTCTCGATCATCGTTGGTGTGGGAACAGGCACGATCGCCCTGTCGGAAATGTTTACTGTGGTTGGCGACGGTGTTGTTTCAATGTACGACATTACAGTTATCTCGATCATCGTGGCATGTATCGTATCGCTTGTCCGGGCAAATGGCGGTATACATTTTATCCTGAATCTGATCAAGAGCAGGATACATGGAAAGAAAGGCGCGCAGGCCGGTATAGCAGCCCTGGCGCTTCTCGTGGATTTGTGTACAGCCAACAATACAGTGGCAATCGTAATGTCAGGACCGATCGCAAAGGAAATCAGTGACGAGTTCGGTGTGGATCCCAAGAGATCGGCATCGCTTCTGGATATGTTCACATCAGTTGGTCAGGGGCTGATCCCGTACGGAGCCCAGCTCCTCTCGGCGGCTACGCTTACCGGGCTGACGCCGTTTGATATGATCCCGTATCTCGTCTATCCGGTTCTGATGGCGGTGTGCGGCATTGCGGCGATCGCAATATCAAAACGGTAAGTCAAAACGGTAACGGACGCTATGGACAGGGCAGCAGGTCCTGTGCTATAATTCAGTGCAGTAACATGGAGAAAAGAAAAAGAGGGTATAATAATGAATCTACTATACAAGAGCACAAGAAACTCTGATAAGACAGCAACAGCTTCCGAGGCGATTTTAAAAGGACTAGCTGACGACGGCGGGTTGTTTGTACCGGAGTCTATTCCGAAACTGGATGTAACAATGGATGAGTTGAAAGGCATGACATATCAGCAGACTGCCTACGCTGTCATGAAACAGTTCCTCACAGACTTTACAGAAGAGGAACTGAAGCACTGCATTGACAGTGCATATGACTCCAAATTTGACACTGAGGCGATTGCTCCTCTCGTCAAAGTAGAAGATACATATCATCTGGAACTCTTTCACGGCGCTACGATCGCATTTAAGGATATGGCGCTCTCCATCCTGCCGCATCTTCTGACGACAGCGGCAAAGAAGAATCGGGTGACGAAGGATATCGTAATCCTGACAGCTACATCAGGGGATACCGGTAAAGCGGCTCTTGCAGGATTTGCAGATGTTCCCGGAACGAAGATCATCGTATTTTATCCGAAGGGCGGCGTGAGCCGCGTGCAGGAACTGCAGATGGTGACGCAGAAAGGTGATAATACATCTGTAGTAGCGATTCACGGAAATTTTGACAATGCTCAGAGCGGTGTCAAAGCTCTCTTTGAAGACAAGGAACTGGAAAAGGAACTTGCAGATGCAGGCTATCAGTTTTCATCGGCAAACTCCATCAATATTGGGCGCCTTGTTCCTCAGGTGGTTTATTACGTTTATGCATATGCAAAACTTCTGGAGAATGAAGAAATTATATCCGGCGAGGAGATTAATGTGACAGTACCGACCGGAAATTTCGGAAATATCCTTGCGGCATATTATGCAAAGCAGATGGGGGTTCCGATCGCAAAATTAATCTGTGCCTCCAATGAAAATAAAGTGCTCTTTGATTTCTTCCAGACAGGTGTATATGACAGAAACCGTGAGTTTATCCTGACGTCCTCACCGTCTATGGATATTCTGATCTCCAGCAATCTGGAGCGTCTGATCTATACCATCGCAGGACAGGACGCAGAGAAGAATTCCGAACTGATGGCACAGCTCAAAGAGAAAGGTACATATGAGATTACTCCGGAAATGAAAGAGCGTCTGGCGGATTTCGAGGGCGGATTTGCTACGGAAGAGGAGACAAAAGAGACGATCCGGACGACTTATGAGAAGACCGGCTACGTAATGGACACTCATACGGCAGTGGCGGCATATGTATGCGCTCAGTACAGGAAAAACAGCGGGGATGACAAAAAGTGCCTTGTGGCATCTACAGCAAGTCCATATAAATTTATCCACAGCGTGATGTCTGCCGTTGATGATAAATATGCGGATGTGGACGAGTTTGAACTGATCGACGAATTGAGCAGAATCTCGGGCACGGTGATACCGAAAGCGATTGAAGAGATACGAAATGCTGATATCCGGCACACAAGAGAATGCGATGCCGATGCTATGAAAGAGACAGTAAAAGAGATTCTTAGAGTTTAAGGAGTAAAGTGCTATGGGTAATACGGACAGCATTTGGGGCGTCGTAGGAATTATTGTATTTGCATGTGGAATATATGCTATTTATTCGGCAATAAAGATGAAGACTTCCGGTGATATTAATGCATCTCTTCTTTTGGGGAAGGATTACATGTATAAAACCTG
>DWXI01000185.1 GCA_019119265.1 Candidatus Mediterraneibacter intestinigallinarum | reverse complement strand
CTATGTCCATCCTACATAGCTCGTAACTTTTTAAAAAATCTTATAATAATTAGCACTCACCAATTGACAGTGCTAACAACAAGTGCTATAGTACAACTAGAACAAAGGAAGAGGAACAAAAAGGAACGCCAAGGAGTTCCGGTAAGGTTCCGAATCCGGTTCCCTGAAACCAACATCCGAGATTATATCGAGGGTGCTGATAAGGCTGCGTAAGCAGTCGATAGATTATTTCAGAGATTCATATAAATGAAAGGAGAAATGACTTATGTTGATGCCTAGTATTTTTGGAGAGAATTTATTTGATGATGATTGGATGGATTTCCCGTTTGACAGAGATTTCTGGGGAAGAAAGAATCCATTATACGGCAAGAATGCCAATAAGATAATGAAGACAGATATCCGTGAGCATGACGGAGGATATGAACTTGATGTAGATCTTCCGGGATTCAAGAAAGATGAGATCAATGTGGAACTTGAGAATGGTTACCTGACAATATCCGCAGCAAAAGGTCTTGATAAAGACGAGCAGGATAAGAAAGGCAAATACATCCGCAGGGAGCGTTATGCAGGAGCAATGCAGAGAAGCTTCTATGTAGGAGATGAAGTTACTCAGGAAGATATCAAAGCAAGATTCGAGGACGGTATCTTAAGAGTGAGCATTCCGAAGAAGGATGCACAGGCTGTAGAGACGAAGAAGACCATCGCCATCGAAGGATAATAATTTTATAAGTTAAGTCAGAGAAGGGCTCGGTGCCGGTAAGGCGCCGGGCTCTTTTTGTGAAGGCGCCGAGCCAAAGTCCGGGATTGCCCTAGACCTTGGCGACCGCTTACAATCACCGGAAGTTTACAGGAGGCGCAGTTCCCAATGAACCATACTCGTATAATTTACGACAGAATATGGAGGTGGAATATTATAGAGTTATCCATTGAACAGTTGTGGATCGCGTAACAGGAAAAATGTTCAAAGAAAGGAAAACTCTATGAGAAAATCAATGTGTTTAAAGTGGATTAAAAAATACTTAAAAGAAGTTTCCGAGCAGAAAGGCGATGAAAAACATCAGAATCCCTGTGTCAAGTTCCGAGAATATGCCAAACAAGGAACATATAACCATCTTTCGGATGATGACTACAATGAACTTCTGGCGGAGGCTGAAGAACTCTCTGATCCATGGAACAGGCAGTATTCGAAAACTTCCGCTCAGCTTTTCGCAAATTTTATATCCGAACTGAAAATAGATGAAATGAATATGCAGGCGCTGGCAGAGCTTCTGTCGGACTGTTATGAGGCTGCTCACGGAGAGTTTACAGCGGAGGATAAGGTGCCGTGGAAAGATCCGCAAGGGAAAAAAATACCGGATATATACGACTTTTCCGGGAAAGAACAAAATGACGGACGAAATGAGGAGGTCTTTATGAAAGACGTCCGTATGAAAGCTGACGGAGAGACGATGAAGTTCGATCCGAATTTCGCTACAAGCCCGAAAGCGATCAAGGAATATATCTCCCGGAGGATCTACGGGCAGGAAGAAGCAGTAAAAGCTGCGTCGATCCTTTTGTACAATCACATCCTGGGAAGAAAAAGAAATCTCCTTTTTATAGGACCTACCGGTTGCGGAAAAACAGAAATATGGAGAACTCTGCAGGATATCTATCCCTGCATCAGGATCATCGACGCCACGGCCATTACGATGCAGGGATGGAGCGGAAGTTTTAAGATCCAGGATATTTTTTACGGTATGAGTACTGACGAAATAGAGAGATCCATTATCGTTTTTGATGAATTTGATAAATTCTGTGAACCGAAATTCGGATCCGGAGGAACAAACTATGCTATGGCCGCTCAGAACGAACTTTTGAAGATGATCGAAGGCGCTCGAATGTGTTTCCCTCGGGAGAAAGAAAAGTCCGCTCTTGAATTTGACAGTTCCGGTATCAGTTTTGTATTCTGCGGGAGTTTTGAAAGACTTGTCAAAGAAAAAAGCGCATATGAAGAGAATGAGACGATCGGATTCGGAAGAGATTGCCAGAAAACTGACAGCAGCCTTCAGTATGAGAAGACGATCACTCCGAAAGATCTGGTAACCTATGCCGGGATCCGTCAGGAGATCGCCGGACGTATCCAGCAGATCGTACAGCTGCACCCTATGACGGAGAAAGACTTTCTATGTATCCTGCAGGACGAACATCTCTCGCCGCTCCACACCCTGGAGAGACAGTATGGAGTTAAGATCCATCTGAATGAGGAAACGGAAAAAAGGCTGGCCGAAGATGCCGCAGAGACAGGGTTCGGAGTAAGATATCTTCACAGCCGGCTCCAGGAATATCTGGATGAACAGATATATGGAGACTGTAACAGAAGAGAATATTGGCTTGATGACCATGTTCCTTTCAAAGAAAGTATGTGATATACTTGAGCTTAGGAAAGGAAACGATATGAAAAAGGAAGAACAGAGAAAAACAGGTCAGAAAGAAACGGATAATATTGCGCTGGTAAAGTTTCGGGAGAAGCTTTTTCTGGAGGAGATGGAGCAGTACAGAGCAGGACTTACGGGAGAATATGAGAGTATTCTCCCGTATGTAAGAGACGATGACGGCCGTTATAGCGAAAAGAAAACCTGTGAGTTAATTGATGAACTGACAGACTATGCCCGGCTTTACCGGAAATACGAGTCAGAAGAGTATCTGCAGAAGTTAGAGGAATCCGGAAGGTCTGACGAAGAGATAGAAGAACTGATGATCTTATTCCCTGAATTTGGACCGGATCAGGAGGCTTTTTTCCGGGCTTTTCTTTATTGTGCGCTTCGGATATCCGAGATGGATATGCTCTGCGACCCTGAAGGAAAAGATATTTCCAGGGCAACGCAGACATTTCACGATCTTCTGTGGTTTTCCGGGGAGCATTATAAGAGTCCGGAGGAACTGTATGTCGGCGAGGCGGTATCGGAGGCTCTCAGGAATGATTATGCTGATATGAAAGGAATATACAGGCCGGCTTCCTGGCTGGTCCATATGCTCACTGGAAAGGCTCTGTCAAACCTTTATCCGGAAGACCTTCAAAAGGAATATTTTCACTATATCCCCAGGGGGCTCCGGAGAGCTATAGAAGAGCTGGGGTGCACCCCGTCGGAATTTTTCCGCGCAAACTGGGAGGAGGGAGTTCTTTCCGATGAGAAATTAATGAAAGAAATAGCAGAACAGGTAAAAAACCAGTTTGCGGAGCCTGAAAAGTTCGTGGAGTGCTATCTTTATTTTCGATCCAAAAGATACGATCCGCGCTATGATAGCGCTGACCCGGAATTAGTAGCAGAAGTTGTCGACATGATGAATATAGTGTACAGCCTGGATGATTATGTAAAAGCGGCGGTTCAGTTATTTACAGAAAAGAGGGGGATTTCTCATCTGCAGGATGATGACACGTATTTTACAGCGATGACTCTGCTCCGGAGAGCGGAAAAGCAGCTGAAAAAAACGGCGATGGAAGATAGGAGAAGATTTTGTGAATGATAGTTACAGCCATTTTCATGACGGACTTTTTGAAGATTTGCGGCGTGGAGTGATGTTTTATGAAGGCCGTTCAGTATTGTGCTGTTATTTTCGGGAAGAGAAGAGAAATCACAGGAAGGTAAGAGAACGAAAAAGCATTTATGAGAAGACGGCGGTTTACGGACCGCCTGCAGTTCCTGTGGAAGAAACATGGGAAAAGGAAACATGGGAGAATGGAGAGAAGCCAGTGCGTCGATCTTCCGGACGACAGCCGGCGGTAGAGATCCTTTGCCGGTATTATGATTTTCTTGCAGATTATGAAATCTGCCGCAGACGGAGGGATCCGGCAGGCGCAGCCGAAAGCGCCGAGGCTTTTCTGGGGGAAATGCGTCGGCTGGCCGATGCGGCAAAAGTAGGAAAAAGAAGAAAAAAACCTGTTTTCGAGGAGCTGGAAAGAATGCAGGAAACATACCGGCATGAGCGGACAGAGCGTCTGGTGGAACGGATAATGGATCTCCATCTCTATGCGGAAGCTGCTCAGTTTCTGTACAATGGAGGTTACCCTTTGCCCAGGGAAACAGAAGGGGAGTATGATCCGGATTGGGAGAAGCAGGAGAAGACTCGCCTGATAAAACTTGAAAGATCCAGGATAAAGACTCTCCCGATGGGACTTCTGGACATGTATTTTTCCAGAAAGGACCTGTCCTTTCAGAAGTTATCGGCAATTAACCGGACAGCGCCTCACCAGGTATCCCGCAACATGGACATGAAAGAAGAGATAGAAGAAGTTTATCGGTTTGTATGTGAAAAAGAGATGGATACAGCCGTTGTTCCGCTGCTGATCGACAATGATTCGGGCAGCGGGCTGTATATCATCGGCAGAGCCTATCTGAAGAGCTGGAACGGAGATGTCCGAATGCGCAGGAGAGTAAATGACATACTGGGAGACCAGACCTGCTGTTATGCCATCGTGAAATTTCTGAATCTGGAGGCGCGGCTTGATGACACTTATCTGTGGACGCCTTATTCTGTTGTGGATATGGTTTATGAAAGCTGCGATACAAATCCGGAGAATATTCTTTTTTCCGATCTTGAGAAAGCGCTGAATATATATGAAGGACAGCTTGGAGTGAGATCGGGGAATATTCTTTACGAAAATTTTCATCTGGTCAACCAGCTTGACGAAGAAGAAAGCCTGGAACTGATTCCGCCCGGTTACAGAAAGTATTTCGATGTACCGCGGCAAGAGGAGGATATGAGGGAAGATATAAAATCATTGAAGGAAGAGTATAAAGTTAGACTAAAAAATGAGCGTTTTTGTAAAAAAAATATTGATCTGAGTTGAATTACGGGAAAAAATGAAAGTACTATAAATTTTTTACTCCCTGTCCTTTTGATGAAGAAGGACGGGGAGTTTTTTTGCAAAAAAACAAAAATTTAATTTACTACACAACGAAAAACACAACGACAAAAGAGAGCTGCGCTCTCCGGGTGAAAAATTGAATACATGTAAATTTAAGTAGTTAAAAGAAAGGATGTACGAAAATTATGAATAATTTAACTGATTCTACTAAATCCACAAAAATCAAACTGAGCGTCTTGAGCGGGAGTCGAGATGTAACTCCGGAAATATCACAGAAGGCCGGACGGCGCCTGGCTGTCGGTCGGTATGTGAGCGATAACGATCTCACCTCGGGAATGAATAATAACGACCTCATTATCGGCTGTTCCGGCAGTGGAAAGACAGGAGGCTATGTTATTCCGAATATACGGAGATGCCATGGCAGTATGGTCGTTACAGATACAAAAGGCCAGCTGTATCACAGGTTGAGTAAAGAGCTTTCAGATGCCGGATATAAAGTATACTTGCTCGATTTTATCAGACCGGAGCGTTCCATGGGCTATAATCCGCTGGATTACATCCAGAAGAAGACGGACAAATCTCAGACCGGACAGGATGTGCAGAACGGCAGCGCGTACTGTACAAGAGATATTGTATCACTGGCGCATATCCTGTGCCCGATCCGGCAGGATGACAGAGATCCGTTCTGGTGGCAGGCGGCTCAGACTGTGATTACATTCCTTCTTGCTTTTACACTGGAAGCGCTGGTTCCGGAAGAACATGATATGATCTCGGTTTTAAATCTGTTCCGCCAGCTGTGCGTTCCTTCTGGAAGGGCAGCAATCGAACAGTGGTGTATGGATAATCCGGCATCCTTTGCGGCAAAGAAATACGGAACATTCTGTGGTATCTATGAAGCGGACCGGACCTGGGCGTGCATACAGCAGTTTGCATCTGAGGCGCTGCAGATCTTTGATTATGAGGAGATTACGCCGATGTTCAATAACAAAGACAAATCAAAACTCCTTGACCTGCATATGATCGGCCGTGAGAAGACAGCGGTATTTCTGAATATCAGCGATACAAACCGGTATGCAGATCAGCTGGTAAATCTGTTCTATGCCCAGGCAATGCAGGTGCTCTGTGAAGATGCAGACAATATACGCCCCACGGGCCGTCTCCGGATACCGGTGCGTTTTATCCTGGATGATTTTGCTGCGAATGCATATATAGAAAACTTTGACAAGCTGATTTCTGTAATACGCTCGCGCAATGTCTCTGTCAGTGTGATTCTGCAGAATATGACACAGCTCTATTCTATGTATTCAGAAGCCGAGGCTTCCACTATACTGAATAACTGTGATCATATCCTCTATCTGGGCGGACAGGATATCCAGACAGCAGAGTATATCGGCATCCGTTCCAATAAGACGGCGGAAAATATTCTGCTTATGCCGCGCAATAAGGCGTATCTGCTTGAAAAAGGAAGTCGCGGCGAACTGGTCGATAAGATAAAACCCTATGCAGAAGATGCAAGAAAAGAACGAGACAAGCTGTAGGGCTTGTCTCGGGAAAACATAACACAGTGTCTTGAAAATTAGTGATAAGGAGAAGAAAAGATATGTACGAATCGCAATCACACAGAACATACGAAACCGGACAAGGCAGACGGCGATTAGCGGAGATTATGAGCATGACGTCTGACATTAAGGCGGAATATGCCGCCAAAGACGGGAACTACGAAGACGCTGCCAGATATAGAAGGGAGGCTGACTTCTGGAGATATCATTATTAAAAATTACTGAAAAGAACAATAGAATAAAAGTAAGTAAGAACCCGGTGCCAACGGCGCCGGGTTCCGATTTTTACAGTACAAAACGTCAGTTCTAACCGCCTGTCCAGTTCCTGCTGTGTTTGGAGCTTTCCATCTGGAAGAATATGTTGTACATCAATCCCCTCTAAAGAAAACGCCCTTGCCACCATAATAGCTCTATGACAATCAATGGGATGTCTTTTCAAAGTCCAAATATCCTTCTTTACTGTATAAATCAGTATTATCTGGTCTTGCGCCAAAAAATTTACCCATAAAAAAGTATGTTATTCCTTCTGAGGCCAATGAATTCATAACAATCCCATTATTACACGTCACCTCTTACGTTAAATAACCATAAACGTATACCTGTCAGAGACAGAATGTGATATACTTAACATTATGAGAAAAAGCGACAAATTGGACAATCAGAAAAATACAGGAAAACAAGGAGGAAAAAAATATGCTGACAAAACCGGAAGCCGGATGGACAGAATTTCATCTGGAGGGAACACATACATATACGCTGAGTTATACGGACCGCATTGCGTCGGACTGGATGGGGCAGGCGATACACGGACTTGAAACCATGCTTCCATTCTGTGTGAAGGGCTTTCTGGAACCAGGACGGGTCTTATGTACGGTTAGCTACTGGAACTGTCATGTTATATACGGATCCGATGGTTCGGAACCGCTGAGCAAAAGTTATACGGACTGGGAAATATCCCATACAAGTATGCTGCAGTTCTGCAAATATCTCAGCCATGATATCGAGGAGTATTTTGATGAGTGGGTTTTGTTTGACTGCGGCTCCTATGAGGAGAATATCGATCTGATAGATCGGGATTATATGGAGGAAGTAAGAAAAGAACTGACCGGAAAACTGGCGCGTTTAAAAGAACTGATCTCTGAAAAGGAGTGTCTGTTTAAAGAAGGTCAACATTTTATATGATAAGACAGGGGGATGGGCAGATGCAGATGTACGAAGCTTTGGAGCGTTACAAGAGAGAACTCAAAGATGAACTGGAAAACGGTTCAGCAGCCACAAAGCACTGGGAAAATATAAAGTGCAGGCTGGACTGCATAAAATATTTTCAAAAAGACGGGAACCCGGATGTTTCCGGCTTTATTGCCCAATTAGAGGCAGACCCGGGGTATGTGAATGCTTTGGCGGCTGTGACGGATACGAATAAAGATTATTTTATAAATGTACTGAAGTCTGTCAGAAAGGATCCCGAGAAAGCGGAAAAAGCATTTGGCACATTGTTTGATGAAACTTGTGACATGTGGGATCGGATTGAAGGATTTCAGAAGGATATGCGTCAGTTCCCCCGTATCCCCAGAGATGATTTCTGGTCCGACAAGAATTATACTTCAGAGACGGCGGGCAGTATTTATCTGTGGCTTTATTGCCCGGAAAAGTATTATATCTACAGATTCTGGGAGGCACAGACGATTTCGAAAGCGCTTGGGGAAAAGGAGCGTTTCAGGATCGGAGCGGACAGAGAAAATATAAAAAGCTGTTACCGCCTGTATGATGAGATCAGGGAAGAGATCATCGGAGACAGAGAGTTGACCGGACTGCTTGAACGGCAGGATGATTATGGGAAATATGACAAGGATTGGCGTATTCTCACCGCAGATATAGTATCAGCATTCAGCATGTATGCCGCAGATTCAGAGGATAAGATCGAGATAACAAAACGCTTTTTTGACAGTTTGTCTGTGGATGACTGGCTTCGGGTAATGGAAGACGAAGATGTGTTTACACAGGATAATATAAAAGTATTGATGTATCTGAAGCACAAGGAAGAATGGCAGCGCAGGGGGTTCGTCGGACTTACCAGGGAGTATCAGAAAAAATATAATAACAATACAGATATTTTCACTGCGGGCGGAGCGCTTATGTGGCGGCTCGTGCATAAGGCCGGCAGTCCGGCTCCAAAGCAGAACGGCGAGTCCGGCATACAGCTGGTTCTGTACATTGAAAGCGATAATGACGGTGAAGTTACATACAGACTGAGAGACTCACTTGTCAGAGCGCTTAATGCATTGGAATACACAAAAGAGGATTTCCTTTCGGATGTATATATGGGTGATCAGGATCATACGGCATCGGAGAAATATGAGGAGTTAAAAAACATCCTGATAAGGAAGAAAAATATCATCCTTCAGGGTCCGCCCGGAGTGGGGAAAACTTTTATGGCCAAAAGGCTTGCCTATTCAATGATAGGATGGAAGGATGATGAACGGATTCAGTTTGTCCAGTTCCATCAGAACTATACCTATGAGGACTTTGTGATGGGATACAAGCCGGATGGAGACGGCTTTGAGCTTAAGGAAGGTATATTTTATAAGTTCTGTAAAAAAGCTGCAGGTGATCCTGATCGTAAGTATTTCTTTATCATCGATGAGATCAACCGTGGCGATATCAGCAAGATATTCGGAGAGCTGCTGATGCTGATCGAGAAGGATTACCGTGGAGAAAAGATCACGATGGGCTATACCGGTGATAAATTCACAGTTCCGGAAAATCTTTATATCATAGGGATGATGAACACGGCGGACAGAAGTCTGGCCATGCTCGACTATGCTCTGAGAAGAAGGTTCAGCTTTTTTGACGTTAATCCGGGATTTGATTCAGAGGGATTTAAAGAGCATCAGAAGGGTCTGGCAAATAAGCACTTTGATGATGTGATCGATAAACTAAGAAAGTTAAATGAAGAAATCAGAGGTGATTCGCTTCTGGGACAGGGATTCTGTATCGGACACAGTTATTTTTGCGATTGTCAGCCTGGGAAATGTACGGATGAATGGATCCGTTCGGTATTAGATTATGACATTTACCCCATGCTGAAAGAGTACTGGATTGATGATGAAGAGGACAGAAGGCTTAAGAGGTGGAAAAA
>DWXI01000184.1 GCA_019119265.1 Candidatus Mediterraneibacter intestinigallinarum | reverse complement strand
CGACATTTTTATTGTTCTTTCTTGTAACGATCATCGTTTCATAATCATCCGTGACCTTATCCAAACAGCTTTTCATTTTATCCCGAAGCATTGTATAATTTACAGCCAACATAATACCAACCTCCTAATATACTATTTTCTGTATCTTTATTGTAACGTACAATATTCTGTACGTCAAGTCATGTTATATTCATTTGTCATGTTATATTCATTGTCTCCTTTATTCTTATTATTCTCATATTCCATAATTTCAATAACGTGAAAAAGCTGCCACAATCCGTGGCAGCCACTTAAAAAAGATGTTCGCCTCCTTACTTTTCTATTTTGATCCAGTCAAACTCTAATCCTTCCCGGCGGGGATGCTTCTCTTCTAATGCCGCAACCTCCGGACGCTTTTCTTCGTAATCATCCCAGTCATATCCGACAAAGTCCACCTCTTCCGCAGTTCCATCTTCACCAATAGCATAATAATAAATATCTGAGACTTCTGCGCCGCCGCTGTATTCACTCCTGAGCACTCCGTCATCACAGATATATTGATGGGTGCGGTAACCGCAGTCTGCGAACCGTATCGGTTTCCCATCTACCATCGTCCATATTCCATAATATCCCTGGGAATCTGTCTGTTCCGTTCCCGGATCAGAAGTAAAGAAACATTCGTCAACCCCATCGCTGTTCATGTCATACAGTGTGTAGTAAATAGCCGGGTAGTCTTCCGATGCCCCAGGGCCCATCCCGTGGTACGGGTCCATCATCCCGCGGTCTCCGCTAAAGATTGATTCACCAGTGTCTGTGCCATAAAAAAATTTACCATACTCTTTTGCCAATGTCTCATACGAATCTATTTCTTCCATGCTCAAGAACGGCTCGGACTGTAAAGCACCTCTATCCTCAGTGGAAGTATCACCGCCGTCTCCCGGATACTGGATTGATGTGATCTGGTATCCAAATAAGTTATCGGCAGGTACCAGAGTGGAGATATAATTCCCCTCTCCGGATCCTGAACCTCCAACCGGATATCTGTCCACCGTGAATCTTACTTCAATCGTCCTGCCCATAAGCTCCAGGCTGTCTACCCTTGCTGTATTTATAATATCTGGAGCGTACTGAATCCAGGTTACCGTATCTTCGGTGTAACTGATATCTGCATCTTTGGGTGCATTCTGAACCATCTCGGAAATCAATTCATCCGATATCCCATACAACTGATTGATTTTATCAAAAATTGCCAGATCGGCACTTGCCCTGTCATCTGCTAATTCTGAAATGGTAACTGTGTCATCTAAGTAGCTCGCCCCATCTACACCGGTCAGGCTCGCCAATATATTCCTTTCATAGATATTATATAATTGTTGGCTGTCGATCGGCTCATCCGGGTTAAACGTATTTGTAACTTCTTCAGGATCAAAGTCAAGCGGACATCCTGCCACAAGCTGTACTGCAAGTTCCTCTGTATCGATCTCCTGCATCAACGCTTCAGCTTCCGGATCCGGGGATTCTACTTTTTCCTGTCCGCTTGTACTTTCCTGCTGCCCGCCCCTGCTGTCCTGGTATACCTTCACTCCGGCATATGCCCCGCCGCCGATCACAGCCGCTGCCGTGATCCCAGCGATAGCCTTTATGGCAGCAGCCTTCCCTGCTCCTGCCACACCCGCTGATGCTGTACCGGATGCGGCACTTTGCCCGGTGGACCCTGCTGCCTGTGATACGACATCTTCCGGAGTACTTTTGCTGCTTTGCTCCTGCTGCGCTTCCAGGCTGCTGCCATGTCCGGTATGGTACACAAACGCTCCTGCTGCTTCGACCTGTGCTGTATCGTTTGCGAGCAGCCATGCGAAGAACGCGATCGGCGCCATGCTGTAGAGTTTCGTTCCGCGCTTTTCCAGTGCGAGCACCTGCTCCTCAACCATCTTTTTCCCATTTCTCAGCCGCTTCTTTACTGCCGGCAGCGAGATTCCGAGGATCCCGGCCAGTTCCTCCTGCTTATAGCCACCGCCGTAATACAGCATGACGGTCTGGCTAATCTTTTCCGGCAGGCTCCCTAAAATCTCCCGGATCAGCCTTATGGTCTCCTCACGGTCAGCATGTGCCTCCGGGTTGAATGTCATGTTTTCATCCGCAAACTTTTCCTGCCGGTCCGGTTCATCATCCCATGTCATGTCCTCAATTGACCGCTCTGTTCCTTTCTTACTCTTGACACGTTTATATTCATCTTTGCATACATTCCCTGCCACCGTTTTCAGCCATGGCAGGAACCTGCCTTTCGCCGGGTCATAACGGCTGATCTTTTCATATACCCTCATATATACCATCTGGATGCAGTCTTCACAGTCCTGAATGCTGTCTGGGAAGAACGCCCTCGCGATCTTGTAGACCTCCCTGTATGTGCCGTGGTAGATATCCTGGAACGCATCCTGGTTACCGCCAAGGAACGCCTCTGCCGCTTTCTGCACGCTGTCTTCATTGCCTGCATCTGCTGCAGTAGGCCTCCCCGGCACCTTTGTGCCACAGTTCTCGCAGAAGAGGTCATACTCCTTTAACTCTTTTCCGCAATTTTCGCAAAACATCCTCTTTTTTCCAGTTCCTTTATGAACCGCTCCTTTCCTCCGATGTTCCCCTTATTCTTCCCCTAATTTCTTGAACCCGTCGTCCATGCTGAATTGATAAGCATCCTGATTTACTGTCACAAGGTCATCATACAACCTATCTGGATCCGTGTCACCATTTACATAACCGAGAAGTCCGAATTTTATGTTGGTGCTTCCCCTCAGAAGTTCCCCTTCATCGTAAGCCTGGCTGCCGTCTGCATATTCTACAAGATTTTTAAACCTTACAGTCATGTAGTTTTCCGTCTGCTCAAATGATCCTTCATTATGCGATACGGTCGTCTTGTATACGAGCCAGATCCCGTTTCCATACCAGGTAACGCTATCGATTGTCTTCGGATTATAAATGCTATATCCGACAAATTCCAATCCGCTATAGGAGATAGAGTCCGCCGACTCGGCAAAATACGCCTCCAGGATATCCTCAGCATCTTCTTTGAGTTTGCTAAGCGTGTCATTGTTTATATCCGCGATATCCTCAAGATAAAAATTGCAGCCCTCGCAGGTAAATTCTTTTGAAGTCTCCGTCAGTATGTAACCTTTATCAAATGCACTGTCAGCGTCTGCATCCACAGTTACTGTGAATTTATCGCCCGGGTACAGCCCGCCGCTTACCTCTGCAGTGTATTCAAGGCCTGACAGGTACTCATCAGTGGAGTTGTTGACAATATTCACCGTAAGGTTCGGCGCGAACCCTTCATACTCCACCGTCACATCCGCAAATGGGTCTACTGTTTCCGCTTCTTCAAGTCCTTCTACTGTGAACTTTTCCGGATCAGCTTCGAATTTTATGCCGAGTTCTTCCGCTATCTGCTCATTATACACGATACTGACTGTTACTGCATCCCCATTGCTGAGGCCATCTGCAGGCGTCACATCCACATCAAGCACATCACTTCCGAAAACCGCCAGTATGAGGTCAAATATTTCTGTTTGGTCAATCCCCTCCAGCTCACCGTATTCAGCTGAGATGTCCGGTATCTTCCCTACTTCCTGGATCTTTGCGCCAAGCGCATCTTCATCGATGAATGCTGTTGCTTTCCCCTGTGTGTTATAGCCGCTGAATTCTACGCTTACGTAATCGTTCAGGTTGATCGTCTTTTTCATGTTCATTACTACTGCAATGACAATGATGAGGATTACGGCAGCAGCTGCGGCTATCGCTATGCCGGCTATCGCTTTTTTGTTCAATTTTTGCTTCACGCTGCTGTTTTCTGCTGCTCTGCCTACAGCCCCCGGGGTCTCCTGTACATTGCCTTTTGGCTGCACATCCCATGCCTTTTGGTTCCCGGTAGCTGCGGTATCCTGGCCAGAATCGTTATCCTGATAACCTGATTCGCCGCCCCGGCTTTCCTGTGCATTGCCGGCAGCAGGCTCCCCACCAGGTTTCGATTCATTTTGCAAGTCATCTACAGGCGTTCCACACTTCCCGCAGAATTTTGCGTTTTCACTTAGTTCGTTCCCACACTTTCTGCATTTCATATAATTTTCCTCCTCATTCTTAATCACTTCAAAAAGAAATACGGCAGCTATATCGGAAAAGTATACTTTTTTTCATAAATTTTTAAAAAAGTAATTGTAGGCATACCAGTCGGTACTGTTTCACGCAGATGCACCTGTAAAACAATGCCATACCGCTTTACCGTGCCGGAATACCACTCACCTTACTTCCTCCAATTCCTGTACGGCAAATTGTGTCAAATGCCAATAAATTTACCATAATGTGCTTGGTGTCCACCACGGTTACATTATAGACAAATATTTGTTTATATGCAAATTTTTGTTAACATCCGATAATTATAGCAAAGTGGTTGGAAAGGGGGAACAGGTTCATGATATCATACGCCCCGTTATGGAAAACAATGGAGAAAAAGAATGTGACTACTTATGCCCTGATATACAAACACGGGGTCAGCCCATATACGATTACAAATCTGAAAAGGAATAAGTCGATCACAATGAATACCCTCGAACGTCTATGCAAAATTCTTGATTGTACCGCTGACGACATAGTAGAATTTATAGACGAATGCGGTGAACAAAACAAGAAGTAAAGAAACATATACCTAATCTTCCCGTTTCTTAATTACTAACTTCCATTCGCTTTGATTAGATGAAAATGGGAGTTTTTTATATATAGTAAACAAATCGTGCGATTTCTTGATTTTTTCGTCCAATTTTCATATAATAAAGATATAAAAGAATAAACTATACGAAATATATAATCGGGAGGTGCATATTATGATCATAACTGCAACAGAACTCAAGACTAACCTGGGCAAATATTTGGATATTGCCAGGCAGCAGGATGTATTCATCACGAAGAACGGGAAAAATATTGCCAGGCTTACCAGTCCTTCCATAAACAAGCTTTCGGTCCTGGACAGCCTTGTGGGGATTGTTCCTGATGGTTCCGGCATTGATGAAGAAACTATACGAGAGGAGCGTCTTCGCAGACAATGAAAATATTAATCGACACGAATGTAATCGTAGATATCCTGCAAAAACGGGAGCCATTCTTTGTGGATTCTTACCACGCTTTACGTAAAGCTATTGAAAATAATGTGGATTGCATGATTTCGGCATCTGCCGTTACTGATATTTTTTATATGCTGCGCAAATCTCTTGGGTCTAATCATCAAGCAAAAGAACAGATTGAACGACTTGCACAGCTTGTGGATTTCACCGATGTACAGGGGATGGACATACACACCGCCCTTATGCGCACCATGCCGGATTTTGAAGATGCTGTGGTAAATGCCGTGGCAGAACGGAATGGGGCCAACTACATTCTTACCCGTAACATCAAAGACTTCACCGATTCAGTAGTGACAGCCATCCTGCCTGCTGACTTTCTTAACATCTGAATAACAAAACTCCCTCCTGCCATATGCTGTGGCAGATGGGAGTTTTTCTGATATTCGCACATCTTCTTTTCAGTACAGGACGGATCGGCACCATTCAGATAACTGCCTACATTCGGATATTCTCTCTTGCATATTTCCCGTATTTTGCAATAATTGTCCATCATATTATTTCGTGCCCCGTCAACGGTCTTACTGGAACCCAAACGTTATCATTTGAAAGAGCGTGCCACTGCAGTACTCCATCTTTTTCTATTTCGATCCCGCCGGATGTACCCAATTATCCCTTTTGCTGTGTTGGCGGCGCACACTCAATAGATTATACAGTCACCTTTATATGACACATTATTTCGCTTTTATGTCAGATATACTTGACGCATGTTTACGTCATATTGCGTCAGCTTAATGTGACGATAATAGTTTCACTGCATGTCACCTATACATGACACATTCAAGAGACTCTGCCAGCTTTTTTAGACATTATATGTGCAATAAGCTCCTCATATATGTAATTGATTCTGGGTATATTCTACCCACGGCAGCCATAAAATCTGCTTTCTGCCACGGAGGTTCATCACTATACCCACTGTTAAGATATTGCAGGCTAAAAACTAACATGAGTATCTGCGGATCCTAGTATGGTAATAGTCCGTCTAAAAATGCTACAGCTTACGCAAAATGTATCTTTCAGTTGCACACAGAGTCATATTGGCAGCAGGCTACTAAGCACCATCTGTATTGAAGTTCCCTGGCTGTTTCTCATCGGAAAAAGGCTTTTCCCTACGAATATTACCGGATTAACTCAAATTTGAATCAAATTGATAGGGGGTAAAAAATGACTTTGCGTATAACTTATTACACAAATTTAATTCACACGAATGTTTTATTCAAATTTTACTCAAATTACAGGTGGAAGGAGCTGATAGCATGGGTTTCTGTTTTGTAACGACGCAGAAAGTTAAGACACTTGGCGCACTCGGTGCCAAATATAACCATAATTACAGGAAAGTCAGAGTTGACAATGCTGACCCTGATCAGATACATAAAAACGAGGAACTGCTTCCCCTCCCTGTACAGGGCGGCAAACAGATGAGCTATGTCGATTTTTTCCATAAAAGGTTTTCGGAGCTGCCATACTACCAAGACCACAAGTTCCGCAGCAACCAGAACTGTGCGATCGAAGTAGTCACTACGTTTTCCAGGGAGGATAAGAACGGAAGTTTTAACTTAGAGGAATGGAAAGAACGACAAGTAAGCTGGCTGAGACGGCAGTTTAACCAGGCCGGGGATGGAAGGAATAACATTGCCAGCGTCGTCTTCCATGCCGACGAACCGGGCAATGTACACTGCCATGCGATCATCATCCCCGTAGATGACAAAGGGCACATCAACGCCCGCTTTTACACGGACGGGGCGAAAGCACTGAGCGAAATGCAGACCTCATATGCAAAGGAAATGAAAGAGTTCGGGTTGGAACGCGGGCTAAAAGGTGGACAGGCAAGCCACAAGCAGATCCGGAAGTATTATGCAGATCTTAACCGCTCATTAATCCTTCCTGACGTTATCCCATTTGAAAGCGGTGAGGAGTACAGGAACAGATGCCTTGAGGACATACAGACACTTCAGGCTGCGGCGAAAAGGGAGCGTGACCTTGCCGAAGCGGAATCACGCAGGCGGATTGCAGAAGAACGTGTACGACAGAGGGCGGCGATAGCAAATGAGCTGGCCCGCGGGAAAGAGGCAATCGCAAAAGAGACATCTGGGATGCGTAAGGAATGCGCGGAGCTGCGTTTACAAGCCGCGGAATATGCTTGGGAGATCAAAGCCGCGAAACAATTATCAGGCTTATCCTGCGAGGAGATCGTTATGAAATGCTCCATTGCGGACCAGTTGAATGCAAGGATCGAAGAATTGAAAAGAGATGACCCGGAGAAAGCAGAATTTATCGAACGGGAGCTTTCCGGTCTTCCCGCATCCATTTCACAGGATGCGAGGTAAAGATATAGCGCCCGGATAAGCATACCGAGCGCTATAAATGGCCGTGTTTTACAAATAGTTCTCCGGGTTTACAGGCGTTCCGTTCAGTTCAACCTGGAAATGAAGATGTGGGCCTGTTGAGTTACCAGTTGAGCCTACTCCCCCGATTTTCTGCACTTTCCGGACTTCATCCCCTTCATTTACATTAATGCTGGACAGATGCATGTATTTTGTTACAAACCCATCCCCGTGATTGATCACGATCCAGTTCCCGGCTGAAGTGGAATATCCGGCAGTTGTCACTGTTCCAGCATCCGCCGCATAAACAGGTGTTCCTGTATTGGCTGCAAGGTCTATCCCTTTATGGGTATCAGCTCCACCATTAATCGGGTCGGTCCTGGATCCAAACCGACTGGTGATCGTCGCTTCCGGACAGGGATAGGTAAACCGGCCATTCCCGGAGATAGAGGAAGTCGTAAATAGTTCAGCCACCCTTTCGGCAAAGTCTTTCATCGGAGCTATCTCTTTTCTTTCAAACGTCTCCTGATTTGCTTCATAATATTCAACAGAATTATCAAGGGAATACTCTGCATAAGTTCTTGTGTATGCGCTTCCATACATCACACCTTGTACCACTGACTGTAAAGCTGCATCATTTTTAGAGTAAGATGCATAAGGGTCATTCGTATGCTGCTTAAAGGCTCTGGTAAGACGCCTGAGCACATAATTAATGGATTGTCGGCATGTAGTCTCCTCCAGGTCAGGATCGAACCAGACTCTGATCTGATAAGGGTCGCTGGCTGACGGATTTGTTCCACCTAAAACCTGCAACATCGCAAGCATCAGTTCGACCTGTGCATCATTAACCACCAAGATGCTCGAATCAGCCTCCATCGCCTCCCTGATCTCATCCTCAAAGGCACGTACTGCATCTGTCACATTTGCCTCTGCCCCTGCAGTATTCTGGTCAAGGATCAGTCGGTCCTGTACATTCGCCCATTCCGTTACAGCAAGTACATCCCATGCATCCATCTTGGTCGTATCATTCCACCCTTCAAATGCATCAGATGCATGTACGGTTATCGGGGCCATGGCAGTAATACCTGCCAGTAATAAAAGCAAAATCCGTCTTTTCATCAATTCCAGCTTCCTTTCCAAAAATCATCCTTCATGCGAGAAAAAATTTCATATTCTTAAATATGGTAGATTGAACCCGCAATGTGGGTTTCTCTGCCGTAGAAGGAACCTTAAATCCACTGGTCGGGAAAACACATGTTAATAAATCACATTATAATGAATTTGTGGTGTCTCGGGCGGCTCGAAATGTATTGGAGGGAACAACATGGAGGAACGGAAACATCTAACGAAGGAACAGCGGACATTTTACTTGCTTTTAAAAAAGATGCACTACTTGGAAGTCCAGGAAGATCCAGACACAGCGCAGATTAAAAAGATCAAGCTTTATCTATGGGATCAGATTAAAAATTTCGCTTGGAACGAAATGAAACGGATGGCGGGAAGGTGTACAACCTATGAGGAGCGTCTGGAGATCCAACAGGATATGGCGCTCATATTCTTTGAAAAACTGCCGTATTATGATCCGCTGCGCTCTACACCCACTACTTTTTTCGTCCGGTATTTCAGGGAAAAAATATCGAAATACATCCGTACTTACAAAGTACATATGACGCAATACGATACGACCAACGCAAGGGCGATAAACGCCGTGATCGCGGAGTACAACAAAAAAGGAATTGCATATACTCTGGACATGCTCTCAACAAAGACCGGATTGTCGCAGCGGGTGATCAAATCAACGATCCAGCATTCAGCGAATGCAAAGCGTGCGAACATCGATGACGAGGAATATACGATCCATGCGGACATCCCTACTCCTGAAGATGCTTACATCAAAAGCGAAAATGAACACGCCCTTGCAGATGCGATTGCCCGCAACACAACCGAAACAGAGCGTCGGCTTCTTCTTTTGCGGGTAAATGCCGATGGGCGAAAAGAGATGCCCTATGACCAGATTGCAGAATTGACTGGACTTTCTATAAAAGAAGTGAAGGCGCACATCAATAATGCAATCTGTAAACTCAATCAGGACGATGCGCTCCGAAAACAGTTCGGTAACCATAACCAATACCGTTTCGAAGTTGAACCAATTACCATCCAGGATGAGGCCGTGAATATCATGGCGCAGCAAATGGAAAGTTTTCTTTTGCAGCCGAACGCCTGACAATAAAAAGAGGCTGGTAAACAGCCTCTTTTCACGAATTAACGGAACTCTACGATATAATTTAGCAATACCGCATTCTCATCATAGAATACGATTTCATCATTCTTAAGATATCCTTTGTGCGCATGCAGGCAGTCTGCTCCTGCGTCTTTTACCAGCTTTATATAATCTTCAGATGAATCCCATGTATCTACATCCTTAGGTGTTCCGTATGCGGTCGCATACAGGCCCATATATGCGATGTCCTCAGAGCCTTTTGCCCAACTTGTTCCCCTATACGATGTATAGTTCCAGGATTTCATGGAGCTTGGTGCAAAATAGATTCCCTTCCCATACATATCCCCTGTCGTGATTGCATCCGGGTTAAGCTTCAACGAGTTCAGGATGATCGACATCCAGTTCTGGTTTCTGGATCCATGCCAGAACTGCTTTACAGTCCTGATATTATGGTCTCTCAGATACTGGTTAAAACGTTTCTTCTGCTTCCTTGGAATGACGCGGTAAATTTTTCTCACCTTCGGTTTAAGGTTATCATTAAGCTGACGCAGGACTTCAGCTCTTTGTCTCTCAGTTACTTCATAGACTTCGATATCGTGCTGTCCGAAACTATCTGCAGGAATATCGTTTGAGCCGTTCCCAGCCGCTGAACCTTCCATCGCTTTGAAAAGGTCGTCTTCCCTCTGGATGATCCGGATAAAATCTTTTTCTGACTGCGCCATAATCTCCCTTACGCCGGAACCATCCCCTGTCCGTACCGGACGCTGGAGCACAGCGATGAGCTCGAGTAGATGCGAATTAAAGCTTTCTACACTATCTGCCACTCTCAAAAGGTTGATCAGCTCTTCTGTCCGTTTCAAAATAGCAGGAGTGATCGGTACCTGTACTTTTGCTTTTTCAACCGCCCGCCTTGCCAGTTTCATCAGAGACTGGAACAGTTCCTGTGATGCCCCTGCTTCTAAATCAGTCTTTGCTTTTTTAACCTTCAACGGTCTTTTAAGCTTTTCCTTGTCCAGATACAATTCTGACCGGTCTACATATCCTTTGGATAGTTTCTCATAATATTTGGGCCAGAACATTGATATCGGGTACATAAAAGAGCGTTCACCAAAAAGCTGCCCTTTTGCGACCCCCATCCGTCCATAGGTTGCTTTCACCTGGTTGCCACAAGGATCTAACCGGTAAAACTTATAGGCATTGCTCTCAGGTTTAACGCAGGTCAGAAACACCGGGTTTATATCCTCCGACAGGGCGCCATCAGGCATCGAATTTTCCAGTTCTATAATAAAACGTGTGCCGGATCTTTGGCTAACCTTATACGCCAGCCTGTTTTCAGGGTGCTCTTTCTCCTTGACCGTAACTGTCAATGGTGAGCCAAGCGGTTCTGACGCAAGGAGCTTCGCGACGTCATGGTACAAGTTATCTACTACTTCCTCGCGCTCTTCTGTTCCGTTAGAATACAATATCTTCATATGACATATCCTCCTTTTTTCTTTTTTACA
>DWXI01000183.1 GCA_019119265.1 Candidatus Mediterraneibacter intestinigallinarum | reverse complement strand
CAATGCAAGAACACCTATGCAGTGGGAAAACAGTAAAAACGCAGGTTTCACAAAAGGAAAGCCATGGATCAAAATTAATGAAAACTATCCCTCGATCAACGTGGCTGATCAGGAACAGGATCCTTTATCCGTACTTTCCTTTTATAAAAAAGTAACACGGCTGAGGCATGATCCAAAGTATCAGGCAATATTCTCAACCGGAGACTTTACTCCTTTGTATGAAGAAATCCCTGCACTGATCGCATATGCAAGAACCAGAAAACAACAGACGGTATCTGTCATCGTCAATTTCAAAAATCAGTGTCAGGCAATACCATCCATATCAGGGAAATGCGTTTTAAATAATAACAGCGCACTGTCTGAAGCAGACGGACAGATACTGCTCCAGCCGTATCAGGCTGTCGTATTTGTAAGCGGAACCCCTAACTGATCTTTTAACTGATTACTTTTCCGCTGATTTGTAAACATATGAAAATATCCTGGGAGCAATATTTTATTTTTGCTCCCAGGACATTTTCCATTATGATTCTCTGCTACTCTATTCCCAGCGTCGCCATCATCACAGCCTTGATCGTATGCATCCGATTCTCCGCCTCATCAAATACTTTAGACTGTTCAGACTCAAACACCTCATCTGTCACTTCCATATCTTCTATATTAAAACGCTCTCCCATTTCCTTGCCGATCTTTGTCTTCAGATCGTGGAACGCCGGCAGGCAGTGCAGGAAGATCGCGCTGTCTTTGGCATTTGCCATAACTTCTTTTGTTACTTTATATGGTGTGAGTTCTTTAATCCTCTTCTCCCATACCTCATCCGGCTCTCCCATGGATACCCAGACGTCTGTGCAGATAACATCAGCATCCTTTGTTCCCTCTTTTACGTCAGATGTCAGAGTGATCGACGCTCCTGATTCTTTTGCATAATCCCGACACTGTGCGACCAGTTCCGCATTCGGGAAATATTCTTCCGTTGTACAGGCCACAAAGTCAAGCCCCAGCTTGGAGCAGGCCACCATCAGGGAATTCCCCATATTGTAGCGGGCGTCTCCCATATAGACCAGCTTCAGCCCCTTCAGCATGCCAAAATTCTCGCGAATAGTCAGCATATCCGCAAGCATCTGTGTCGGATGATATTCATTCGTCAATCCGTTCCACACTGGTACTCCTGCATATTTAGCCAGCTCTTCTACAATTTCCTGTCCGTATCCCCTGTACTCGATGCCGTCAAACATTCTTCCAAGCACACGTGCGGTGTCCTCAATGCTTTCCTTCTTTCCCATCTGCGACCCTGTCGGTCCGAGATAAGTCGTTCCCATGCCCATATCATGAGCCGCCACCTCAAATGCACAGCGTGTTCTCGTACTGTCCTTCTCAAAAAGCAGGGCTACATTTTTCCCTTTATAAGCATCAACCGGTATTCCTTTTTTCTTTTTTTCTTTCACTTCGGCGGAAAGATCGAGCAGATAAGTAATCTCCTCAGGAGTGAAATCTTTTAATGTCAGAAAATTACGTCCTTTTAAATCCATGATAAATCCCTCGCAATCATTGAGTATGAAACATGGTTATTATACATACTTATGCATAAAAATGCAATACTTATGCATAATTTTTCATAAACAGTTCAACAGTCTGTTCTGCTGAAAATATTCGAATGTAATTCCACTCTCTCCCAGTCTCCTGGGATTTTTTACACCTTTTTTGTAATCTGCATGATAATCCGAGCCCCCTGACATGATCGGCAGTCTTTCTGCATATGCAGTTCTGATGTAATCTTCAATCTCTTTGTCACTCATCTTGCCATCATAGCTGGTCTTACTATATGTATAACATGCCTCTATTCCGTCAAGACCTGCTGCAATCAGTCTCTCTATATAATCATCCCGATTCATCTCTTCCGTTCCTATCATAACCTTTTCGCTGATCAGGAACGGATGCGCCAGAATACATATTCCTCCGCACCTTTTCACTTCACGGATAACGGCAGTCGGATCCGGCTTTTCTCTTTCGACTCTGAGACGTCTGTCATTTTTCACCAGAAGTTTAGCGTCACTCCACTGCTGCACATATCCTTTTTCTGCCATGATTTCAAAAATCCGCTTTTTCTGAACGTGCTCCTCACTGATTGAGTTTTCCCCACGGGCCAGGACCTCGCTCCATGTTACGGGCATACCACACTCATCCAGACGCTTCAGAAGCTCTTTATAACTTTTAATCTTTGAAACAACAACGCTTTTCTCCAGCTCCCGAAAGAACGGATCTCCCCAATCACACCCGAAACAAAGTATATGTACGTCTTCAACTTCTGTCTGACATGAGATTTCAATCCCCCTGAGCAGGATAATCCCCATCTCTTTTGCCAGTTCCACAATATCTGTCTCGCGGCCATCCTCAGTTTGCACTGTTCCGGGCGGTCTTATATCATGGTCTGTTATAGCAATCACTTTCAATTCCGCTTGTCCGGCATTTTTAATCACTTCCAGCGGCGTATCCGCACCGTCTGATCTTGTTGTATGGCAGTGCAGATCACACTCATACGTTTTATTATGCATAAATTTTCTCCTTCCCGCAAAAGTTTATTGATAATCAGATGTCTGAACTATTGAAACAAAAATATACAAGCCTTTCCCAGTGCTGTGAAAGACCTGTATATTTTTGTTAAAGCTCCTGATTTATACCATTTCCAGTAAGATACCTTTTTCTCTGATCAGCTCCTGCCATTCTTCCGGCAGTCCGGTATCAGTGATCACTCTGTCAAAAGCATCTATATCAGCAATGAACCACGGCTTGATCACTCCGAATTTGCTCGAATCTACAAGCAGGATTTTCTCGGCTCCTGACTGAATCAACTCCCTTTTTGTTTCCAATTCGT
Organism: Candidatus Mediterraneibacter intestinigallinarum; assembly: GCA_019119265.1. Classification (GTDB taxonomy): domain Bacteria; phylum Bacillota; class Clostridia; order Lachnospirales; family Lachnospiraceae; genus Mediterraneibacter; species Mediterraneibacter intestinigallinarum. The sequence goes on along the minus strand of DWXI01000183.1, from coordinate 29,589 downwards.
AACTGTTCATGCCGGTCACGCCCATTGTAGCATGCACTCCGGCAGCCGATATAAATGCTTTGGTTGCCCGGATCTTTTTCAGCAATGCTATACTTTCCTGACATTCGAACAATGTCGTATCAGGATGATAATATCCTCCTCCAAAAATCAGAGACACATTGGGATGATTTGCGATCTTATTCAGGATGTTAAGGTTACATGTAAAAACTGAAATCCGCATATCAGCTCCAATATTGTCCGCCAGACATTCTGTTGTAGAACCGTTATCAATAATAATACACTCATCGTCCTGAATCAGTGACGCCGCGTATTTCCCGATTCTCTCTTTCTCTATGGCATGACGTGTTGTCGCTCTGGAAAGAAGGTATTCTTCTGTTTCTCCAGCGTTTCCACTGTTCAGCACCGCAACACCTGGAATGTCCAGTATAATGCCGCTCGCTTTCAGAGTCTCCAGATCACGTCGTATCGTCATCTCTGACACATTCAGCAAAACCGCCAGTTCTTTGATCGTTGTGCTGTTTCTTTTACTTATGATCTCAACCAATCGGTTCAGACGTTCATCCTTTTTCCTCACACTATCCCTCTTACTTCCCGTCTCGATTCCACTTCCAATGCACCACAGTATCTTACATAATTATAACATAAGTCACCCGTTAATTGACATATGTTTTTATTATTTTCCTGACATTGTCCGCTGTAAACCCATATTTCTCAAATAACTGTGCGGCGGGTGCGGAAGCGCCGAACGTATCCATAGTAATATAACATCCGTCAATTCCGGCATATCTGCCCCAGGACATGCTGCTTCCGGCTTCAATCACTGCTCTTTTTGTTATCTCAGGCGGCAGCACAGCATTCCTGTATTCCTCTGACTGCTCTTCAAACAATTCCATACATGGCATACTCACCACTCTTGCGGATATACCGTCCGCCTCAAGCATTTCCGCGGCTTCCACTGCAATACCCGTCTCGGATCCTGTCGCTACCATGATCACATCCGGACTGTCTTTTTTCTCATTTCTCAGGATATATCCGCCTTTTAATGCATCCTTCGATGAATTTTCCAACACCGGAAGCGATTGTCTTGACAATACAATAGAAGTAGGCGTTCTCATAGATGTTACCGCGCAATACCATGCTGCTTTAGTTTCCGTTTCATCAGCAGGCCGGAACACGTACATGTTCGGCTGCGATCTGAGCATTGCAAGCTGCTCGATCGGTTCATGTGTAGGACCGTCCTCTCCCACTCCAATGCTGTCATGTGAGAATACAGCGATCTGCGGAATCTGCATCAGCGATGAAAGCCGCAGCATCGGCTTCATATAATCGGCAAATACGAAAAACGTAGCGGCATATGTACGCAGACCTCCATGGAGAAGCATGCCGTTTACAATTGCAGTCATTCCAATTTCCCTTACTCCAAAATGTATGTTGCGTCCTTCCGGAGATTCTGCCGAATAATCGCCTGCCCCGTTCATTACCGTTTTATTTGACGGGCCCAGATCTGCTGAACCGCCGACCAGATTCGGAAGTCTGTCTTTAATATAGTTTAAAGCCTTTCCTGAGATATTTCTTGTAGCATCGGCTTTGTTCTCACGTTTCCAGTACTCATCGTCGTCGAGAAGACTCTTGCCTGACTCTTCATCATACCAATTGTCCAGTTCCTCTCTGAGTTCCGGATATGCTTCGCTGTATGACGCAAACATCTCATTCCACTTTTCTTCCGCTTCTTTTCCGGTATGGGTAAGCTGCCTGTAATGTTCATACACTTCCTCCGGCACGGCAAACGCCTCGGTCAGAGGCCAATCCAGATTTTCGCGAAGAATCTTTACATTCTCCTCTCCCAGAGGCTCTCCATGCGCGCTTGACTTTCCTTCTTTCGCAGGAACGCCATAACCGATTTTTGTTGTGATCTTGATAAATGACGGTCTTGAAGTATCCGCCTTTGCCTTCTCTATCGCTCTTCCTACCGCCTCTATATCATTTCCGTCGCGGACGCTAAGTGTCTGAAATCCGAATGCTTCGAAACGTTTTGACACATCTTCCGTAAATGCAAGATCCGTACCGCCCTCAATGGTAATGGAATTGGAATCATAGAGAATGATCAGCTTTCCAAGCCCCAGAGTTCCCGCAAGCGACATTACCTCTGAAGAAATACCTTCCATCAGGCATCCGTCACCGCAAAGAGCATATGTATAATGATCAAATAACTGATATCCTTTTCTGTTAAATTTCGCAGCAAGATGCTGTTCTGCCATAGCCATGCCTACAGCCATTCCCAAACCTGCTCCCAACGGTCCTGTAGTCGCCTCAACTCCGGCAGTATGCCTGTACTCCGGATGCCCGGGAGTCAGGGAGTCAAGCTGTCTGAATTGTTTCATATCATCAATAGTCAGACCATATCCGAAGAGATGCAGCAGTGAATACAACATTGATGATCCATGTCCTGCCGAAAGAATAAATCGGTCTCTGTTCATCCAGTTTGGGTCCGCCGGATTGTGTTTCATGTGATGAGCCCACAGCTCATATGCGATCGGAGCCGCTCCCAGAGGGAGTCCGGGATGTCCGGACTTTGCCTTCTGAACAGCGTCTGCCGATAATATCCTGATCGCGTTTACCGCCATTTTTTCTGTCATGCCAGTTTCTCCTTTTTCTTCTTTACTTTTACTACGCCCTGCACTTTACGTTTCCGCACATAGGAGCTGACCGCCAACGCTGCGATCGCCAGCATATACGGGAACATATCGATGATCGCCGGCGGAATTGATAATCCCAGCAGTTCAATACGGATGCCGAGTGCCTCTGCCAGTCCGAAGAGCAGGGATACAAGGGATGCATAAATAGGATGAGACGCTCCGAATACATAAATCGTAAACGCTGTGAATCCTCTTCCCTGAACCATATCCTCTGAGAACTGGGATACCGAGATGATAGACAGGTATGCGCCTGCCAGTCCTGATAATGCGCCTGACAGCAGCACCACTTTCCATTTCACGATCTCCGGTTTGATACCTGCCGTTCTCGCCGCCACATCAGACTCTCCTACCGCGCAGATACCAAGACCCGTCTTTGTCTTAAAAAGCATGATGTATATCGCTACCATCAGGATTACAGCAAAGTAAGTTACTATGCTCTGTCCGCTGATACAGTTAAGTATCGGTATATCTTTTATGATCGGTATCTCGATCATGCTCAGCTTTTCGATATTATCGGGAGCATAAGCGCCCTGTACGTCGAACATTGCGCGGAGCAGATATGACGTCAGTCCGGCGCCGAGTGTGTTCATCGCAAGACTGGCTATAATGTTGTCAGCTTTAAACTTCGTCACAAACAATCCGAATATGGCGCTGTATAAAGCTCCGATGACCAGAGCTCCCAGAAGTCCGATCCATACGCTTCCGCCGGAAAACTGCACGCAGGCGACGGCTGCAAACGCTCCCACGAGGGCAAAGCCTTCCATCGCGATGTTAAACACGCCTGCCCTGTCGCACAGAAGCCCGCCAAGCGCCATCAGCATCAGAGGAGTTGCAATTCTTATCATGGATGCCAGCGTATCTGAAATAACTGCTATATTCATACTTAATTCCCTCCTTTGCCCTCTGCTCTTTTAACCGCCATCTTTTTCCTGATCTTCGGAAGAACAAATTTTGCGCCGATCATCAGGAAGATGATACCTGTGACAATATCCGTAACTGCTGACGGAACTGATGTAATACGCTCCATGTTGATACCGCCGTTATGTATCGCTCCGAAGAATGCGCCGGAGAACAGAACACCGATCGGGTTGTTATTTGCCAGAAGCGACACCACGATGCCTGTCATACCGAAGTCCGGGTTAAAGCTTGTAAGAAGTCTGTGTTGTACCGCCGCCACTTCAATCGCTCCTACGATACCTCCGATCATTCCGCTTAACGCCATGACCTGGAAGATCGTCTGCTTCGGTTTCATGCCAGCGTATCTTGCCAGCGTCGGATTGGCTCCGACGATCTTGATCTCGTGTCCAAACGCCGTTTTATAGAATATAAACGCCAGTATGATCATCACGACAACAGCGATATAGATTCCCACGTTTGCCGTCGACGGCTGAAAGAAGGACAACCTGGGGAGCCATGTATTCTCTGCAAATATCTCGCTCGCGTTGAGGTTCGTGCCCTCAGCCGGATCCCTCAATGGTCCTGTCACAAGATATTCTACGAATAACTGGGCTATAAAGTTCAGCAGCAATGTAGACACGATTTCATTTGTATTTAAATACACTTTCATAAGCGCAGGTATCATGGCATAAGCCGCGCCCGCCAGCATAGCTGCGATAAAGATAAATACAAGAGAAACACCCTGATTCATGCTCTCCGGTATTGCCAGCGCTACGGCAGCCGCTGCTGACGCCCCCATGTAGATCTGTCCGTCCACGCCAAGGTTAAATACTTCCGCTTTATATGTAACACAAACTGCAAGTCCTGACAGTGCCAGCGGTATTGTCCACCGGATCGTTCCCGCTATGTCAGCCGTCAAGCTGTTGCCGATACCTTCCAGTATCGCAAACGGCTCATATCCGGACGCCGCCAGGAAGATTGTCGCGAGAGCAAGTGCTATAACGATCAGTCCGATCTGTTTCGCCACAATTTCCGCTGATAGGATAAATTTGTTATTCGCTTTATTATTCATTGCTCTCACCGCCCTTTCCCTGTCTCTTTGCGCCGGTCATATATCCGGCAAGGGTTCTCTCGTCCGCCTCGCCTCGTTTGAATTCCGCCATGATCTCGCCCTCATACATAACCAGTATCCTGTCTGAGAGGGAAAGTATCTCGTCCAGCTCCGCGCTTACGAGGAGGATGCCTCTTCCGGAATCCCGGACTTCTACAAGCTTATGATGGATAGATTCGATAGCGCCGATATCCACTCCTCTGGTAGGCTGTGCCGCGATCAGGAAGTCCGGATCCGCCTCCAGCTCTCTTGCGAGTATGACCTTCTGCATATTTCCGCCTGAAAGCGTTCCCAATTTATATCCGGAATCCGGAACTTTAACTTCAAAATCTTTACACAGTTTTTCCGACAGTTCCAGAAGTTTTTTGCTGTCCAGAATGCCTGTCCGGCAATACGGCTTCTGATAATACCGGTTGAGGATCATGTTATCCCGTATGGTACATTCTTTCGCGCTTCCCATTTTCAACCGGTCTTCAGGGATATGCGACATTCCCTTTTTCCTTCTGTCTCTGACAGAACAGCCTGTCACGTCTTCTCCCTTGAAGATGATCTGTCCGCCTGTAGGCTTGAGCATTCCGGATATGGTTTCTATCAGCTCTGTCTGTCCGTTTCCTTCCACACCGGCGATTCCCACGATCTCGCCTTTTCTCACATACAGATTTACCCCTTTGAGCGCCGGAACTCCTCTCTGATTCAGTGCGCTGAGTCCTTTTACTTCCAGGACTTTCTCGCCCGGATTGTAGGCGGCTCTCGGTATTTCAAGGTTTACTTTTCTTCCCACCATCATATCTGAGAGTGCGTCCGTACGCGCTTCCTTCGTACTCAGAGTACCTGTTACCAGGCCCTTTCTCATAACGACGATCTTATCTGTTATCGCCATTACCTCTCTTAGTTTATGTGTGATAAAGATGATCGTAACTCCCTGTGATTTGAGCTGCCTCAATACCTCCAGCAGCTTGTCTGTCTCTGTCGGCGTCAGTACCGCCGTCGGTTCGTCCAGAATAAGTATCCTGGCGTTACGGTACAGCGCTTTGATGATCTCCACGCGCTGTTTCTCTCCTACTGACAACTGGTATATTTTCTCATCCAGATTGACCGGCAGATCGTATTTTTTCATGATCTCATTGATCTTTTCTTTTGCTGTTTTGACATCGATCAGTCCTTTTCTGGTCGGTGTATTTCCAAGGATGATATTCTGAAGTACGCTCAGGTTCGGCATGAGCATAAAGTGCTGATGGACCATGCCGATCCCCATCTTGATCGCCATAGTGGGCGACTGGATCCTTACTTCTTTCCCAAATAGTTTTATCGTACCGATATCCGGTTCTGTCATGCCGTACAGCATGTTCATCATCGTAGATTTTCCCGCGCCGTTTTCGCCGATAAGACCCAGCACCTGTCCTTCATCAACGCTGAACGATACGTGGTCGGTCGCCACTACGCCCGGATAGAATTTTGATATATTCAACATTTCTACTGCTGCTGCCATAATGTCTCCCTCTTATCTGTTCAGGTTAATATCCATCTGCACTTTGCCGGACTTATCCCACTCCATAAGGATCTTCATTGCCTCTGCGGCCGCCAGGCACGCCTTTTCTTCTCCGCCGTTATCGCCCCAGCGGTCAAGTACGCGGTTGGAGATAACAGAAAGGATCGCTCCCATCCTCATTCCATGGAGATATCCTACTACAAGCTGTCCGGATGTCTCCATCTCGATATTTGTCACACCTGCTGTCTGCAGGTCAGGGATGATCCGCTCCGCAAACGACGGCCAGTATGTCGCCTTTCCGTCCTCATTGAGCGGACGGCCCTGCCCAATATAGAAGGATCCTACCGTGTAGTCCAGCCCCAGGCCGTAGCGGAATCCGAGACGTTCACAAGCCTGCATAAGAGCCATCACCACATAGGTGTTTGCAAATGCCGGGAATTCCGGTTCGATGTATGTCGCGCTAGTTCCGTCTTTCCTGTATGCGGCTACCGGAATAATAAGATCGCCCAGGTCAAACTCCGGCACGATACAGCCCGTCGTTCCTACTCTGATACAAGTATGGACGCCCAGCGTGTTGAGTTCATGCAGACATATCTCAGAACTTGGCCCGCCGATACCTGTTGAAGTACATGCCAGCTCAACTCCTTTATACTTTCCTGTTACTGTCTTGTATTCCCTGTAGGAAGCCACTTCTTTTACATCTTCCCAGTTCTTCGCGATCTTCAGGGTTCTCTCAGGCGCTCCCGGAAGTATTACGTACGGCGGTACGTCTCCCTGTTTCAGTTGAAGATGATATACTCCCTCATTTGCCGCTTTCGGCGCTGATGCCTTGTTAATCTTTTCTCCCATGATGATGTTCTCCTTTCTTATCGTTCAAAAACTGCCCCGGGCCCGCAGCCTCGGGACAGTTTATTTATATCTGACCGGTTATACCTTATTCGCCATATGTTGTTTTTATTCTCTCCCAATTTGGAACTTCTGTGTCAAACGGAACTTCCAATGTGCCGTCTTTTATCTGCTGCTCAAGTTCCTGTGCCTTTGTGATAGCCTCAGTCATCGCTTCTCCATACTCGTCATTTGCTTCCGCAAATCTGTTAAATGCATCCCAGTCCATAAAGTAACCGCCGTTTGTCAGGTCACGGATACCATGCTCTCCACCTACGAACTCGTCATTGATCATGGCTTCTATCGCTTTATAAACAGTATCGCCAAATCCGATACCCTCGATTCCATAGAATCCTTCATAAGTATCCCAGTAATCAGTGATCTCACCTGCGCACAGAACACCTGCTTCCTGGCAGGCTTCAACAACACCTGCGTTGGATGCGCCTGAATCTGTCTGGATCACATCACATCCCTGAGAGATCATAGCGCTTGTTACTTCTTTTGCAGTTGCCGGGTCTTCATAGCTTCCTACATAGGAGAACTCGACTTTTGCGTCAGGATTCGATGCAAGGACTCCCATCATGAATCCGTTTCCTTCTGCATTTGGTGTGGGTTCCTCTGCTCCAACAACAAATCCCACATGATCTGTCTTGGTAAGGAGACCTGCTATATATCCGCCAAGATAGAACGCTCCCTCACCGTGGAATTCTGTATCCCATACATTATCATATTTCTCTTCACCGTCATTAATCGTCTGGAAGATTGCTGAAAATTTTGTATCCGGATATTCCTTAGCCACCAGTTTTGTAGCGTCTGTCATATACGCATACGTCGTAACAATCATGTCGTATCCCTGATCTGCCATGGCGCGGATATCTTCTTCATATCTTGACGCATCCTGTGACTCTACTTTTGCAATCTCGACACCGAAGTCCTCTGCTGCCTGGTCCGCTCCTGATGCAAGATCATCCATGGAAGCCTTGTCACCAAACTTCTGGTTTACTACCAGAGCCACCTTGTATTCCGCCTCCCCGCTGTCGCCGCCGTCATTGCTTTCAGATCCGGATTTTCCTCCGCAACCTGCTGCCAGTGTCATTACCATGGCTGCTGTCAATAAGACTGATACGATTCGTTTTTTCATAATGTTGTTCCTCCATTCTTTTTTCTTTTGGTATCTGCCCGTTTTGGGTGATCTATAAAGAAGCCGTTATTTTGTCCGAGGCTTTCTTTACTCTTTTCATGATATACTCCACGTCTGCAGTAAGGAGCTTCCTGTTTTTTACTACCTGCCGCCCGTCTACAAATACGTCTGTCACATCCTGTCCTGTCGCATTATAGACCAGCGCAGATGTCACATTTTCTTTTCTTCCCAGTCGCAGCGGCTGCATGTGCGGAGTCCTTGTCTCCAGCAGAATAAAGTCTGCTTTCTTCCCTTCTTCTATTGTTCCGTAATCTTTCTCAAGGTCAAAACACATCGCGCCATTTACGGTAGCCATATCCAATATCGTTTTTGTGTCCAGACTGCGTATTCCGCTGTTCATCGTATGAATCAGAGACATTCCCTTCATCTCACGAAAAATATCATTTGAATTATTCCACATGGCGCCGTCTGTTCCCAGACATACCCGTATTCCATTTTGTACCATTTCAGGAATCGGCGCTATCCCGTCGCAAATTTTCATTTCACAGAGCGGTGTATTTACAACCTTTGCATTTGATTGCGCCAGCTGGTGTATTTCTTCTCCCGTTGCATAGACTACATGAGAACCGATTACATTTTCATCCAGAAGATTATTATGATACAGATAATCAATCGCTGACGTCTGATATCTCTGCTGAACGATTTCCCTTCTCCAAGTGTTCTCTGCCAGATGACAGGTAATCATCATTCCTTTTTGTCCGGCAATATCCCGGATTCTTTTAAGACGCTTTGTTTCATAATCCTCTTCGGATATGCCTCCTATAACCGGAATCAGACCTGCTTCTTCGCACTGCTTTTTGTATTCATCCAGAAATTCACCTGATACAAACTCGTCTGGTCTCATAAAGTCTATACGGATATCTTCCGCCAGCGCCCCCCGGATTCCCACCTCCTTCATTGCACGTACAGATTCTTTTCCAAGGCCCCAGTACATATTTTCCATAATAAATGTAGTTCCGGAAAGCAGCGCTTCGCAATAAGTAAGCTGACGCGAATAGAACCTGTCTTCATCGTTGATCAATGTATAGAACCATCCGGTATCGGCAAATGCATGGTTCTGTTCCAGCAGCGTCATATCATCACCGAGACCTCTGGCCAATGTCATATCTCCATGGCAATGCCCGTTCACAAGCCCCGGCATAAGAATCTTTCCTGTTCCGTCGATCCAGATTTCACATTCTTCTTTTTCTATTTCGCCGTGCATGACACATGTGATCCTTGTCTCTTTTACCCCTATAGAACCGATAAACGGTTCATATCCATTATGAGATGAAACAATGATCGCATTGCTGATACCTACGTCGTATTTCATAAGTTCCTCCCGAAAAATTCTGCTGCAGATTTACTCTGCAAGTCTGTATATCGCCTCGACATCGTCAGCATTCAGACTTTTCAGTCCTCCGATGTTTCCAAATCTGCAGGCATCTTCCGCCATCTTACGGAACTTTTCATCCGTTTCTATTCCGAGATCTTTCAGCGTTGCCGGGCCTCCCATGGAATGGAAAAATTCAGCAAGCTTCTCTATTCCTTTCAGCGCCGTCTTCTCCTGATCGTAAAAATCAACTTCAACGCCAAATACTCTGTTTGCAAACTGAACGAATCTCGGAAGATTCTCTTTATAGACGTATCTTGCCCAGTTAGGGAAAAGCACGGACAGCGTAGCGCCATGAACACAGTTATACTGAGCGCTCAGCTGAGCTCCGATCGTATGTGTTGCCCAGTCCTGATTGCGTCCTGTTGCCAGAAGACCGTTATGTGCTACAATGGCAGTCCACATCAGTTCGGCGCGTGAATTATAGTCTTTCAGATCATTCATAAGCGCCTGTGCATTGACTATAATTGATTTCATAACCCCTTCACACATGTAGTCTGTCAGATACGTATCTTTGGAGCTGGAAAAATATCTTTCCAATACATGTGAGAACATGTCAATGATGCCGAACACTGTCTGACGTTTCGGAATTGTCAGCGTCAGATCGGGATTCATTAATGTAAATGACGGTCGGAGGCAATCAGCCATTACATCAGCACTTTCTCCTGTCTCCGGATTCTTCAGCACACTTCCGTTGCTTCCCTCGCTTCCGGTAGCCGGAAGAGTCATCACCGTTCCGATCGGGAGAGCTGTCTCCGGAACCGCTTTCTTACTGTAGAAATCCCAGACATCTCCGTCATATTTCACGCCGATCGCCACGGCTTTAGCCGTATCGATCACGCTTCCGCCGCCGACTGCCAGCACACAGCCGATCTGGTTCTCTCTGCAAAGCGCTATGCCTTTCCTTACAAGCTCCACTTTCGGGTTTGGCTCCACTCCCGGAAGTTCGTAGCAGGTTACTCCTGCATCGCTCAGTGCATCCGTAATTCTTTTATGTAATCCTGATTCATATGTGAATTTATCTCCATAATGAACAAATAATACCTTATCTGAGAATTTCTTTACTTCCCTGCCGCAAAGTTTGTCCGCGTCTTTTTCAAGAATAAACTTCGTAGGTGACATAAATTCAAAATTGTCCATATTTCCTCCTGACCGCTATTTCTTTATTTCCTTCATGAAAGAAGTTCCTGTCGGAAATTCATAGCCAAAATATTCTGCCACAGTAGCTGCAATATCTGCAAATGTACTGCGTATTCCAAGGTCTACTCCACGTTTTAACTGTTTTCCGTACACCAGGATCGGTATATACTCTCTTGTATGATCGGTACCTGGCGTTGTCGGATCGCATCCGTGATCCGCTGTGATGATCAGCATATCTTCTTCATTCAGTCTGCTGATGATATCCGGTACAAATGAATCGAAATATTCAAGCGCCTCCGCATATCCCTGAGGATTATTTCTGTGTCCATATAGCATGTCGAAATCTACAAGATTCACAAACAGCAAACCATCAAAATCGTCATTCAGATAATCAAGCGTGGCCTGAATCCCTGTTTTATTATTTTTCGTATGGTTGATCTTTGTGATTCCCCGCCTGTTGAAAATATCCTCTATTTTCCCCACGGCAATAACATCTTTGCCCTTCTCCTTCAGCAGATCGAGGACTGTATCCCCCGGCGGATCCACAGAGAAGTCCTTGCGGTTTTCGGTACGGTAATAATTGCCGCTTGTTCCGGTGAATGGACGGCAGATAACTCTGCTCACAGTATCGTCTCCGCTTAAGAGTTCTCTTGCAATCTGACAGATTTCATACTGTCGTTCAAGAGGGATTACGCTCTCATGCATGGCAATCTGCATCAGACTGTCGGCCGACAGGTAAACGATAGGATATCCCGTGCTCACATGCTCGTCTCCCAGCACTTGTATGATCTCAGTTCCCGATGCCGGATAGTTTCCGATTACTTTTGTTCCGATTCTCCTCTCCAGTTCAGAGATAATACGCGGCGGGAATGAATCTCCAAAAACTTTAAACGGAGTTTTAACTACCAGACCGGCTATCTCAAAGTGTCCGTTCGTCGTATCCTTCGCTTTGCCTCTTTCTGCTGCTTTTCCAAAGCATCCTTCCGGATCTTCCACCGGCACAAGCCCTGTCTCCCGGATATTGAAAAGCCCCAGCTTCTTCATATTCGGAATATTCAGACCGCCCCGGTATTCATCCACATGCAGGATCGTATTTGTTCCTTCATCTCCGAACTCCGCAGCGTCAGGAAGTTCTCCGATCCCCACACTGTCCAGCACGATTAATACTGCCCTTGCCATAAACTGCCTCCTTCAATGTTTCCTGTTTCTGAAGCTGCACTTACAAAAGCCCCGGTCCGTTTCCTTCTTCCCAGGCAAATACTTCCCAGACGTTTCCTTCGCAGTCCTGGAAATATGCTGCTCTCGACCCAAAAGGATATGTAGTAGGCTCTGTAAGACATTTCACCCCATTATTCTTAAGTTCATCGGATATGTCGTCCACATCCTGAAGTTGGGGAACTTTAACTGCAATCATAAAATGATGACCTTCTCCGTCGATATATTTATGATCCACAACTTCGCAAAGTCCTTTTTTATCCCATAATGTAACCGCCGTTCCATGGAAATCGAACTCTGCATAATTCGCATGCTCCGGATCCGGCTGAAGTCGTTTCACCTTAAATCCGAACTTCTCGGTATAGAATTTAAGCGCTCCCTGAAAATCCTTCACAAACAGACATATGTCATTGATATGTGTGAGTTTATCAAGTTTACTCATTTTTTCTCCTCCTTGGCTTTCATGCCTGTGATTTTTCTTTCGTATTGTGTGCGGAACAGTATTGTCATAAACCCGCTGGCAAGCCCCAGTACGCAATATAGCATTACAATTCCCGCCGCCCGGACAGCATTGATTCCGTCCACATAATTCAGGATACCATAATAAGCTCCTGCTCCGACAAAAAATACCGCGACATTACTGATGCACCAGGGCGCAAATTCAAAATACATCATAAAAGGAACTACAATCAGCGCAGTCACAGGAACCGCCAGGATCCCCATCCAGGAAAACATCCCCGCACCGGCCGACATAATAACCGCAAATATAATGCCAAGAATATATCCGCAGATTCCTTTCACCGCCCCTTTTAATGAATTTCCAAGAAGGAAATATAATGCCCAGGCCTGAAAAGCAATAAATACAAATCCTTTCGTTCCTCCGCTGACAAGACACTTTCCGATCAGCTGATCTACAAGCTGTAACAGGAAAGACTGAATGCCCACATAAACGGCGATCACTAAAAATTTTTTCTTATCCACGTTATTCTCATCTTTCTGTTTGTATGGCAGAAGGGCACCAATTTGCACTGGTGCCCTCGTTTATCTTACTTCTCACCGTTTGCAGCATTCATAAATCTTCTCTGATATGTAATAATTTGTGGCGAAGAGGTATTCTGTGCAAGATATGACGGTTCTGTCGTAATGACGATTCTGTCTGTCATATCCTGGAACTCAGGTTCTGCCATCAGTTTATCCAGTTCAGGATACATCCTGGATCCCTCGATACTGCATACGATCAACCTTGTATCCAGATTGCAGTTACGCAGCATTCTGAGATTGTGTCTCACGCCGTCCATACCGTCAAATCCTTCTTTTTCATTGATCTTCCTGTATTGAATAGTCTCACGCGCCATTTTTTCCACAAGACGCAGATCTGCATCTTCATCGTCCTTGGACAGGAAGTCCCATTGAATCATGAATGAGCGGAGATCTTTCAGGAACCTCTCGTCATATGTCTTCTGATAAGCGGTCAAAAGTCCGTTGATATATGTTGTTACGCCAAATCTCTGACGCACAAAGCTGTTAATGAAATATGGTTTAGCCTGTAATGCCATACCGGTCTGCCATGGTTCAAACATCAGAGTATAGTTGATACGGAATCCATGCTCTTTCATCTTAAGAGCAAGATTATGTCCGTACAGATAATCTGCCGTCTTCGCCTGGTTCCAGCGTGTTGACAGACGTTTGTTCCCTGTAAGGAGCTCGCCCACATTCTGTGCGTTGACAGGACCGGTGTGAGGAATCTTAAGCACCATTCTGTAGTCCGAGAACATCTCTCTGAACTGCTCCGCTTCCTCCAAAATCTGATTAAAATCTGCAAACGGGTTGTTTACTTCTACGCTGATATCACATCCTGGTCCGAGGATATCGGCAATCTCTTTCATAACCTCGTTTCTTGTTTTAAACTTATGTCCTACATTTGCTTCCGGATTATTGATGAAGAGGTCATAGATAATACCCGGATTACACGTAAGATTTCCGATAAGATTTTTAATCGGCTCCACTTCATACGGATTCGCTGTATCAGCGGAGAAAATAAACTTAGTCGGACGTTTCTTGCCGTTCTTATCGTAAGAAATATTTCTTACAAGATCAATCTCCAAATAATGGTTTTCCTTCATGTTATATTCGATCTTAAATCCTGCCGGCGTTTCACCCTCAGGCACTTTGAAAAGATCGATAACATCTTTGAATCTGTCGCTCGCTCCGATATATTTTATCGTTTTAAGGAGAAACTCATATTCCTCGAAGCTGATCGACTGGTGAAGCGCTCTTCTCACATAGCTTTCATCTTTTGAAACAATCTGTATGTCTCCTCCTACAAGAGAACCCAGATTATAATTTACAATCTGCATGACATCCTCCTATTTATCTTCTTCCAGTTCTTTCAAATAATCACTGTATTCCTGAACCAGTCTGCCTGCACTTCTCGTTCCGCAGAGGCTCACGCCCAGGTGTTCAAACATATAAAGTGCAGCCGCCATAGTAAATGTTCTCGGCACACCCGAAACTTTGATCTTTGTATTTCCCGAAAGGTTTTCTTTCATGATCCTTACCTGATGTTCTGTTGGGAATTCCTGAGATCCTGTTGCAGTCTTAACATATGTTACCCCACACTCACAGCAAATCTGTGTCAGTTTTGCAATTTCTTCATCCGTAAGGAATCCAACCTCGAAAATAAGTTTTGTATCGCATTTATCACCGCAGATTCTGACAAACTCACTCACTTCATGACGAACCAGATCCCAGTTTCCGTCTCTCACGGCTCCGACATTAATAACCATGTCGCACGCTGTACATCCCAGATCGACCATTTCCTGAAGTTCGAACAGTTTAGATTTTGTTGACATTGCTCCGTACGGGAATCCTATCACTGCACTGGGTCCTACATCTGAGCCCTTTAACTGATCTACAACCAGTTCAGCCCAGCAGGAATTCACATTTACTGAATTTACATGATACTTTTTTGCAATATCACACGCTTCAATAATGTCTTTTTTCTGAAGATTCGGCGCCAGATATGCCAGATCTAAATGTTTTGCGAACTCGTTTACTGTTAACATTTCGGTTCCTCCTAGAATTTTCATTCATTTTCTTTTTTTCAATGCGCATTTTCTGTTTACTTGGTACACTGTAAATATATCACTCTTTAAATGTTATGTCAATAACATTTGTTATAATATTTACATTTATTTTTTTGAAATCTTTTGTTTTGTGTGAAATATAACAACTTTTCAATTAATATATGTAATTTATCTAACAAAAAAGGACGTCCCATAAGAGACATCCTTTTGAGAAATCTATATATCATTTTTTACTTTCTTCTCTGTCTGGCCGCTTCAAACATGAGCACAGCGGCAGCCACCGCTGCATTCAGCGATTCAGCCTTTCCCTGCATAGGTATGAGCACGAAATGATCCGCGCATTCCGCCACCTCATCCCGCAGCCCGTTTCCCTCATTTCCTATCAGAAAAGCGCAGCCCGTTTTATAATCTTCCTGGTCATACGCTCTCTTTCCTCTCAGATGAGCTGCATAAACCTTGATTCCTGCTGTCTTCAATTCACCAATCGTTCCCGGCAGGTCATCCACGTAGAGGAACGGCATACGAAGCACCGCTCCCATCGTCGAGCGTACTACCTTCGGGTTATAAATATCCACGCAGTCATGGCTCAGGATAATCCCCGTCACCCCTGCTGCCTCTGCAGTACGGAAAATCGTTCCCATATTTCCCGGATCCTGAAGATTATCGAGAATTAGTACATGGGTGTGTTCCGGGTCATTTCCGAGAATATCTGACATATTATATGTCTTTCTTTTCACAACAGCGAGTATACCTTGTGGCGTCTTTGTACCGGATACATGAGCGAACACCGGATCCGAAAGTATTTCCACCGGCGCAGTATTATCAAGTGATTCACACCCGCTCTTGTTTTTTGCGGCATAGCTCTCCGAAAGATAGATCTTCTCGATTTTTGTACGCCAGCCCGGATCCTGAGAAAGTTCTCCCGCCATCCGGGGGCCCTCGATCAGGAACACCTGCGCCTCATCTCTCGCACGGCTTTTCTTCATCAGTTTTACCAGCTCTTTTACCTGGGCATTCGCGGTACTAGTGATCATTTATCTGCGTTCCTTCTTTGTATCGAATTTCTGTAGGACGTCATTGGCTCCGATCATAATAAGGATTCCGTTCGCCGGAAGAGGCTCGTTCGGATCAAATGTAACGTCTACCTGCTTATTAATAATAATACCTACTATGTTAATTCCGAAGCGTTCACGCACCTTCAGGTCTGCAAGGCATTTTCCCTGCCATGGCTCCGGAACCACAGCCTCAACCATACTGTAGTCTTCAGACAGCTCAATCCAGTCGGAAAACTCTTTTGCAACCAGATTCTTAGCCACACGGCTTCCCATCTCTATCTCCGGATATACAACTGAATCTGCGCCCACTTTCTTAAGGATTGTTCCCTGAAGCTTATCCTTTGCCTTTGCCAGGACCATCGGAATCCCCATCTCTTTGCAGAGCATCGTCGCCATAATGCTTGCTTCAAAGTTCTCGGAGACAGCAATCACTGCTCCGTCCAGATTTCTTCCCCCCAGCGCTTCCAGTGCCTCCGGGTCTGCCACATCTGCTTTCAGTGCATATGATACCTGTTCGGAGATTTCCTGTATCTTCTCAAAAGATTCATCGACAACAAGCACATCTGCGCCCATCTTCTCCAGTGTCAGCGCCACACTCCACCCAAAGCTTCCCAGTCCAAGTACAGCAAATTGTTTACTCATTTTTCTACTCTCCTACTGTTTTTAATATTTTATGTTTAACCAAGCATAATCTTCTTCTCAGGCAGTTCCCTGAATTTATCGCTCTTATTTGATTTTCCGGCGAATACAAGCGCCATCGTAAGAGGCCCGATTCTTCCTATATACATCAGAAGCATCAGTACCACATGGCTTGCGCGTGTCAGATGAGGCGTCAGATCAGCTGACAGACCAACTGTACCGATAGCTGAAGAAGCCTCGTACATCAGATTCAGGAATTCTGTCTGCGGGTCAAAAATCGACATTGCCGCCACAGCTGTAAGCCAGCAGGTAAACGTGATCAGGGTGATCGTAAGCGCCGACCGTACACTGTCCATATCGACTCTTCTTCCGAAACACTCTGTATCCTTATGTCCTCTCAGAACAGAAATAATCGTCAGAATCAGCATTGCAAATGTCGTCGTCTTTATACCTCCTGCCGTACCTGCCGGGGAACCGCCAACAAACATCAGGATACATCCCAGCAGTCTGGAACTTTCTGTAAGCCCTGACTGCGAGACCGATGCAAAGCCCGCGGTACGGGTCGTCACAGACTGAAACGCAGATGCCAGCAGCTTCTCCGGAACACTCAGGTCTTTCATCGTCTCCGGATTGTTAAACTCCAGCAGAAAATATCCGACTGTACCGAAAACGATCAGGAAAGCAGTCATCGTAAGTACAATTTTACTCTGCAGGCCAAGCCTTGTAAAGATTCTTCTTCGCGCGCCTTTCTCCCCCGCTCCTTTCTTCGCTGTCACAAAGATATCGTGCCATACCGGGAATCCGAGACCGCCCATCACGATCAGGAACATTGTCGTCAGGCTCACCAGCGGTGAATCAACATATTTCATAAAACTGCTGTTTCCGATAATATCAATTCCCGCATTGCAGAATCCCGAAATAGAATGAAAAACGCCGTACCAGATCCCTTTCGCCAGTCCGAACTCCGGTACAAACTTAAATGAAAAAAGCACTGCGCCAATCCCTTCTACTATGAATGTTCCCCGCACAATGCGGATGATAAACTTCACAAGACCCGACAGAGTATCCAAACCATAAGCCTCCTGGATCAGGATCCTGCCCTTCATTGATATCTTTTTCCCTAAAAGAAGGAAAAACAGCGCCATACATGCGATCACTCCCAGACCTCCGATCTGGATGAGGATCATCACTACCACCTGACCGAACAAGGTGTATTGTTCTGCAGGTACCACTGTGACAAGTCCGGTCACACAGACCGATGTCACGGATGTAAACAGCGCATCGATAAATTCGATGGGCTTCTGATTACAGATCGGCAGCCACAGGATTACGCCGCCCAAAAATATCACTCCAAAAAAGCCCAGGGCTACAATCTGCATTGTATTCAGTCTGACTCTTCTGGGGCTTTTTTCCCGTCTATCCATAACATCCTCCTAATATATGCAGCAGTCCGTCCGACAGGGATAGACTGTTGCAAACATTCACGCGGATTTTCCCCCTCCGCTGTGCACTGCTATATTAACACAGGCATATGTAAGATTCAATTTCAGGATGCTGTTCCGGGCATTTCTTGGCAACTTCTTAACTGTAAAGTGCCAATGTGTTCTCCTGGGTTGCGTCTCCGACAATTCCATTTTCCTGTCTCTTTCAACAGTCAATAAATCTTTTCACCGCAATCATAAGCTCCTGTTCTGTCCTCACCTCTTCCCACACTAATATATGATCCTTCGGTTTTTCATAATCTCTCCGATTCATCCACACTGTATTCCATCCCATCTTCACCGCACCCTTAATATCCAGTTCATACGCATCCCCGACAAACCATACTTCCGCATCTTCCAGCCCCATGGCATGTTCCGCGTATTCAAAAATTTCCCTGTGCGGTTTCTCTGCTCCGACATCTGCAGACACAAATATATTCTCATGAGGGATCCATCTCTCCACCCGCAGGCTTTTCACCTTATTCCACTGATGCTCTGAAGGTCCGTTTGTAATAATCCCCAAATCTGTTTTTCCTGAACAATACTCAAGTATCTCCTCCATTTTCTTCGACATATGAATCTGACGCTGGCGTCCTGCATAAATCTTCTGAAAACCAAGTGCATCTTCGTCGGTAATTCTGATGCCGAACTCCTGAAATGCTTTCTGAACTCTGTATATGTACATTTCTTCCATTGTAATGTGCCCTGCCAACGCCTGAAAATATACCTGATCACTGTATTTCCTTGTAACAGGATAAATTGTTCCGGCAGGAACAGCCGGCTTCTTGCCAAAAAATTCTGCATAAGCTTCTTTAAAAGGTACTGTCTGATCATAAAGCGTATCATCCACATCAAATAATATTGCCTGTTTTCTTGCGCCTGTTAACATTTTAATTTCCTCCTGCATCTGATGATCCGCAGATTGTCTCTGCATTCCTGAATATCTGATCCTACATCTGTTTTCTAACTACAGCATACTCATCCCCATTCCGATAGTAGGGGCACTGGTAATAGCGGTCAGACATTATTCTCATATAATCGTCCTCGTCCATATTCATATCGCACAGATATGCCTCATACTCATCATCATATATATAAAACGCACATGTCTCGCAACTGCTCCGTTCTTTTTGTTTCATATTACTTCTCCTCTTTTTCTTATACCGTCCGCTTTGTTTTACTGCTTTTATTGTACTGTACAGCATTTTTTTTATTATAACATCTGAAACTCACTCCGTGTCAGATTTCTACCTGCCCCTTCGATTTTAAAAAAACAGGAAACTGCAGAAATTCTCAGAATTAAGAATTTCTGCAGTTTCCTGTCTATTATGCAAAATGTTTCTCTGTCATTTTTCCGCTTTCTTCCTGATCAGCTCTTTTCCGGAAGTAAGCACGATCGTTACTCCGAGAATCATGAGAAGCACAGCAACGATAAGCTGCAGGCCCTCAACCATGAACACTCCTGTTCCGGCCGAAAATGCTTTTACAAGAGAAATAAACCTCTGCACCAGTGCTGAAAATGTCACGATCAGCATGATCACAAACGGCGGTACAAGCGTCTTGAGCGTTCTGCCTGTTACTTTCAGGAATACACACAGCGTAATAAGAACAAGCGCGCTCAACAGCTGGTTAGCACTTCCGAACAGAGGCCAGATATTGGAATATCCGACCTGTGTCAGGATATAGCCGAATACCAGAGTAATTATTGTTGCAAAGTATTTATTACACAGAATTTTTCTCCAGCCTTCTGCATGTTCCATGTCATCTGTGCTGAACAGCTCCTGGAAAGACATACGTCCGATACGTGCGACGGAATCCAGTGTAGTAAATGCCAGAGCTGATACACACATCGTCATAAAGCTCTGGGCTACATAAACCGGAATGCCGAACATCTCAAGGAAGCCCGCAACTCCTGATGAGAAAATCTGGAACGGTGTACCCACCGCTGCCGTTCCATCCGCACCTGCTGCTGCGCCTGCTACACACAGGGCGATAACCGCCAGAAGACTTTCCAGGACCATTGCACCGTATCCGACTTTCAGCATATCTTTCTCATTTGAAATCGTCTTGGATGAAGTGCCGGATGATACCAGACTGTGGAATCCTGATACCGCACCGCATGCAACCGTTACAAACAGAATCGGGAACAGTGTACCCAGGCTCTCATTCTGGAATCCCGTAAATGCCGGAAGATTCATTGTCGGATGTGCAAACAGAAGCCCCAGCACTGCTCCGGCAATCATTCCAATAAACATAAATGTGGACATATAGTCTCTCGGCTGCATCACAAACCACATCGGCAGCACCGCTGCAAGAAATATGTAAATAAATGCGATGTATACCCACATATCTTTTCCAAGGATTACCGGGAAATTCATACCGAATACAAATGCCAGCACCGTACATACCAGTCCGAACACAACTTCTTTCCATCCGGTAAAATGTACTTTATGCTGTACCACACCGAATACCACCGCAAACAGGATAAAAAACAGAGAAATACTTCCTGCCGCACCGTTTACAGTAGCATTTTCGGCAAGGGTCTGCACGCCGTCTGTCACTACATATGCGTTAAATGTATCAGCCACCATATCTGCAAACGCGGCGATAACGATCAGACAGAACAGCCAGCAGAATCCTAGGAACAGCTTACGTCCTGCTTTTCCGATATATTTCTCGATCAGAAGTCCCATGGATTTACCGTCGTTCTTCACACTTGCATACAGAGCCCCGAAGTCTGTAACAGCGCCGAAGAAAATACCGCCAAGGATGATCCACAGAAGAACCGGAAGCCATCCGAATGCCGCCGCCTGAATCGCTCCGGTGACAGGGCCTGCACCAGCTATTGACGAGAACTGGTGGGCAAATACTGTCCATCCGTCTGTCGGCACATAGTCCTGTCCGTCATTATGAAGAACTGCGGGTGTCTTTGCCTTCGGGTCGATTCCCCATTTCTTTGCCAGCCATCGTCCATACAGCGCATATGCTGCGATCAGACATACAGCGGCGATCAGCACGATTACTAAAGTGCTCATAATCCTCTCTCCTTTGTTAAAGAAAACTGTAATAAGTTAGAAAACATCTTTTACGGATGCTTTCGGATCAAAGCCGTTCGCTGTCCGTTGCCCGGCAAATGCCTGCTCCTGCAAGCACGGCAGTCGCTTGCCGCAGCAGCTCACGTCAAAGCCGTTCGCTGTCCGTTGCCCGGCAAATGCCTGCTCCTGCAAGCACGGCAGTCGCTTGCCGGGCTTATCGCACAAAAAAACGTCCTCTGCCAGATTACTCTGTCAGAAGACGAAGCTGTTTCCTCCGCGTTACCACTTCTGTTACCGGATATTTCCGGTCTCTCTGTCCTGTCTCCCGCATATGCATCCCTACCATCCGGTTTTACATCGCGGTTTAACAGATTTCCCTATAACGGGGGAATTCCGGTCCGGGTTAATCAGATCTGCCATCCGTATCTCTCATCAGATTCCTTTCGCCCTGACTGCTCGCAGGTGATAGCTCCCCTGACTCTGCTGTTTCCTCGCACCTTCCGGAAACTCTCTGAAAGCATGTTACCATGGGAGTCCTGTCCTGTTCTTCGCTTTGGCTTTTTTCAATCCGCTTTCATTATATCTCAAAAATCTGGTTTGTCAATAGAAAATTAGATCGCACTCTGTTTTTTATTTCTCTGAAGCTTTCTATTTTCTATAAACATTCGTATAACATGCAATGCCAGAAGACCGACTAATGCTCCGCCACTGTCGATCATCACGTCTGTCATCTGTCCGCTCCGCCCAGGTACAAACAATTGATGAAATTCATCTGTCACAGCATAGGCAGTAGCGATCCCCCACGGGAACAATACCGTCTTCCACCCCTTTTTCTTCGTCGTAATACAGGCTCCTGCAGCTAAAATCCCCAATATAGCATACTCTGTCGCATGTGCGGTTTTTCTCACCGGATGATCGATCTTTTCCACAAATTTCTGCTGCTTTTCCGCATTCCATTCATCAAATCCGGGCACAAACAACTCCCCTACGACCCGGCCTGCCAGATAACTGTCATCCGTTGATTCATCACCAGAACGTGCCGAAAAAGCAAAAATACAGATCATCCACAAACACATTAGCGCCAGAAATATCTTTCTCCTTCTATCCATTGTAACAACTCATTCTCCCTGCCACTTTATTCTCCAACGATTATACCCCGCATTTTCTATTTTGTATATCTTATATCTTTTATTATTTTCTGAATTTTCTGTATATTTAATTTTTATATATTTTTTATCTGATTTTATATTGACATTCGTTTTATTATGAGTTATTATAAACACATCAAAAGAAAGAAAGATTTAAAACTAAAGATAAGGAGGACGGACCACCAAAAACTTAATCTAACTCCAATAATTTTGTAGAAAAGAGGTATAGTCCAATGGGAAGGTAAATAATATTTAAAAACACTATTCAAAGAATAGTTTTACATAGATAAGAAAATTAAATAAAGGGGGCTAGATCCAATGGATGTAATAAGCTGAAAATCCACTGTACGAAAAGAAAATCGATACAGTGGATTTTTATATTTAATATATGCCTTTTAATGCCGGATAAAATTTCCTGAATTTCTGATACTTTTCTTCATACTTCTGTACCAGCTCTTTATCCGGTTCTTCTGTTTTTACAACTTTTACCAGTTTCTTCGCCGCCTCTTCCACCGAAGGATACACACCGCATCCGACTGCGGCAAGGATAGCCGCGCCATATCCCGGTCCTTCTTCACTCTCGATAATGTCTACTTTCATATTCATCACGTTGGCGATAATCTTTCTCCACAGCGGACTCTTCGCTCCGCCGCCGCAGATTTTCGTTCTCTGCGGATCCACGCCGATACTGCGCGCCACTTCAAGTGAATCCCTCAGGCCGAACGCTACGCCCTCAAGCACTGCAAGCGTCATATCCTCACGACTTGTATCCATACTCATTCCGATAAATGCAGCTCTCGCATCCGGATCATTATGCGGGGAACGTTCCCCCATCAGATACGGCAGATAGAATACATGGTTTTCTCCAAGTTCCGTAATTCCCGACTGCTCTCCTGTATAATCCGTAGTCTTCAGAATCTCATCCATCCACCATTTATTACAGGAAGCCGCGCTGAGCATACATCCCATAAGATGATAATTTCCATCTGCATGGGCAAATGAATGGAGTGCGTTATTCTCATCCACTCCGAACTTTTCGCTGGAGATAAAAAGTGTTCCCGATGTTCCGAGGGAAATGTTACATCCGCCGTCGCCCACTGTTGCAGTACCGACAGCTGCTGCTGCGTTGTCGCCCGCTCCTGCGATCACCTTTACGCCCGCAGACAATCCGAGCTCTTCTGCAATCTCCGGCTTCAGACACCCCACTGGTTCCCAGCTCTCATACAGCTTCGGAAGCTGCTCTTCCGTAATGCCGCATATTTCCATCATTTCCTTCGACCAACACTTATGCTCCACATCAAGCAATAACATTCCGGACGCATCCGAATACTCTGTGCAAAAACTTCCCGACAGCTTATATGCCAGATAATCCTTTGGCAGCATGATCTTCACGATCCTGTCAAAATCGTCCGGTTCATTTTCCTTCATCCAGAGTATCTTCGGAGCTGTAAATCCTGCAAATGCAATATTTGCAGTGTATTTAGAAACTTTATCCTTTCCTATAACATTATTCAGATACTCAACCTGCTTTCCAGTACGTCCGTCATTCCACAGGATCGCCGGCCGGATCACATTGTCATCCTGATCCAGAGCGACCAGCCCATGCATCTGACCGCCGAAGCTGATGCCCTTCACCTGACTCTTGTCGCACTCTGCAGTAAGTTCCTTCAGACCTGCCATGGTCTGCTCAAACCAGTCCTCCGGCTTCTGCTCCGACCAGCCGGGATGCGGAAAATAGAGCGGATATTCTTTTGATACGATCTTATGGATCTTCCCATTCTCATCCATCAGCAGAAGCTTTACTGCAGATGTTCCGAGATCCACACCGATAAAAAACATGTCATTTCCTCCTTCCGGAACGCAGCAAAAGCTGATTTTACTGCGTTCCCGATGCTCATTACCCCCACGGATTCTCTGTCGGGTATCTCACTCCTGCCGGCTGATTGTAGCCAATCTCTTCTACCGGAACTCCGATATATTTGAATACTTCGAACAGTTCTTTTCCGTAATGTCCGAACGCAACGGCACCGTGATGCGGATAGTTCTTCTCAATCAGCACGTGACGGTAGAATCTTCCCATCTCCGGAATTGCAAATACACCAATAGAGCCAAAGGATTTTGATGCAACCGGAAGGATCTCGCCCTGCGCCACATACGCACGCAGTTTATTGTCTGATGTGCTCTGCAGACGATAGAATGTAATGTCGCCCGGTCTGATATCTCCTTCAAGCGTTCCCTGTGTCACCTCTTCCGGCAGTGAGCGCGCCATGATAAGCTGATACTTCATCTCACAGGAAGTAAGTTTTCCTGATGCTGTATTTCCACAGTGGAATCCCATAAATGTATCTTTATGTGTATATGGGAATTTGCCCTCGATGCTTTCTTTATACATATCATCCGGAACTGTGTTATTGATATCCAGCAGTGTGACCGTATCCTTGCTTACTACTGTTCCTATGAACTCACTTAAGCATCCGTAAATATCTACTTCACAGGATACCGGGATTCCCTGAGCGGTCAGGCGGCTGTTCACATAGCACGGAACGAATCCGAACTGCGTCTGGAACGCCGGCCAGCATTTTCCTGCAATAGCGACATATTTGCGATACCCTCTGTGTTCTTCGATCCAGTCCTTTAATGTAAGCTCATACTGAGCCAGTTTCGTAAGGATCTCTGGTTTCTTATTTCCTTCTCCAAGTTCTTCTTCCATCTCTTTTACAACATCCGGAATTCTCTCGTCGCCTTCATGCTTATTAAATGCCTCGAACAGATCCAGCTCGGAGTTCTCTTCGATCTCAACGCCGATATTGTAGAGCTGCTGGATCGGTGCATTACATGCGAGGAAGTTAAGCGGTCTCGGTCCGAAGCTGATGATCTTCAGATCATTAAGACCCACGACAGCTCTTGCGATCGGCTCAAACTCGTGGATCATATCTGCGCACTCTTCAGCAGTGCCCACCGGATACTCCGGTATGTACGCTTTCACATTACGCAGCTTCAGATTATAACTTGCATTGAGCATACCGCAATATGCGTCGCCACGCCCCTGTACAAGGTTGTTCTGAGTCTCTTCTGCTGCTGCCACAAACATTTTCGGTCCATTAAAATGTTTCGCAAGCAATGTTTCAGATATCTCAGGGCCAAAGTTTCCAAGATATACAACAAGTGCATTGCACCCTGCTTTCTTGATATCCTCAAGTGCCTGCACCATATGGATCTCACTCTCCACGATACAGATCGGACACTCATAGACTGTTCCTTTACCGTATTTCTTCTCATACGCATCGATCAGTGCTTTTCTCCTGTTTACAGACAGGCTCTCCGGGAAACAGTCGCGGCTTACTGCGACAACTCCGATTTTCAGTTCTGGCATGTTGTTCATAGTTGATTCCTCTCTTTCTTTTCACCGCCATTGCGGTATATAATATATACTTTTTGTTACCGTGCTCTTTTATGTCATCCTGTGATAATATTCACTGTGATCGTTCCTACACCTCCAGGTTCTCGCCTTTCAGTCCGCAGAAAGCGCCTTCTATTTTGCCTTCCTCATGGACGATCAGCCATTTGTTCACTGCGGTCAGCAGCCGGTTTTCCCCTTCTTTCGCAGGTTCAAAAGTCAGATCCTCGTTGGTACCTTTCGGCAGTACGATCACACAGCGAAATCCGCCCTCCTGCGCGGAGCAGGGCGCATAATGAAGCGTGGTTGCATAAAGCTCGACCGCTGTTCCTGCCGGCACAAAGAATGCCTCTGCTTTTGATGTATCATATGTATCGTCCTCTTCGATATCCTGCTGGCACCCAAGCAGCAGGATCAGATCTGTGACAGCAATATCAATCTCCGAGCTTCTGTGATACTCAAATGCATTCAGCTTATGGTTGTTCCCGTTGCAGTACCCGATCTGGATTGGCAGACCGCCAAAGCCCTTCCGGCAGACATCGACTGCTTCCGTCAGAACTTCCATCGCCTCTACAGACGGTACATAAACAACATCCTTCGGCAGCGGAGTGTGCTCCATCTCTTTTAAGATCTTCTCAAAAGAGAATTCTGTGACCACTTTTCCGTATTTGCCAAAGGATGCATCCGTCAGTTCCTGAATCTTCATATTACGACCTCCTTATGCGAGGCGGCATATTGCGACCGCATTGTATGCGACCGTATCCCCGCTGTACTTGAGGTCATTTTATCATCTCTGTTTCCCGTTATCGACCAAATAGTTAGCTATTTTATGCCCATTTCTTATCTTTTACCATTCTATCTCCTTATATATTCTCTATATTTGCTGGGCAGCATTCCATACTTCTTCTGAAACGCCCTGGCAAGAGCCTTACTTCCTGAGAATCCGTTCTTAAGCGCCACTTCCGTAATGCTGTATCTGCCGTCCTCCAAATCCTTTACCGCATACCCGAGCCTGACGCTCTGTATATAGCTTTTAAACGTAATCCCTGCATATTTCTGAAACATCCGCGAAAGATAATTCGGAGAATAATCAAAAATCTGCGCCACCTCCTCAAGAGTCAGGTCGCCCGTATAATTTTCTTTCATATAAGACGTAATCGCAGACAATTTGTTGAGGTTTTTATTTTTTCTCACAAAAGACTCATCTACTTCTGTAAGCCTGTAGTCTTTCACGAGCAGATACATGATCTGATAGAAAATACTCTTCATCTTCATATCATAGCCGCAGGATTTTTCACAGTAAGTTCCGTATAATTTCCTGATAAGCTCCATAAATCGTTCGTCTCTTCTGCCCGGCTCATGGGAAAACCATATAAACTGTTCTCCGGTAAAATACTCCTCAAACAGTTTCAGGGGAATCTGAAGCACGATCGTCTCATTTGGCAAAGGCGAATCAATCGAATGTACTTCATTGGAATTTACGATCATAAAATTATCCGGCGTAAGATGCCATCTCCTGTCATCAATAAAAAACTCCAGTTCACCTGCGCATACCGCAAAGATTTCAATCGATCTGTGCCAGTGTTTTTCCCGGTAATAATTTCCTCCGCCGCCCTCAAAAACAAACAATTTAAACGGGAATCCCTCTTCCGGTACGATAAGTTCATGCGAAAATTTCATTATTCTTTCCATCCTTGTATTATCCAGAAATATACCTTTTTATTATTATAATTTTTTAGCCATTCATTTGCAACGTATGAAACAGCCTGCACACCCTTCACCCATTTCCGGCATATATTGAATTAAATACTTTAGCTTTCAGAGTATCCCGACAACCGTTATATGAAACGAAAGGAGTTATTAATATAAATGAGTATAAAAGGACTGGACGTCAGTGAATTTCAGGGAGAAGTAGACTGGGAACGAGTCAAAGCCGCAGGCTACAAATTTGCAATGCTCAGAGCCGGATACGGTTATAACACCATAGACAAACAATTCCGAAGAAATGCATCCGAATGCAACCGGATCGGACTTCCTGTCGGAGTCTATTGGTTCTGCTATGCCTTTTCTCCCGAAAAAGCAGTGCAGGAGGCTGACGGATGCATCGACATTATTTCAGAATACCGCCTGGATTATCCGGTCTGCTATGACATTGAGCAGGCGTCTGCAGATTATATCGAAAAACAGGGCGTATCATTTACCCCCGCCCTGGCTAAAAACGTAGTGAAAAGCTTCTGTGACCGGATAGAAGCAAAAGGTTACTATGCCATGTTTTATACAAACCGCAATTTCCTTGATACTTATCTGGGAACAGAACTTTCAAAACGATATGCGTACTGGTATGCCCGTTATGCAGACCGATTCGACGGAACAGACTGTGGCATCTGGCAATATACAAGTACCGGGAGTGTTCCCGGAATCACCGGGAATGTGGATCTGGATCTGGGATATACAGACTATCCTTCGGTCATAAAGAAGGCCGGTCTGAATCACCTTTCCGCCTCTTCGCCCTTTCCGTCGCCGGTTCCCGAGTATATCACTTATGTGATCCAGCCGGGAGATACCCTCAGCGGAATTGCCCGGCGCTATGGCACAACAGTAACTGCTCTTACGCAGCTTAACAAACTTTCTGATCCTGATAAGATCTATGCCGGAAATACGTTAAAAGTACCTGAAAACGGAACCGGCGTCGATTCCTCCACACAATATTATACAATCCAGCCAGGCGATACCCTCAGCGAGATCGCCCGGAGATTCGGAACAACGGTCAGTGCCCTGACGCGCCTGAACGGCATATCTGATCCGGATAAAATTTACGCCGGAAACCGGATTCGAATAAAATGAATTAAGATTTTCATAAGGTATTTTCTTTTTCTTTTATAGTTTAAACATACTTTGGACACATTTTCTGTCTATACTATGAAACAGATAGTTGATAAAACAACTATCTCCCCCCTCATAAAGTATTGGCATCCCGGGGAACCGGGATGTCACACTTTACTCTCATTCCTTTAGATAACTATAAAAACACGAAGCCCGTTAGCCCTTGTGGTTAGCGGGTTTTCGCCGTTCAGGGCTCTCCGCTTTTATCATCTCGGACACCTTTCGGACACTTTTGTTATCTTGGGGAATGTTGCGGTGATAGATATTTCTTCACCTCTCAATCTTGATCCAGAAATTATCCTCTGCCATACGTCCTTCCGTTTTCTGGATAATCATAAACGGATCATAAAACGGAAGATTCAGTTCCTGCAGCATGATCTTCATCTTATCTCTTGTTCGCGGAAAACATCTGGATTCAAGGAATTCCTCATATTCTTTGTACGTCGGATGTTCGTTTTTCCCAAACGCGCGGAATACCGGGTCTGTAACAAAGTTTTTTATTATAACATGCTGCGCCCGTTCATCTACATCAATGACAGTGCAAAGCCGGTTTTCATACATATAGAAAAGCCGAAGCGGATATTTTTTCCCAGGTATCTCCAGTTCATCCAAAAGCCACGTTCTTTCCCTGAGAATACAGAGAAGGGATGCCGCCGCTCCTTTCACCTGTGTTCTGCCACTCTCCCAATATTCGATTGTCTTCACAGATACGTTGATAAGTCCCGCCATCTCTTTTTGTTTTAATTTCAATTTTTTTCGGACAAGTCTGACTTCATCTGCAGACAATGTTTTCTGAATGGCAAATTCCATCTTTTTCACCTCGCTCACATAATAGATATGATTTCTTATTAGAGAGTAT
>DWXI01000182.1 GCA_019119265.1 Candidatus Mediterraneibacter intestinigallinarum | reverse complement strand
ACTGCCGGAAAGGCAGCCGGAACTATCAGAAGCAGAAGCGGAAGGTGGCAAGATGTCATGAAAAGATCAGAAATCAACGGAAGGATTACCATCACAAGCTCAGCTTTAGACTGGCAGAGGAATACGATGCTGTGGCAGTGGAGGATCTGGATCTGAAAGCAATGAGCCGGAACCTGAATTTCGGGAAAAGCGTCATGGATAATGGGTATGGAAATTTTCTGAATATACTTTCCTACAAATTAGAACAACGGGGGAAAGTACTCGTAAAGACAGACCGATTCTATCCATCCAGCAAGAAATGCAGCAAATGCGGAAAGGTAAAAGAAACACTGGCATTATCTGAGCGGACCTATCATTGCAGCTGTGGAAATCATATGGACAGGGATGTAAACGCGGCGATCAACATCCGGGAAGAAGGAAAACGATTATTATGCGCATAACAGCGCAGAAAAAGATGCCCGTATCCGGGCGATAAATAAAAAAGAACCGCCGGACTGGCGGGGATAGCCTGTTGATACTTAGCCCATAGGGGCTATTGAACAGGAAGCCCCCACTTCAAACCGTCAGGTTAAGTGGTGGGAGCAGGTCACTGCAGATTACCACATATAATAAAGTAATGAAGCGGTTGTTGAATAATGTGGAAAACTATCTGACGGTGTACCGCTGTATCGGAGAACTTGACGCGGCAATCAGTACGGCGTCATTTCGGAAGTCTCTGCCGTGGTGCTGCATTCCGGAGTATGCGAAAGAGAAGAGACTGGAAATGAAGGAAGTATATCATCCGCTCATCAAAGATCCGGTGGCAAATGATTTTGCTGTCGAAAAGAGCTGCCTGATCACCGGTTCCAACGCATCGGGAAAATCGACATTTATTAAAGCGGTTGCCGTTAATGCCGTACTTGCACAGGCGATCAACACATGTGCGGCAAAGCGTTTTGTGATGCCGACGGCTGAAGTGATCACGTCCATGGCCGTGAGAGACGACCTGATGGCAGGGGAGAGCTATTTTATCCGCGAGATCAGATATCTGAAGCGGATTCTTGACAGCATTACAGAGGAACGGGTAACAATCTGCGCCATTGATGAGATATTGCGGGGAACCAATACTGGGGAGCGCATTCGGGCATCGAGAGCAATCCTCGAGTATCTAAGAGATAAGAACTGCATTGCTCTTGTGGCTACACATGACAAAGAGCTGACGGAGCTTCTCGGAGATGATTATCTGAATTACCATTTCAGTGAAGAAATCGGGAAGGATGATATCGCGTTCAGCTATAAGATCCTGGAAGGACCGGCTACCTCGCAGAATGCCGTGAAACTGCTGGAGTTTGCCGGATTCCCGGAAGAGATTATAGAAGCAGCGCAGGAATAGTGTTATAATGTGCTGTAGTGGACAGACAATCTGACAGCGGAGGTGACGTGTAATATGGCACTAGAAAATAAGCTGGGGCTTGATAGTTCCGCAGATCTTGCCCGCGAAGAGGAACGCATAAGTAAAAAGAAAGCGGCAGAACTATTTGAAAGCGGTACGCTTGATCTTCTTGAAGCAGGCAAATTTTCAGCGTTGAGAGCGATCCATAAATATTTGTTTGAGGACATCTATGAATTCGCCGGTGAAATCAGGACAGTGAATCTGGCGAAAGGAAATTTCAGATTCGCTCCGGTGATGTATTTGGAAGCAGCGCTTGAGAACATCGACAAAATGCCTCAGAACACGTTTGATGAAATTATAGAAAAGTATGTGGAGATGAATATAGCACATCCTTTCAGGGAGGGAAATGGACGCAGTACACGTATATGGCTTGATCTTCTTTTGAAAACAGAGATTGGAAGGGTTGTAGATTGGAGCAAAGTGGATAAGGAAGATTATCTTATGGCTATGGAGCGGAGCCCTGTAAAAGATATCGAGATTAAACATGTCCTCAAAGCGGCTTTGACGGATGAGACGTACAGCCGTGAAATCTATATGAAAGGAATCGACCACAGCTATTACTATGAGGGGTACACAGTATATAGGACGGAAGATTTATAAGAGTAAAAATGAGAGAAGAACTAAAAGCAAAGATGAAAAAAACGGCGGATTATATTTTCCGGCATCCGGAGCTGTCGTTGAAGGAATATCAGTCTTCCCGTGCGCTGGCTGATTTCCTTGAAGAGGAAGGCTTTGATATTAGATGGGAACTGGCAGGATTTGAAACTGCGTTTGTGGCGGAATGGATTAACCGCGAATGGAACGGAAGAGAAAAAGCCAGCGGACAGGACACTGAAAAACCAGTTATAGGGTTCCTTGCAGAATATGATGCTCTGCCGGGACTTGGGCAGGCATGTGTACCGGAACAGAGGCAGGACGGAGGACCGGGGCACGGGTGCGGACACAATCTGTTGGGAACAGCCTGCGCAGGTGCAGCATGTGAGTTGAAGGCCAGAATGCAGACTGAAAATCTTCCGGGAACAATCCGTGTGTATGGCTGCCCGGCGGAGGAGATCGTGGTCGGAAAGATCCGGATGAATGAGCAGGGAGTGTTCGACGATCTGTCTGTAGCTGTAACATGGCATCCTTTCGACCGGAACCGTGTAAGCTACGATATCTGGCAGGCACAGGATATCAAGAACTATAAATTCTACGGAACGGCGGCGCACGCGTCAAAACATCCCGAGATGGGGAGAAGCGCGCTGGACGCGGCGGAATTGATGAATGTGGGAGTTAATTACCTGAGAGAACATGTGGCAGATGACGTGAGGATGCACTATACTTATACGAACACGGACGGTCCGGCAAACATCGTGCCGGTCTATGCATCTACGAATTATTTTATCCGGTCAAATAAGTGGGAGAGAACTGGAGATGCGTCAGAGAGAGTGGACAGCTGCGCCAGGGGAGCAGCGCTTATGACCGGAACCAGGGTTGAAATCGAGCGGGTGACCTGTAATAAGGAGATGAAAGTGAACCGGACTCTGGCGGAGATTTTTTACGAAGAGATGACAAAGATTCCGGCGCCGTCTTATACAGAAGAAGAGCTGGAATTTGCCAAAGAGATATCCGAAGCGGCAGGATTCGATAACAAAGGAGAGTATTTTACAGGACTTGAGCCTCTTGAAGATGAACCGGTACCGCTGTCTATAGGAACAGATGTATCAGATGTAAGTCATACAGTTCCCACGATCATGTTGAGCGCAGCTGCCATGTGCAAGGGAACCCCTCTGCACCACTGGGCGGCGACAGCACAGGCGGGTATGAGCATCGGACAGAAAGGGATGGTTTATGCGGCTGAATGTATGGCGGCAGGGGCATGTCGTCTTGTGCGGGAACCGGAATTGCTGCGGAAAGCATGGCAGGAGATGGAGCGCTGACTATATTATACTGAAAGTGATGACATTAAGATGAAAGAAAACGAGAAGATACAACTCTTTGAAAAAGCCCCGATTCCCGGGGCAGTGGCAAAACTTGCTGTTCCGATGATCTTCAGCTCCCTTGTTATGGTGCTCTACAATATGGCGGACACCTACTTTGTAGGCATGATGAATGATCCGGTGGAAAATGCCGCGGTATCTCTGGCGGCGCCGGTACTGCTGGCATTTAATGCTGTGAATAATCTGTTCGGCGTGGGAACATCCAGTATGATGAGCAGGGCGCTCGGGAGAAGAGATTATGAAACGGTATCGGAAAGCTCAGCTTTCGGCTTTTACTGTTCTCTTATATGCGGCGTGATTTTCGGGCTTCTCTGCGGCCTTCTGCACACTCCGCTTCTGACGCTTATCGGGGCAGACGCGACTACCCGGGCAGCGACGCAGGGATATATGTTATGGACTGTTTATCTGGGAGCAATGCCGGCAATTTTGAACGTGGTCATGGCGTATCTGGTACGGTCAGAAGGCGCGGCTCTTCATGCCAGCATCGGAACGATGAGCGGCTGTCTGCTCAATATTATCTTAGATCCGATTTTTATTCTTCCATGGGGGCTGAACATGGGAGCGGCGGGAGCGGGGCTTGCCACTTTTCTGTCTAACTGTGTGGCATGCCTGTATTTCTTTGTGCTTCTTTATGTAAAGAGAGGGAACACATTTGTCTGCATTAATCCGAGAAAATTCCGTTTGAAAAAGCGGATTATCATAGAAGTGTGCGGCGTCGGCATCCCGGCTTCGATTCAGAATCTTCTGAATGTGACGGGGATGACAATTCTGAACAACTTTACTTCTGCATACGGAGCTGACGCCGTGGCGGCTATGGGGATCACCTACAAGATCTATATGGTTCCAATGCAGGTGGCGCTGGGGTTTTCTCAGGGAATCATGCCGCTGATAAGTTATACATTTGCCGCAGGAAATATAAAGAGGATGAAAGATACGATCCTGTTTGCACTCAAGCTCATAGTGCCGGCTTTGGCCGTGGTGACTGTAGGATATTATGTGGGGGCAGATGTGCTGATCAGCCTGTTTATGAAGAATGAGACGATCATAGCATACGGATCTGCATTTCTGAGAGGTTTCTGCCTGGGGATCGTATTCTTGAGTATTGATTTCCTGGCAGTCGGTGTATTTCAGGCGCTGGGTCTGGGCAGATATGCGCTCGTATTCGCGATTATGAGAAAGGTCGTGCTGGAGATTCCCGCACTCGTTATACTGAATCGGCTGTTCCCGCTGTATGGACTTGCCTATGCACAGTTTGCGGCGGAGTTGATCCTGAGCATTTGTGCGGTTGTGATGCTGCGGCATATTTTCAGAAAGTACGGGAAGAAACAGCCTGCCGCAGCACAGCGGTCAGATTGAGATAAAAACAGCAGTGAAACGCTGCAGAAAAAGGAGAGTAAATAAATATGAAGAAACGTATCATTCTCGGCTCGGCTTCTCCGCGAAGGAGCGAACTTCTCGCGCAGATTGGCGTGGAGTTTGAGGTCAGAGTCAGTGTTAAGGAAGAAAGATATAAGAGCAGTATCCCAGAGGAAATCGTAAAAGAGCTCTCTCTTATGAAAGCGGAGAATGTGGCTTCAGAACTTGAGGGTGATATTGAAGATACCGTCATCATCGGCGCAGATACTATAGTTGTGCTCGATGATGAAATACTGGGGAAACCATCGGATGAAGAAGATGCAGTCCGCATGCTCACATGCCTGCAGGGCCGGGAACACTGGGTGTATACCGGCGTGGCTGTTCTTGATTTCGGATCGGACGGAAAGAAAACTGTGATCAACTATCCGGTGGGAACGAAAGTATATGTCAATGCCATGACTGAAGATGAGATACGCGCCTATGTGGCGACGAAAGACCCGCTGGACAAGGCGGGGGCTTATGGTATACAGGGAAGGTTTGCCGCGTATATCGACCGGATTGATGGAGATTATTATAACGTGGTGGGACTTCCGGTGTCGCGGGTGTACCAGACGCTCAAAGAGATCGGCATAAAATAATCGTTAAGTGAATCAAATAGGAAATATTCATGAATAGAATAGAGGCGCAGTCCATACGCGGGCTGCGCCTCTATCCGTTCTGAGAAATCAGATGCCGTATTTTCCGACGCTGGAAGAGCTACAATGTGGAAATACAGGTAATTTCATTTTCGGCATTTTTGACAAAGAGAAAACTACACCATCTCCCACAGCGTCTGCCCTTTATCCCGCAGCCATTTCCGCGCTGTACGATAATCCGGCAGAACAGATTCCACGATGGCATAAAATGCCTTTGAGTGGTTCATCTCCCTGCGGTGGGCGAGTTCGTGAACAACAACATAGTTCAGCACTTCTTCAGGGGCGAGGATGAGCCGCCAGTTGAAATTAAGGTTGCCTGTACTGCTGCAGCTTCCCCACCGGGTCTTCTGTTCCCGGATGGAGATGCGGCCGTAGGAGACGCCCATGATGCGGGCATAATATTCTGTCTTGCGGGTGAAGATATCCCTTGCGATTTCGATGTAGCGGCTGCGGTCTTTTGCAGAGAGCGGCGGATGTGGGGAAGCGACCGCCTCTTGCTGTTCTTTCAGTTCTTTTGTGCGGGCAAGGTGTTTCAGTACCCAGCGCTCGTTTTCAGAGATGAAAGTATCGATATAGGAACGGGAGCAGCGCCGGGGAGAGCGCACGAGTACGCGGCCGTCGCGCGTCACTTGGATTGCGATGGTTTTCCGGCTGCTGTATATGATCTCATATTCAAACGGATGGTTCATGATAGTACCTTTCATTTTTTCTGGCGGCGGCAATTTCGCCGCTGTTGGTTGCAAAGAGAACGGTTATATTATAACATATCGGATATAGTGTAGCAGGAAGCGCGGACATTCTGCAAGTGTCAGAAAGCAGAAGGGCCCGAAGACAGGATTAGACCGGATAAGGAGTAAAAAATGGAGCGAATACTTATTGTAGAAGATGATGATGTCCTGGCGCAAGGAGTGAAGTTTAATCTGGAGCTGGCGGGATTTTCTGCGGATACGGCATCTGATCTGAAGGACGCAAAGAGAAAGCTGAAGGATGCGCGGCGGGCAGGAACGGGATCAGAAGATGACTGGCAGCTCCTGATCCTTGATGTGAATCTTCCCGACGGGGATGGATTTGCTTTCGCAGGAAGCTTAAGAAAGGAGCGTGATATCCCGGTAATCTTTCTGACAGCGAGAGATCTGGATGAAGATATAATGAAGGGATTTGAGAATGGAGCAGATGATTATATCACAAAGCCTTTTAACGTGCAGATACTGATTCAGAGGGTACGTGCTGTGTTGAAGCGATATTGGGTGGGGAATGAGAAGAAGGAGCGAACCAAAGTGGGAAATCTGGAAATAGATTTTCAGTCATGGCGGGTGTGGAAAAAAGGAGATGAGCTCACACTTACCCCCACCGAATTTAAACTTCTGAAGAAATTCTGTGATAATCCGGGAATTCTCCTTACCCGGGCAGTCCTGTTAGAAGCTTTGTGGGATAAAAAAGAAAATTATGTAGACGAACATACATTGACAATATTTATCAGCAGACTGCGTTCAAAGATCGCCGACAGGGAATACACATATATAAGGACGATTTACGGAACCGGATATCAGTGGACAGGAGAATGAAGATGGATGACAGGACAGTATTTTTTATTATGACGTCAGTTATTTTATTTTTTGTGCTTCTCGGCGCAGCGTCAGCGGGTATCTGGCTGCATATGCGAAGAAAGTATATATCTTTTGCAGAAGAGACGTGCAGGAGCATCGATGCTGTACTGAATGGAAAGTCTAAGGAAGCCTTTGACATGGATAGGGATACGCTGCTGTCAAAAGTGCAGATGAAGTTAAAACGGTTAGAGGAGATCACTGCGGCGGCAGCACGGAAAAGCGAAGCGAGGGAACAAGAGGTGCAGGAGATCATCTCAGATCTTTCCCACCAGCTTAAGACGCCGGTCGCAAATATCATGATGTATTGCGACACTGCTATGAATCCTGTGATTACGGAAGAAGAACGGGAAAAGTGCATGCTGATACTGAAAGACCAGGTGGGAAAGCTTGACTTTCTGGTGCAGGCAATGATTCGCATGTCCAGATTGGAACAGAATGTCATTTCCCTTCATCCGGATGTGGTCTCTCTTCGCTGCCTGATGGGCAGGACCCTGCAGAGTATCAGGGGAAAAGCAGCGGAAAAGAAGATTTCTCTGAAAATACTCTGCGAAGAAGATACGAGCCTGCTGTGCGACGAAAAGTGGACGGTGGAGGCTCTTTTTAATGTGTTGGACAATGCAATAAAATACTCCTCTTCCGGCAGTGTTGTTACGGTGAATTCCGAGCGGTTCGAGATATATACAAAGATTGAGATAAAGGATGAGGGTATAGGTATCTCACCGGAACATGCGGCGGATGTGTGCAAACGCTTCTTCCGGGAGGAGAAGGCTGCAAAGACAGAAGGCGTTGGCATTGGTCTTTATCTGACCAGGGAGATTCTGGAAAAGGAAAACGGTTATCTGAAAATCAGCGCAGGGGAAAGGAAAGGCACCACTGTGAGCATCTATCTTTTAAACGCAGGGGAACTTATGAATACTTCAAAATAGTTTTCCTTTTCCGAGACTTTTCTGAAACAATTCCCTGATATCCTTTTAGTATTATCTGAAGAGCATCAGGAAAGGAGAACAGAGAATGAGTATTCTGGTCACAGAGAATCTGAAAAAATACTATGGGAAAGAACCGAATATTGTGCGTGCCCTGGACGGTGTGTCGCTGTCTGTTGAGGAGGGAGAGTTTGTCGCTGTTGTGGGAACGAGCGGAAGCGGCAAGTCTACCCTCCTCAATATGATGGGAGGGTTGGACGTGCCGACAGAAGGTGAAGTTATCATAGCGGGAAAGAGGCTTTCGGGGCTGAATGACGAGCGCCTGACAATATTCAGGAGGCGGCGGATCGGGTTCGTGTTTCAGAATTATAATCTGGTGCCGATCTTAAATGTCTATGAGAATATTATCCTGCCGGTATCTCTTGACGGAGAGCGCCCGGATGAAGACTATATCAGGCGTGTGATCCGTCTTCTGGGAATTCAGGAGAAGCTTACTGATATGCCGAATAATCTGTCCGGGGGCCAGCAGCAGAGAGTAGCGATCGCAAGGGCCCTGGCTGCACGACCTGCCATATTATTATGTGATGAACCCACCGGGAATCTGGATTCAAAGACCAGTCAGGATGTACTTGGGTTGATCCGAATGTCAAGCAGGCAATTTAACCAGACGGTTATTATGATCACTCACAATGAGGAGATTGCCCAGACAGCGGACCGTATCATACGTATTGAGGATGGGCGGATTACAGAAAGCAGGTGGGGTGCATGAGGCGGCAGAGAAGAATATCGGAAAACAATAATTCCGGTTATATCCGCGGTCTCGCATGGCGGAGTGTGAAGAGCAGCCGGCTGAGGAATGTATTTGTTATCCTTACGATCGTGCTGTCGGTCAGTCTTCTGATGGTGATGTCATTATTTTATGCCGAGCTCAATACAGCAACAAAGCGACAGGTGGAGAACATGCAGCATGTTATCTATTATGGACTGAGTGAGGAGCAATTGGCCGATATGGCTGCAGAGGGAGAACAAACCAGTTATGTATTGGGAATGAAGCAGGGGCAGGGCGTTGAAATTGAAGGAATCATGATATCTCCTGTGGCATATACCAGTGAGCCGTTGAAGGATAAGGGAGTGGATCTGGAGCCGGTTACGCCAAAAAAGGGCAGGATGCCGGAAACGGAAGAAGAAATCCTGCTGCCGGATGCATACTGTAGTCTGGCTGGAATAACGCCGGAACCGGGAGAAAAGGTTTCTTTTACCTGGCTGGATGGTACAACGGAGGAGTATACGATCTCTGGTATCTTTCATGCAGAGGATAATATGTCGGTTTACACGGTTGTGTTTTCGGAGGCGTATGCCGTGAATGGGAGTCAGCTGAAAGACGTCTTATGGCAGGGGATTGTCTGTCTGAATGGTGCGGAAGAGATGACTCAGGCGGAATTTGAGGATGCAGTATACTCTCTTGGAACCGATCTGGGAGTAGAAAGAAGAAATGTCAATGTAAATAACTTCTTTATGGATACATTGCCCGGCGGTGAACAGCAGGCGCAGGAGACGGTTGCGATCGCAGGAGTATGTGTCGGGATTCTTCTTGTGAGCGTACTGGTCATATATAGTGTGTTTTATCTGTCTGTAGTAGGACGCATCCGCCAGTTTGGACAGCTCCGTACCATTGGAATGACAAAAAGGCAGATACGCAGGATGGTACGTATGGAAGGAATTATGTTAAGTGCAGCAGGAATTCCGGTGGGGCTGACTGTCGGTGGGGTTGTGAGTTATTTCATACGTCCGTCCGGATGGAGCTGGCTGAACATGCTTCTTATTTCTGTATGCGTCTCTGCGGCGGATGTGGTTACTGTTTTATGTTCTATCCGGAGACCGGCAAAGATGGCAGCTTCCATATCCCCGGTCGAGGCGGCAAAATATGCAGGATATGAAGCGGGAGATAAAGGGGGCAGACAGAAGAAAAGCGGAAAACCGGCGCGGAAGATCACGCCGGGAAGTCTTGCCCTTATGAGCAGTTTCCGGAATAAGAAAAAGACGGCCCTTACCCTTGTGTCCCTTGGGATTGGCGGCGTGCTGTATATGCTGGCTGCTTTCTGGGTGAGCTCTACGGATGAAGAAAGATATGCAAGGCAGGGAAACTTTGCATATGGTGAGTTTGTTATCGATTATTCATATAATCTTGTGGAAACAGCGGAACACGGAGAGATGGGGCTTCGGACGGAACACCCTATGGACGGGAAAGTGATCGGGAAAATAGAGGGTATCGATGGCGTGGAGCAGGTGATTCCCGTGGAAAGTCTCCCGGTTTCTTTTGAAACACATGATGATGATGGAAATGTACGTGTGGGATCGCTCAGTAAAGAACGGGCAGAGTTGCTTCGGGATATTGTACAGGAGGGGAGTCTGTCTTATGAAGATATGGTAAAAGATGACAGCGTTATAACGACAGACGGCGGAGTATGGGAAGAAGTGTACGGCTGGGAGCTGGAAGTCGGGGACACAGTGAAATTTACATGGTATGACGGACAGCAGGAACGAGAAAAGTCTTATGCAGTGTGCGGGATAATTGACGCAGATGATTTCTCCAGACTGTCGGACGGAAAGCCGGGAGACTATACTCTGTCATTTCTGCTTCCGGATGTGGTGCTGCAGGAGATGGCAGGCAGTGCGGGGCTGACAGGTTCTCTTGTGGTCCAAACAGATATGGATAAGGATGAGCAGATTGAGGACAGTCTGAACAGGCTTCTGGATAAGCATCCATATTATTCCATGAATACGCTGCGGGATAATATACTTGAAACAGAATCTATGTTTGCGCTGCTTTTCTCGGTTATGATCGGGCTCAGCCTGTTTATTATCGCGTTTGCTCTCATTAATCTGCTCAACACACTTATTACAAATATTCTGACACGCGGGCGTGAGTTTGCCATGCTCCAGTCTGTCGGTATGACAAGAAAGCAGCTTGCCAAAATGCTCCGCGTGGAAGGACTGACGCTCTCGGCGGGAAATCTTCTGATAACGCTTGTGCTTGGCACCGCAGCGGGATATCTGATGATATGGCTGCTGAGATATTTCGGCGCAGACTATATGCATTTTGTATTTCCCGTATGGTTCTTCCTGGGGTATGCACTTTTTATCTTACTTGTTCCGGTATTGATCACGGAATATATGGTAAGGAGATTTCAGAGACAGACTCTTGTGGAGCGGCTGAGACAGGAATAAATATGACAGACAAAACAGCGGATAGGAGAAGTAAATATTCCCCTATCCGCTATAA
>DWXI01000013.1 GCA_019119265.1 Candidatus Mediterraneibacter intestinigallinarum | reverse complement strand
CTTCCTGTCCAGTACTAATACTAACCATATTTCACCGCCGCACACTACTGCCTGCAGGATACTGCAAATAATAAGGCCTTTTATATCCGTGTAAGAACTTGTGATTCCAAAATCGGACAAAACTTCATTTATAATTCCTCCGACGCACATATTAGGTAGTGTCATGATAAAATAGGCCAATTCAGAATACCAGATTATCTTTTTATGCTCTTCATTCCATTTCACGATAAGGAGCAGAAGACTGTGCAAAATAATGTTCATAAGATTGAACATCAAGTATGAGAATCCGCTAAAAAGCATGCACAATGTCAAAAGTATATAAAGTGGAAAGGAAAGAACCAGTGAACCCGCTGTATAGAGAACAATATTCTTCCATGCGGGTTTCTCTCCGAGCAATATGTAGAAAATATATAATACAACAGCAGTCCCGCAAATGGACTGCGGAATTGTAGTTAAAAAATCTAATAGAAATGCAGTGATCATACACCCTCCTCACGGCAATTGCGCCGCCTCTGCTATTGTATCAGAAGTTCTCTGACAACGCTACTATTCTCTAACCCTATGATAAAAGGGCTGACACCACAAAAGTCAGCCC
This sequence comes from Candidatus Mediterraneibacter intestinigallinarum, assembly GCA_019119265.1. GTDB lineage: Bacteria > Bacillota > Clostridia > Lachnospirales > Lachnospiraceae > Mediterraneibacter > Mediterraneibacter intestinigallinarum. Next base: position 4,058 of record DWXI01000013.1, on the reverse strand, counting down.
TTTTCTTGGTTCTGGTCAAATAAGTCATTTTCAATACTGTATTTATAAACAGAAGAGATTATTAAAAAAGAAATCTTTTATCTGCTTTATATTGCCATCTTGAAGGATTTCCTTCCGTTCGATATATACTGTGGTTTGCAAGATCGTACACTACAGACCATACAGTATCCCGACCTGTTTTTCTGTCATACTGACAGATAAAACCATCTTTTCCGGAGAGAAGCCTCTCTGCGCCTGACCAATCCATTGATTTTGACTTTTCTTCCAGTGTTTTCTTCATTGTCTGGTATCTCGCTTCAGCAAACCAGTCATCTACGCCAGACTTGTTATGTTGTTCCAGTTCTTTAGTATGGAAACGATTTGTCGCACATACAAAAGAATGCTCATCCTGGGGGCAAACAACTCCTATCCCGTCTGCACAGCATTCTATAAGAGCAATCTTGCCTTTTGCATCAGCTATTGTAAATGTTTGTGCCGAACCTATCGGCAACCGTTTCGTCCACTGAATCACTTCATCCACAGTGCAGCATCGTTCCAAAAAGAAGCGCAGCAACATACCCGCATTCATTCCAGGCTGAATTCTTATTGGATATACCGATGTAAGTCCTACTGCCAGACCTTTTTCATTCACTCCGTCTTCCATTTCAACAAAAGCTGTTGTATTACCTGTGAAATCGTAGGAATCGGAAGATAATCGATAGATCACATTCATATTTTTCTCTTCAAGTTCTGTCAGGAAATCGCTGTTTCTTCCTAATATAATAGCTTCTCCGTTTGATACTGCAAAACATGAACAATGTTCTTCCGGCGGCATAGAATACATACTAATCAGTACGGCTCGAAATAATTCATTCTTGGTTCCCTGTCCGTCAGCAATCCCCTGTATTTCTTCTAAAATCTCAGGAAAATAATCCTGATAGACTGGTATACTTGCCTCCGCATATGCAATCCGCTCTTTTGTTACAGAAAATGGTATCTGCTTCAAAATAAATTTTCCGTGTTTTGCCAGCAGGGAACCCCATCGGTATCCAATCTCATAGTGACTCCCCGTAAATCTTTCATGATACATATTTAGCTCTCCTTTTCGCAAAATGAGAGCTGCCGGCAACTCTGGATATAGCGTAAATGAATAAAAAATCATTGTCAATAAGTTACGTAATACAAAATGAACCGATTTCAATAAGAAAACTTATCGAAACCGGTTCTATCCTACTTACATATTACCAATTAATTGAAATCTGTCCTGCTCCTGTTGCTGGTACAGTATACGTTCGATTTCCTCCATCCTGCCAAGTCACATTTCCACTTTCATCTTTCTTAATTGCTGTGACATGCTCCCACCACTTACCTTGGCGGCTTGAAGTGGGGGCTTCCTGCTCAATAACCCTTATGGGCTAAGTATCAACAGGCTATCTCCGCCTGTCCGGCGGTTCTTATTTTTCTGCCCGGATACGGGCACATCTTCTGCGCAGTTATGCGCATAATAATCGTTTTCCTTCTTCTCTGATATTGATGGCCGCGTTCACGTCCCGGTCCATCTGGTTTCCGCACTCACAGCGGTACGTTCGTTCCGACAGTGGCAGGACTTTTTTCACCTTACCGCAGCGGCTGCACTTTTTGCTGGACGGGAAGAACTTATCTATCCTGACCAACCTTCCCCTCCTGTCTTCCAACTTGTAAGACAGCATGGCAAGGAACATCCCGTAACCGTTATCCATCACATTCTTCCCAAAGTTCAGGGACTTGCTCATGGCCTTCATGTCCAGATCTTCCACAGCCACAGCATCATACTTCTCTGCCAGTGACCGGCTCAGCTTATGCAGGAAATCCTTCCTCTGGTTTTTTACTTTTTCATGGCAGAGCGCCACTCTGCGCTTCTGTTTGAGGTAATTTCTGCTCCCTTTTTGACATTTGGACAGTCTTCTCTGCTCCCTTGCCAGTCTTGCCAATGCCTGTTGGTAGTACCCCGGATTCCTGCACTTTTCTCCGGTGGAGAATACAGCCATCCCGTCCATCGCATAATCAATCCCCAGCACCTTCTCCGCTTTTCTCATACCTGCTTGGTTTTCACAGTTTTCATATTCACAAAGAAGGCTGGCGTAATACTTTCCGGACGGATCCATGCTGACGGTGACAGATTTCAGTTTCTGCCCTTCCGGGATCTCCCTGTGCAGGCGGATCCGGACTTCACCTGCTTTTGGCAGCCGGAGTTTCCCGCCGGACAGCCGGATATTTCCGTTCACTACATTTGTTGTATAGCTTTTACGGCTTCTATGCTTTGACTTGAACCTGGGGAATCCCACCTTCGGTTCCCGGAAAAATTTACGGAACGCTGCTTCCAGATGGAACTGGACATTTGCAAGCGCAAGGGAGTCCACTTCCTTCAGCCACGGATAGGAGTTCTTATAAGTGGCAGGGGTGGTCTTCTTCATCTTTTTCGTTTTTTCATACTCTTCCACCTTGTCTGCCAGCATCCTGTTGTAGACAAAGCGGCAACATCCGAATGTTTTATGAAAAAAGATCTCCTGTTCTGGTGTTGGATAAATCCTGAACCTGTACGCCCTGTTCATGTTTTTCACCCTGACTATCAATATAGGAATACTTCTATCGGTGCGCCACCTGTGGCCAGAAGGCAGAAACTCTTGTCATCAATCACCTTTCCCGCCATACGACTGAATTAGTATCCTAAAGCAATAATACCATATTTGCCCAACAAGAACAAGTGTTCTCCAAAACAAATGAAAAAAGGACAATTCATCCCGCCACCTCAGAGGAAGGGGAATTCTTGTCCTCACTTTTGTTAAATTCAATGCTACTGCCCGCCGGCAAATACGCTGTCAGCATCCAAATCGGGTAATCTGGACACTCAGCCGGACCAACCGCCTTTTCAGAATCCCAGTTTCCAAGTTCATTACAGTTCCCTGTAATATACACATTTTCACCCCAGTTTGTTGTCGCATTATTAACAGTAAAAGTAACCGGAACTAACGGATCTGCGTCTTCATCAACCGCATAAATTTTCGAGGTGTTCCCTGTTAAAGAAATTGTGATCTTATTATCAGCAGATACTGTAATTTTGTCGTTAGGATTAAATCCATTCACCAGCGTGGTTCCCGGTGTAATGGAGCTCTCCGCACGTATCGACATCGTTGTAGTTTCCGTTCCTTCAGTATTATGGAACGCACAGATCAATTCCTGCCCTTCATTTTCTCCAGAATCCACTCTCCTCGAAAAAGCATAAGTATGCATGGAGTTCCACATTTCTCTCTGCGTTCCGTCTGCCAACGCCTCATATTGGCTGCGAAGTCCATTCAAATCAGCAATAAGCTGATAGGTATCTGTAGAGGTATCAAAATAATCCTTCGTCACATTTCCGTTTGCATCTTTCGTCTGCATTGACCAACGATTCCATGTATCAGCGATCCCACTTATTATTTGGCCATTTGCATTTCCTCTATTCTGCTCAGTCCCCTGAAATACCACCGGAATTCCTCTTGCCGTATAGATAAAGGTCAGGGTATTGTGCAGTTTATCCACATCACCACCAGCTTCAGTCAGAAATCTGTTTCGGTCATGATTATCAATAAAAGTTACCATATCATTTAAATGATCCCATACATCCAGTCCTGATCAAAAACCGCCTGTATAGAAAGCTCCGAAGTGTTGTTAAAATTCTGACCATAAGCAAAGTCATTTACAATTGCCTGAAACAGAGGAAAATCTAACATTCCAGTTTCTGCATTGTCCTGCGTGTTCTCTGTATAGCGAAAGGCTTCTCCTGTTGCATTGTTAGTGGGATCTCCATCATAAAACCGGTCTACCATTATCTGATAAATAAATTCCCCACGCAGACTAGTCGCTGCCGAAGCAGGAATTGCTGGCAAAATCGTAAAAATCAGCACCATACAAAGAAACATGCTAATTAGGTTAGCAATCCTTTTGTATATCTTTTTCATACATTCACCCCTTTTAGAGAAAATATTTTCCTTGTTTCTAAGAAAATACCGGTATTTTTATAGCAATTATACCAATTAGAGCTCTAAAATTATATATTTTTC
>DWXI01000181.1 GCA_019119265.1 Candidatus Mediterraneibacter intestinigallinarum | reverse complement strand
CTGCTCAAATGTAATCAGCATAATTGTCAGAAGCAATGGATTTCCGGCAAATTCCTTTTTCTCATAATAGAGTCTTTTATCAAGATCTTTTATAAAATCCTGCTTTATTGACTCATCATAAATTCTAAAATCAAGCTTCTGAATTGCCTCAATAGCCTGTTTCTTAGTAAAAGGCTGAAGGTTATAAACCTTAAAATGCTTAAATTCCCCAAAAGATCCTATCGGTCTAGAAGAAAGAACATAGGCACATGTCTGATACTTTTCAGATAACTTATTCAATTCATCATCAAACTTATCCCTATACTTAGCTTTAATTTCGTCAAGTCCATCCAAAAGCAACAGGACATTGCCCTGCTTCATCATCTCCGTTAAATCCGAAAGTTCCATATTCCAATTATATTGCTCTATCTGCGAGAAAATATATTCCAAAAGAGATGCCTTTTCAGGATTATAATCTTTCAGAATAACAAAAGCTGGAAGCACCTTATTATCCTCAGAGTATGTTTTCAATGCGTCCAACATCAAATGACGCATCATCATTGATTTACCTAATCCACCGGTACCGACTATAACCGTAAATCTTCCATGGTCAACAACAAGGCGCCTTGCCGTAACATTCTTTATAACCTTCTCGGGATCATGCATATGACTACTGCCATCGTAATATATTATGTTTTTTCTCGGTACTAAATCATTACAAACATAAAATTCATAAAATTCTCGTTCTTCGTTTGGATAAAAGAAGGATTTGGATTTTCTGAACACTTCTTTTGCTTTTTCATTGTACACATGAGAAGTGGATTGCAACTCTGAAACACGCTTATATCCTACATGGCGAACACCTACCGCATTTTCCAAATCCATTTCTCCTAGATTACCAATAACGTCATCGTCATCTGTAACGTATGGAATGACCTCTGGATTTCCTGATTTATCTGCTTCTATCTTCTCATAATTCACCTTCAGTTTAGGGAACAAACCACGTGTTCCCATAAAAGGCTTCTCATTCCAAGCTATAATTGTTTTTTCTCCGACAGCATTGTCTGTCCGTTCAGTGCAGATATAGTACCAGATTCCCAAAACAAAACTAGGCAGGTATAGAAACGGAGTTTCGGATAAGTTTTCTTTTGTTATAACTGCCCCATTATTTCCAATATGAAACTCAGTATCATCCGGAATGCTATTATCCAGCATAATCACTTCAAGAACATCTCTGACAAAGATATCGGAACGTGACGATCTTCCTCGTGTGAGATAGTCGTCACACAGCTTCTCAGCCTCCATTAGAAGGCTTTCGTAATCATTCTCAAAACGATTCTCAAAGGCGCGTTGCGTCGCTGGATCTCCAATCTTTATGTAATCACTTCTATACGTCTGATTACAGTTCTTGAACTGCGATGCAGGCGTCTTAAAAGAATCCAAATAGATTCCAGATACCGTTGGATCATATATCGACATCAATTCCTTAAACAAGAAATTCTGAGACTTCTTCGTATTCTGCCGTGCAGGAAGCAACAATGTAAAAAACGTTCCTCCACATAGTCTCGGAATTACTTTTTCTTTAGTCATAAGTAAAACCCTTTCTCAACAAAAACGCTGCAAAACAACAAAAACGTTCCCAAATATTTACGCCAAAAATCTAAAACTCGATAATCCCCTTAGTTGAACTGCACAACTGGTCACCGTACCAAAAATCAGAGTCAAAAGGAGAAAATCCATGAGAGATATTAAACGTAATTCTATCGTGTTCGTAAAAAACCCTTTCTCCGGCTCAGCCGGAAGTCACATCATGCAGGGCGACCATTACGCTGTCGTTTGTCAGAACAACATGGGAAACCGCTATTCTGACAGCGTGATTATCTGCTACATCACATCCAAGGTGAAACGCTTGGATATCAGAACCAATGTGCCGATCCAGTGGTACGCCGGTCTCGACTACAAACCCGCGATGATCAAGTGCGGACAGATCATGACGATCGACCGCGATGACATCATCGATATTGTAGACACATTAAGACCGGAAGACGAAATCCGTTTCAATCAGGGTCTCAAGGTATCCCTTGACCTGAAGGACAACATCTTCTCTTAACCACAGGAGGCATTGACTATGTACAAAATCCGCCCACCCAATACACTGGATCAATGATCCAACCATAACAACACAGCACTTTAAAAATTGAATCTGATTGCTTTGATCTAAGCGCGCATAAGCAGGAGGATGCACATACCGTTTCGGCCAGATCCGCAGGATCCATCTGAAACGTTGTGCTTTACCTCTTTGTTTGTGTGCCTTTTTTCAGGCCAGCGGCAAGGACAATCTCAGCAGTGTGCATCCTCCGATTTCAGGCAATCGCCGTGAAAAAGGAGATTTTATTATGAATAAGTACACTTCTGAGAAAACCAGCGACAAAAAGTATTATGTACTCTTTGAAACCGATGAGGAAGGCATTCGCCAGTACAAAGCCGCCTCCGAACAGGAGCGCATCGGCACTTCTCTCTCCAAGATGCGTGTCGAAGGCGAAATGGTTCCGGCTATCAAACTGGAAGTCGATAAAGCCACCTATGACACCTTCAAGAGGGATCAGTGGATGGAAGAATACCGCTACAAACAGGAAAACCGCTGCATCATCGGAGAAACAGGCGGTAAGTCCAGATTCTGCCCCGGTAGGATCCCAAATCCTGAATACAAGGCAGGCGGCACCGCTCCCAAAACCATTATGAACGACTGCGCTAAGTGTCCGTATTACAGATCCTTCAAATCAGCAAAGGGCAAGGTTTTCTTCTCTACCCTCATCATCACCGATGACCATGGAAATGAGGCCCCCTTTGATCCCGCATCACCGTATCCACTCAATCAGGCGGACAAGTACATGGAACTTTTGTATGGCCTGATCCGCTTTATCAAGGCACAACATCCGAAATACAGTAAATACACGGAATTGGTGGAACTTCTTGGGCATGAGCACACCCTCAAGGAAGCTTCCGTCATTCTCGGCAAACCGTACCGGACACTTTACGGCTGGATCCTTACTCTTCGCCCGATCTTTGACGAATATATGGACACTGTGAGTCACAACTAAGTTCATGGGACCCATCTGCGAAATCATCCGCAGATGGATCCATTCTTGTTTACAAATAGCAAAAGTGTATCAATCATCAAACCCAAAATCTGTGATTTTTAATGTCCGGCAATTCTCTGATACTGTCCTGACAGTGGAAGCAGGAATCCCTTTTGGAGCATGGACATTTACCTCTAAAGTCAGTTCAACATTGCTACCATCTACCGCCATAAGATGCTGGATTATTTCCTGGACATAATTATTCATATCCCGGTTCACCCGCGTTGTATCCAGTTTTGCACTCATATAAAATCTGGTATTCTGTGGAAAATCTGAGGTATTCCCTCCGCCAGTATAGTTTCCTGATCCTGTCTGTCCACCTCCGCCAGACACACTGCCATTTTCCCCATGACCAATTCCTTCTTGATCACTTGTTTGTGCAGTTCCGCCAGTATGCGACTCTTCTTGTTTTTCCGCTGCAATCTGTTTCAATGCAACATTAATTTTCACCAACAGATCCGACGGATTTACTGAAAATACAGTCTTATTATATTTCAAATCCACATACCGGTTTTTATTATAAGCACCGGCTAAGGCAAAATATTCATCTGATGCAACCCCGCGAAGAATTGCATCTTCCAGAACAGAATAATTGGCCAATCGAGGCAGATAACAATATGTACTCAAATATTCCCACAGTTTTTTTATCTGGATATCATCACTGTCTTTCCACAGCAGATCATCCAGGGACATCTGCAAAAGAGCCGGCGCCCAGTTTGTGATCACCTGCTCGTTCTGTATCATCTTCTTAGCAGCTTTGGCTACAATATTTTCATCTCCACCGCCAATATTACTGATCTCCCACTGAATAGTCTTCAAATCTTCGTTCGGATCAATAAACGGAACCAACAGCCAACAGTAGGTTTCTTTTATACGAAGCGCTACGGTCTGATTACTGCGGTTCAGATTATTGTCTGTCTCTCTGATCTGATTTCCGTCCAAATTTAGCTCGTCTTTTTCGGACATGATAGACTTCCATGCAATAAAACGTCTTACTTCTGTCTCCAAAGAATTTAGATTATCATAGTCCGGTGCTACAAACGCAATCATATTTCGATAAATCCGCGGAGATGAACCGCGATGATTCAAAATCTCATTCACCGTCTCCATCGCTTTGCAGGACTTCGCAGTTCTTTTATAAGTATCGACTGTTCTTAAGAGGATAAGTCTCACTGCCTGATCATCCGGCACATCCAGTGAAGAGGCCGGGCACGGATGAATTCCCGCAAAAGGTTGTTCCTTACGAAGCTTTTTCAGCCGGGATTCAATTTCCATACTTACGGACTCTTGACTCACCTGAGAAGCACGATCTTCTGCCGTCTTTCTCAAAGTAGGTCTTGTATCATACCAGTACCGACTTCCATTTACATTATTATAAAGGTATGAAAGAGAACCGTGAAGAGTATTCAATGCATCATTAAAATCGGATATATTTTCTCCGGGCTGTACCACACCCAGGCGGATTCTCGCTGCTTCCAAACCTCTTACTGCCTGATCTCGAACTGTAGGAGCACTTCCCAACATGATTGTCCGGGCAACACGCCTTGCGGCCAATTTCTGACCATAGCGGACATTCGCCCTATCCTTCTGATAAGGAATCGAATCCTTACCATCCACTTCACGATCGATGATACTGTTCCATGTATCCGGCAAATGTCTCACCAATTCGTCTCTCACATTTGGCATATCCAGTGGAATGGACCCCGGCATGATCATTGCACCCGCATCATTTGCCATCCACAATTCATGAATCACTGCTGCCATCAGACGCAGAACACCTCTTGTTCTCTGGAAACGCTCCAAAGTTGCCCAGTCTTCATAGAGCCGGTCAAAGACTTCCGGATGGATTGGATAGCAAGCAACCATTCTGTCCCGGTAACTCACTTCCTTCACCTCAATCGGAAAATCCGTACTATTCTCCTGATACATGCTGCTGAATGCATTGCAGACTTCATCTCTGGCCTCTTCATTCTTGCAGTCCAGGAACAATCTTCTTCGCACAACCTCAAATCCCTCATTGGCCGCCACCGGCTTCCAGATGGATTCCATTCGACCAAACGTATGCTCAATCGTTTCCAACGCAGTCTTCCCTGCTTCACCGCCGATCTCAATCTCTGATTCCGGAATAGATGCTACTACAATACTGTTTTCACTCGCACGTGCCGCCTCTGTGATTTCCTGAATAAATGTGATAAAATTATCATAGGAACCGGCCGGAAGACCTTCCACGCCATAAATTTTCTTAGCATAAGCAACCAACTCATCCATAAGAATCAGACAGGGGCCGCATTCATTCAACAGAATCTTCAGATTTTCTGATCCCGGAGAGACACCCTTTCTGTCTGCATCTGCTACAATCGCATAAAGATCCGGTCTTCCTGCGGATGTAACAAGCTGGTAAGCCATTTCGCCCCATATAGTGCTTACTGTATACTTGGGAAGATTAGCCGGATTCTTCTTTTTCGTCGGATCAAGAGCAGTTCCTACCAGAACCGCTACATTTGCTCTCGGAAATTCATCCAGACCAACCCTTTCCAGTACATACTTCAGATTTGGCACTCTTGCGATGCTGATTCCGCCTCTAGTAATATGATAAAGAGCCAGCATACTATGCGTCTTTCCACCACCAAACGCAGTTTTCAGCTGAATGACAGGTTCGCCGCCTTTTCCAGAGATTCTCTGTAAAGATTCCGTCAAAAGTCCTGCCATCCCTTCTGTAACATATGTACGGGCAAAAAACTCGACCGGATCCCTGTACTCATACGCTCCTTCTCCCCGGGATACCTGGGCAAGGTCTGCAGCAAATTCCGCAGCTCTGTATCTTCCTTCTGCCACATCCGGATGAGGCTGCATGACCTCCCGCCAACTTGGAAGATTGTGCCCGACATTTCGTTTTAATACACCGATGCTAGTTTTTATTCTCTTGTCGGGAACGGCAGCTTCCATATCCTTCACAGTTGTAGATCCATCCGCCGATCCATAGCGCACTGTGCGGTAAAGAGCCCTGATTTTTTCAGTACACTCCGTATCGCCAAAGCCCTCACTCAGAAGTGCCATCGTATCCAGGGCTCTTTCCGCATACCTGCTGTCCAGATCCTGCTGTCCGATGTGAGCCGTGTTATTCCGAATGCCCATCAACTCCTTGGACCATGTACGATAATCGATTGACAGCTTTGCCCGGAAAACATTCCACTTCCAGTCAATTAACCTTAGACAGGTCGCAATGTCCATCGAATCCACCAAATCCGCATAATCCCCGCTGTCAGGAAGGTCACGGCCTTTTTCCCCCAGTGTAGTCAATACTTCCTGCCACCATTCATTATGGTATTCTCTGTTTAGTTCCCGCCCGATATATCCGGCAAGAATCGGATGTAAGATACGAAATCCCTTTTGAACAAGTTCATAATTCTCCTGCATGTCTAACCCTCCCTGATTTCCTCATTTGTTAACTCTGGTAAATGCGCTCTTTTGTAGTCCGCTGTTTCCTGCTCAATTAACTGCAATGCATCATGAACATGCATCTTTCCTCCATCAGCATTCAGGACATATTCATATCTTGTGAAAACAGACAATCCCAGCCCCATGGCCAAAATCCATTTATCCTCATCTGCCACACCATGAGCATAATCTCTATCTAATAGTTCCGGCAACTCCCTGCGCAAATTATTAGTCCACATCCGCCGCGTGGTTTTCTGCGCCTCGGCCTTCCTTTTCCGAAATACCACTAGCACTCTTACAGACTCAAATCTGTCATTCGCCTTTTCTGTTCGAATTGGCCACACTCTTGTAATCTGAAATCCTGCATCTATGATGCTCTGCAGCAATATTTCCCATGCAGATTTTTCCATATTTCCATTATTCTTAATCGTCGCCTCATCACTTTTACTGTATTCATAAAATGCCATGGACGGATAATCATCTGATGCATATGCGGCAAAATTCAGAAAGAATTTGCGAACTCCATCAAAATATGCGGTGCGCCCCCTCCTGGCATCTCCGCCATAATGTTCTGGAATCGAAGACAGTTCTTCCTTCGATGTCACAATCTTCTCAAATAGTTTTGGATACACATCAAGCAGACACTTACGGAGCCAGATATAAAAATAGTCAGACAAATCTGCATATCCCACATTATC
>DWXI01000180.1 GCA_019119265.1 Candidatus Mediterraneibacter intestinigallinarum | reverse complement strand
CTGTAATATTCTGATTTATCGTAATTTACGGATTTTCCGGCTCTATTTCAGTCCGTATCCTACATCAAACGCTTTCTTATTGATCTCGATCGTCTTCGGAGGCACAGTCTTCTCGATCACATCATACCACTGCTCTTTTGTGAAATCCATATGCTGTGCCGCGACACCGAGCACGATCAGGTTAAATACTTTCGGATTGCCCAGTTTTCTGGACTCTTCCGTGGCATCTACCTTATATACCTTATATTCTTTTCCAAGTTCTTCCAGTATGTTCTCCGGATATTCAGCGTTTCCGATCACAACAGGCATAGGATCGATCCGCCAGTCATTAACTACCAGAGCGCCGTCTTTTTTCAGGAAATGGGCATATCTGAGCGCTTCAAGACGCTCAAAGGCAATGATCACATCTGCCTGTCCTTCTTCTACGATCGGCTCAGCCACTTTATCTCCGTAACGCACAAATGTAACGACGCTTCCGCCTCTCTGCGCCATTCCGTGAACCTCGGAAAGCTTTACATCATATCCGCCGGCAATTGCAAGCCCGCCTAAGATACGGCTGGTGAGCAGTGTGCCCTGTCCGCCGACTCCGACGATCATAATATTCTTTACTGCCATGGTCTACTCACCCTCCCTTACAAGCTCTATTGCATCAAACTTACACAGATCTTTACACAGCCCGCATCCGGTGCACATCGTGTCATCGATATGGATCGTTCCGTCCGCATTCTTTGTCATGGCCGGACATCCCGGTTTCATGCACATACCGCATTTCTTACATTTGTCCTCATGTGCGACATAAAGCGGCTTTTTCCTCTTGTCGAGAAGCACACACGGCGTCTTGGTAATAATGACAGAAATCTCGTCCTTTGCCACCTCTTCTTTGATCGTCTTCTCGAGCAGTGGAAGGTCAAATGCGTTGATCTCATAAACATTCTTTATGCCCATTGCTTTGCAGATCCCCGGTATGCTGATCGCATAAGTCGGATCTCCCTGCAGAGTCTTTCCGGTCGCTGCGTGATCCTGATGCCCCGTCATACCTGTTGTAGAATTATCAAGGATGATCACTGTACCTGTAGCTTTGTTGTATACCATATTCATCAGAGAGTTCACACCTGTATGCATAAATGTAGAGTCTCCGATCACTGCCACCCAGTTCTTTATGTAATCTTTGCCCTTTGCCTTCTCCATGCCGTGAAGCGTTGAGATGCTGGAGCCCATGCACATTGTCGTGTCGATCACGCTCAGGGGGGCTACCGCGCCAAGTGTGTAGCATCCGATATCTCCCGCTGCATGCATTTTTAACTTATTGAGTGTATAGAATACACTTCTGTGAGGACATCCCGGACAAAGGATCGGCGGTCTCCCCGGCGCCGCTGCCGGTTCTTTGATATCAAGCTCCTGTTTCAGGATAGCTTTTCTGAGCATATTTGCACTGTATTCGCCCTGAACAGTGAGGATTTCTTTGCCGATGGCATTGATTCCCCAGGATTTCACCTGTTCCTCGATCACCGGATCAAGTTCTTCAACTATATATAATGTATCTACTTTAGACGCAAAATCTTCGATCAGTTTTCTGGGAAGCGGATTGACCATGCCCAGCTTCAGCACAGATGCTTCCGGCATTGCCTCTTTCACATACTGATACGGGATACCACTTGTGATCACACCAATCTTCGTATCGTTCATCTCCACACGGTTAATTGGAAGTGTGTTTGCCGCTTCTGCAAGCTCCAGATTACGTTTCTCGATCTCAATGTGGCGTATCTTGGCATTGCCCGGCATCATGACATTTTTCTGGATATTTTTCTCATATACCTTGTCCTCAGGAACGACACGGTCCTGAAGCTCCACCAGTCCCTGGGAATGTGCCAGTCTCGTCGTCGTCCGGAAAATAAACGGACGGTCGAACTTTTCACTCAGTTCAAATGCAATCTTAAAGTAATCTTTTGCCTCCGCACTGTCCGACGGTTCGATCACCGGGATCTGCGCCGCTCTTGCGACCATCCTTGTATCCTGCTCGTTCTGGGAACTGTAAAGTCCCGGGTCGTCAGCCACAACAATAACAAGACCGCCGTTTACTCCCATATAAGAGACAGAATACAGCGGATCTGCGGCCACGTTCAGCCCCACATGCTTCATACATGCCATGGACCGTACTCCTGCCAGGCTGGCTCCCACTGCTACTTCTGTCGCCACTTTCTCGTTTGGCGCCCATTCTTCATACACATCATCTCTGTACTGGACAAGATATTCGCTGATCTCCGTACTCGGAGTTCCCGGATAAGCAGATGAGACTTTCACTCCTGCCTCATAAGCTCCGCGGGCAATTGCTTCATTGCCCAGCATGATCACTTTTTCTCCCATATCATAAACCATCCTTTCGTAAATCTGTCACTCTCTTTGCCTTGCCCTCGAACCTCTGGAGAGAATTCGGAGCCACAAGCCTGATCTGCGTAGCAAGGCCGAGCTGTGCCTTCAGCGCTTTCTTGATCCTGCTCTCAAGTTCACTGAGTTTTGCATAACTGTCGAGCAGCCTGTCATCGATCAGCTCCACTGTGATCGTCATGACATCCAGCCTGTTCCTGCGCTCTACAAGGATCTCGTAATGAGGTCCGATCTCATCAATCTTAAGGAGCACTTCCTCTATCTGTGTCGGGAATACATTTACTCCGCGGATGACAAGCATATCGTCCGCACGTCCGGAGATATTCTCCATCCTGCATGTTGTACGCCCGCACTTGCATGGTTCATACATCAGTCTTGTAAGGTCTCCCGTCCGGTATCTCACAAGCGGCAGAGCCTCTTTGCCAAGACAGGTCACTACAAGCTCTCCCAGTTCTCCAGGCGGAAGCACTTCCTCTGTCTCCGGATCGATGATCTCAGGAATAAACCAGTCTTCGTTGACATGCATACCGCAAAGCTCTGTACATTCACCTGCGACTCCCGGGCCGCAGAGTTCGCTCATACCATAATTCTGTGTACAGACGAACTGGTCTCCCCAGACTTTATGCATCTCATCCCGCATCGGCTCTGTCATGCCCTCGCCCCCGAAAAGCCCGATGTGCAGCTTCAGGTCTTTTTCCGGGTCGATACCGCGGTTTCTTATCTCTTCTCCCAGGTGCAGCGCATAGGACGGCGTTGCAACAAGAAGGGTTACTCCCATATCCTGAAGGAACATGATCTGCTTATTCGTATTGCCTGAAGACATAGGAATAACAGATGCACCGATTTTCTCAAGTCCCCCGTGAAGGCCGAGCGCTCCTGTAAAAGTACCGTAGCCAAACGAAATCTGTGCTACATCATCCGCTGTGGCGCCTCCCATGCAGGCAAGTCTCGCTACGTTATTAAGCCACATGTCCAGATCATTTCTCGTATATCCTACCACTGTCGGCTTTCCGGTCGTCCCGGAACTTGCATGATAACGCACAATGTCTTTCTTATCCACTGCAAAAAGCCCGTCAGGATAGTGGTCTCTGAAATCTGCTTTATATGTAAACGGCAGACGCTTCAAATCTTCCAGTGTCTGCACATCGTCCGGCTTAATGCCCGCCGCATCCATCTTGTCACGGTACGGTTTCACCCGGTCGTAGATATAGCGGACCGTATCCTTCAATTTGGCAAGCTGGATCGCTTCGATCTCTTCTCTGGGGAGAGTCTCCTCCTTATCCCATATCATTGTATGTGTCCTCCTTCGTTTAAACATTCGCCTTTGGATAGTATAACACAATACTTTGCCGAGTTAAAGTGGAAAATTCGTGTTTATTCCAGAGATTGTATGATGACTCAAGTACAAAATCAGATCGACAAGAAGACGCAAATAAAGCAGCCGGGAGGTATGTATTGTGTACGCACCGTAAAGTAACGCCGGCACTTGGAGCGCGTCTTCCGCGCTCCTATGTACCGCTGCGTTACGCCCCGCGCTAAAGCGGGTGCTCTAACAATACATAGCTCCCGGCGGATTCTTTGCCGGAACAAACACGAATCAATTTGCTTTATCCGCTGCATGTCTTCTGCGATAGCGGCGCATGAAGCCTTCATAATCTTCGACTACCTGTTTTGCAGGTCCGTATTCTTTTACAAGTCCGTCATGTATCCAGATTACTTCATCACACAGTTCCAGTATACTTGCATTACTGTGCGAAACAATCATCACAGTCTTGCTCTTATCCCGGATGATCTCTTTCATTTTCTCATAACTTTTCTCGCGAAAATTTATGTCTCCCACACTCAGGACCTCATCAATAAGAATGATCTCTGTGTCCAGAATGGCAGTAATCGAGAATGCAAGTTTAGAGTACATTCCGCTGGAATATGTCTGCACTGGTTTATAGATAAAGTCTCCAAGTTCAGAAAATTCAATGATATCGGGAAGTCGTTCCTTTATCTCTTTCTCTGTAAATCCCAGAAGCAGCCCTGAAAGATAAATATTTTCAAGACCGCTCAGATTTGCTTGAAAACCGATACCTATTGCCAGAAGCGAAAGGCGATTTCCAAATGTGTCAACCGATCCTTCATCCGGAGAAAACACTCCTGCTATCGTTCGTAGTAAGGTTGATTTTCCGCTTCCATTCTTACCGATAATTCCTACAATCTTGCCTTTAGGCACTTGAAAACTGACTCCTCTGAGCGCTTCGTAATAATCTCTTCTGTGTCTGATCTTTCCAAAACTCTTTTTAATAGAGAACGATTTCATGCTCCTGTATGCAACTTTCACATCTTTTACATCAATCGCTATTTCTGCCATACTTTCCTTAAACCACCTTTATATAAGAATTTTCGAAACGGTACATCAGTTTCAGTCCGATACACA
>DWXI01000179.1 GCA_019119265.1 Candidatus Mediterraneibacter intestinigallinarum | reverse complement strand
TATGGTACCGGAGTCCTTGATAACACAGTCGTCAGAGCCGCAGTGAGGACAGAGTCTCTGACTGGCTGTAGGTACATCAAGAGAGATGAGATCGTAGTCCTTGAGGACCTGAATGCTTTTAATAGTTGCTTCCTGTGGCAGTTTTGCCAGATAGTTGGATGTTTTCATAGTTGTTCTAAACCTCCTTTAAATTGATATTTTTTGTTGCAAACCAATCATAACATTGGAAGTTTAGAACAACTATGGAAGCATCTAACATAGCAATAAAAGTTATAGGAAGCTTCAAAGATAACTGGTGAAGCTTTAAGAAGATCTGGTGACAGGAATAAAGGACACCAGAGAACAGAGAAGAACTCCAGAAAAACCTGGTGGACACCAGGATAATGAGAAGCTTTGGGGAGACACCAGGAAAGAGAGAAGCTCTTCTAAATAAACTGGTGAAGATATCAGAAACACCGGTGAAAAGAGAAGAAACACCAGAAAAAGGCGAAGAGCCGAAATATGGAGTTTTGCGGGAAAAGTTGGTGAAAAGAGAAGAAACACCAGATAAAGCAGTAGAATCACCAGAAAGATTAGTAGAGCCGAGATATCGTGTACTGGATGGCGATAGCGAGAATGCAATGCTGTATTTGCGGCAGGCGAGAGAACAGTTGTTGAAAGAAAAGCATCCGGATACAGAGGTTTTGTTTACTATTTACGGGAATCTGATCCACCATCTTCTCAGGATGGATGTCGGGGTTGAGGAAGCAGGTGCATTGCTGGAAGAACTGAAGCGGAAAGTAGATCTTAACTGGCTTGGGAATCAGATTGAGTACAACAATCTCGTTTTGGAAATGAACCGGCAGATTGGGAATATTGAATACGAAAGCATAGCGTGCCAGATGTATCAGAAGAATAAAGCGCTCATAGAAGCACAGGCACAGGGAAAAGTGACGGCAGAACTGGTGCTTAATGAAGTTTCTGCATTGACTATACTTGTGAATGGTACATTCTCACTGGAACCGGTGCTTGAAGATATAAGAGCGCATTTCGGAAAATATAAGGAACTTCCTGTACGGGAGAAGATATTTGCATATCAGAAACTGCACAGTTGCTGTGCATTAATGAAACCGTGCTGGCATGAAGAATTTCAGGAGATATATGACGATATTCTGAAATATTACAGGAGAGATGCGCTGACAGATATCGACAGAGTGCAGGCCAGACTGAATCCGCATAATGTAAGTGGAAAATTAGATATCCTGCAGGCAAAGGCATATATTTTGAAAGTCTTATATGGTACAGGTTGCTATACATATGTGAGGTCGGTCCATGAAGCTGCCGTGAAGCTCAGTGCGCAGGCGCATCTGTATAAAATATACGCCCGGGAATATATGTTGTGGCTGGATGAACTGACAGGTCCGGATGTGTGGCCGCCGTATCTGTCGAAACCGCCTTTACTGATGGATAACCTTGAAATTCTGGAGGAAGCACGGCAAGCGTATGAACGGGTAAAGAATTCCCCGGATATGTACGAATTCGCAATACTATTGAGCTGTCAATATCTGATACTCGGAGATAAGGAATTGTCAAGAAAGTATCTGGAAGAATTTATGAGCCATAATGTGAAGATTTATTTTTATGCGGCATGGCTGAGACTAAAATATTACTATCTTCTGCAGTGCCATGGAATGTTCCATTTGATCGATCAGGTGGATTATCAGCATGTTCTGGAGCAGGGAAAAGGAGCTATGTATGGGAAAAGGAGAAGTGAAGCCCCTTGACATTATCTCCCCCATGTGCTACCCTTTTTTCAGGCAAAATGAAAAGGCAATGACGAAGAGAGTAATCTGCCGGAAATCTTACAGAGAGTTCCCGTAGGGTGCAGGCAACAGATTGGAGAAAAGTCTGATCCGCTATTAATGACAGACGATATGCACCCGTGCTGAGAGGGATAGAGAGAAAGCAGATGAACATGGCTTCCGAGCAGCGCACCGAACTATGAAAGCGTCCAAAAGACAGACGCCAAGTGCTCATAGCGAGTCGCCTTGTAGATTCGAAAGGACCTCATCAACGGCGGCGACATGCATCGCACGTAAGCGTCTAAAAGACAGACGCCAAGTGCTCATAGCGAGATTGCGATGGGTCCGCCCATTACAGCGGAGAAGTGCTGGCAGGCACTTGCTGAGGTCTTATCCCGCGAGGGAGGGACGAAGAGAAGTGGTAACACGGTTAATATCCGTCTTCTTGTTCTCATGAGAGAGTAGGAAGGCGGCTTTTTTGTGCAATAAGCCCGGTAAGCGTCCGCCATCCCTGCCATGAGCGGGGCTCCGCTCCGCTGCGGTCTGCGCTGAACGCGTGTTGCTGGCATGCAGCACCATTTGCCGGGCAACAGGACAGTGAACGGCGTATGCCGTGAACTGAGCGAGGTATCGCTTTATCGGAGCGAGAAAGTGAAATCGCTTCTGTCCGATCATGTTACTGAAAATGATTAGTATAAATGGGACACCCTGAAGTGCGATTCGGGACGTAGTAAAACCCGAATTGACTACGTCCCCAAAGGAGGATATTATGTCAGAGAATCAGAAACCAAAGTATTACATTACAACGGCGATTGCCTATACATCAGGCAAGCCGCACATCGGGAATACGTATGAGATCGTTCTTGCGGATGCGATCGCGCGTTACAAGAGAAGCAAGGGATACGACGTATTTTTCCAGACCGGTACGGACGAGCACGGACAGAAGATTGAGCTGAAAGCAAATGAGGCGGGGATCACGCCTAAGGAGTTTGTGGACAATGTATCCGCAGAAATCAAGAGAATCTGGGATCTGATGGACACATCTTATGATAAGTTCATCCGCACAACAGACGCAGACCATGAGAAACAGGTGCAGAAGATATTCAAGAAGCTGTACGAACAGGGAGATATTTATAAAGGTTACTATGAAGGAATGTACTGTACACCATGTGAGTCATTTTTTACAGAGTCACAGCTTGTGGACGGGAAATGTCCGGATTGTGGCCGCGAGGTGCAGCCGGCGAAAGAGGAAGCATATTTCTTTAAGATGAGTAAATATGCGGATCGTCTGATTGAGCATATCAATACACATCCGGAATTTATCCAGCCGGTGTCCAGAAAGAACGAGATGATGAACAACTTCCTGCTTCCGGGTCTGCAGGATTTGTGCGTATCCAGGACGTCATTTAAATGGGGAATCCCGGTTGACTTTGATCCGAAGCATGTAACTTATGTGTGGCTGGACGCTCTTACAAACTATATTACCGGTATCGGATATGATGCGGACGGTAACAGTACGGAGCAGTTTGAGAAGCTGTGGCCGGCAGACCTGCATCTGATCGGAAAGGATATCATCCGTTTCCATACGATCTACTGGCCGATCTTCCTGATGGCTTTGGGCCTTCCGCTGCCGAAGCAGGTGTTCGGACATCCGTGGCTGCTTCAGGGCGATGGCAAGATGAGCAAGTCCAAGGGAAATGTACTCTACGCAGACGAGCTGGTTGATTTCTTCGGCGTGGATGCGGTGCGTTATTTCGTGCTCCATGAGATGCCGTTTGAGAACGACGGTGTGATCACATGGGAGCTGATGGTTGAACGCCTGAATTCAGACCTTGCAAATACACTGGGCAACCTTGTGAACCGTACGGTTTCCATGACAAATAAGTACTTCGGCGGTACAGTGACAGACAAGGGCGTTGTTGAGGATGTAGATGCGGACCTTAAGGCCGTTATTGAGAATACACCGAAAGCTGTAGATGAAAAGATGGACGGCTTAAGAGTTGCTGATGCGATCACGGAAATCTTCAATCTTTTCAAACGATGCAATAAATATATTGATGAGACAATGCCGTGGGCGCTTGCAAAAGACGAGGCGAAGAAAGACCGTCTGGAGACAGTGCTGTGGAATCTGATCCAGGGCATTTCCGCAGGAGCCGAGCTTCTGGAATCTTTCATGCCGTCAACGAGCAAAAAGATCCTCGAGCAGCTGGGCGGCGGTCATGTGACAGATAAGCCGGAGATTCTGTTCCAGAGACTTGACCTTGAGGAAGTTATGAAGAAAGTCGAGGAGCTTCACCCGCAAAAGGAAGAGGCTGCAGACAGCGATGCAAAAGAGGAGACAGTCATCGATATCGAACCGAAAGAAGAGATCACATTTGACCAGTTTGGAACAATGCAGTTTCAGGTCGGAGAGATCATCGCGTGCGAGGAAGTGAAGAAGTCCAAAAAACTTCTCTGCTCTCAGGTGAAGATCGGAAGTCAGGTAAAACAGATCGTGTCAGGAATCAAGGCTCACTATACACCGGAAGAGATGGTGGGCAAGAAAGTTATGGTGCTTGTCAATCTGAAACCTGCAAAGCTGGCGGGAGTGCTCTCCGAAGGAATGCTTCTGTGCGCGGAAGACGCGGACGGCAATCTGTCGCTTATGGTTCCGGAGAAAGATATGCCGGCGGGAGCTGAGATCTGCTGATGGATCTGCAGTTTGGCAGAAGAAAATCAATAATAGAGAAAAATAAAACAGGAAGAGATCATAATGGGTTTCTTCCTGTTAATTTTATATTAAATCAGACGTCGATGTTAAGTTTCTGCAGCAACCGCGTATTTGCCTCCGGCATCATGATACAGAACCGGATATATTCTCCCTCCAGACACTGGAACGAGGAGCAGTCTCTGATCATGAGCCCCGCCTTAATACATTTCTCAAACATATCATAAGAAGTAATTCCGTCTTTTATAATCTTTACGAGAAGGAAGTTAGCGTATGGTTTATATGTTTTATAAGCCGGAATCTGCGACACTGCCTGATACATCCGTTCGCGTTCCGACAGGATCAGCTCCCTTGTCCGTTTGATATACTCTTTATCTTTAAACATTTCCTCTCCGGCGAAAGCGCCGATACTGTTTAGTGACCAGGGGATTTGTTTTTCTCTCATTTTTTTTAAAAACATGTCATTTCCGGTGACGCCGTATCCGAATCGCATGCCCGGTGCTGCAAAGAATTTGGAGACGCCGCGCAACACCATCAGATTTGTGTATTTCAGTGTAAACGGAACTGCTGTCACTGCGTCGACATCCGGCGCGAATTCCACATATGTCTCATCGATCATGACGAAGATATTGTTTTCAGAGCAGAACGTGAGAAGCCGCTCCATATCTTCACGCAGGATTGCGGAGGAAGTCGGGTTATTAGGATTGCAGAGGATGAGGAAATCATAACCGCCCTTTAATACACGGCAGAGATCGTCCACATCCAGATTGAAATCCCTCTCTTCCTGCAGATGGTAATATTCCTGCGTACTGCCGGAGAAAGACAGCTCTCTGGAATATTCGGAATAGGTCGGCCCCAGGATGAGTGTGTGCCTGGGAGCCAGCGTCTCAATGAGCAGGGAGATGAGTTCGCTGGAGCCGTTTCCGGGCAGGATGTATTCTACCGGTATATGGCAGTATCCGGAAATCGTCCGGCGGAGTGAAATGTACTCGCGGTCCGGATAAGATGAGAGAAGATCCAGATGCCCGGCGATGGATGCTTTTACCTTTTCAGAGAGCCCCAATGGATTGACATTAGCTCCGAAGTTGGTAATATCTTTCTTCTTCAAATGATAGTATTCGCATATTTTTTCGATGTCGCTTCCGTGGAAGACCGGCTTTGTATCCATAGTAAATGCTCCTGTATTGATTTTATGATATATTATAGCGTTTCAAACAGTATTCCCAGCGTATTCGGTCCGCAGTGGCAGGATATCGTACAGCTTGCCTTTGTCACGTGGATTTCCTTAAAAGACATGATATGCTCTGCGGTATTTCTCACAAGATCAATATAATCCTGAGGAATGCCGGAGTGGGTGAAGAAGAGCAGATCTGTATTGATATCCGGATATTTTGAAAGTTCATCTTTTACATATTTGACGAGTACCTTATCCAGTGAACCTCGGTATTTTTTACCAACGTTCATGCTTCCGTCGCTGTTGTCCACCTGTATGCAGGGCTTTAATTTCAGCATATTTGCGCCAAGGGCGGCGACTGCCGAACAGCGTCCGCCTGCGTGGAGGAATGTCAGGGTATCCAGAACAAAACTTGCGTGGCGTCTGGAAGTTCCTGAGCGAAGTTTTTCTGCGATCGTCTCTGCATCCATTCCCTGAGCGATCATCTTCCCGGCGGCAACGACGGTGAGACCGGTTCCGGTGGAGAGATTGCAGCTGTCTATCACGTGGACATGCCCCAGTTCTCGGGCCGCAAGGCAGCAGTTCTGATAGGAACTGGAGAGTGCGTGCCCCAGATTTACATGGATGACTTCATATCCGTTTTCTACCCAGGAACGGAAGTGATCAATGTATTCCTGTACGTTTACTGCGGATGTTTTTGGCAGGACTTTGTGATCGTAATATTCCTGATAGATCTGTTCGGGAGTGATGTCCACATTGTCCAGATAATCTTTTCCGTTTAAGTTAATATGAAGCGGAAAATAGTTGACATGATATCGTTCTTTTAATTCTTCGTCAAGATCACAGGTGCTGTCGGCACTCAGTATGATTTTCTGCATGTGCTGTTTTTCCGGCATTTTATACCTCCATATGCAAATGAAAATTGTTCTGACCGGTGTCAAATGTCCGGTCGGGATTGTGTTTAATAAATCATTATCAATTATAACACGGTTTCCGTTTGAGAAAAGATATATTTCTAATCTTTGAGGGTTGAACTATTGACTTTTTAAAATTTATATACTATATTATTAAAAACTTAACTATTAAGTTTTGAACAACGTCGGTTTCCAGCCGGCGATATTGTAGTATAAAGAGGTGAAGAGGTATGAAATGCCAATTTTGCAATAAAGAGAGGGTAGATAGGATCTTTTACATAAACTGGATGGGAACCGTATATCAGGTTCCGGTTTGCGAGAATTGCCTCCGGAAAATGTGGAATCAGGCCGTCTCGTCCGGAAAAGCTGAAGAATTCAAAAATTATACCGGATGGTGGCCGGGAAAACGGGATCCAAGGCACATGGGAGACCGTGCGTTTCCTGAAACGGCGGTATCCGGTCTGATCAAGCGGCGCAAACTTGCGGCTCTCAGGATACGTCTGACTGAAGCGGCCGAGACGGAGAATTATGAAGAGGCTGCAAAACTGCGTGACGACATCGCCGTGATAGAGAAGGAGGTATGTACCCATGGAAATTAATCTGAGCTTATTCAGCCAGCGGACTATGAAAGTTTTCCAGGCTGCGCTGCGTTTTGTCACACATATGCAGCACGGGTTCATCGGAAGCGAGCATCTCTTGTGGGCGCTCGCCGCAGCCCGGGGGCCTGCAGGAAGAGCGCTGAGACGGAGCGGACTGGACCAGAAGCTCCTGGAAGAGTACCTTCATCAGTATGATTTCGATGCAAAGACAGAGGGCAGTTTCCAGGCTGTTCAGGTGTCGGAAGAGGCGGAACAGGTGCTGCATCTTGCAGAGAGAAGATCTCATGACCGGGGCCATCGCCAGGTAGAACCGGAGGATCTGCTCCGGGCTATCCTGGACGCAGGAGACTGTGCTGCTTATCAGCTTATTACATCGCTGGAAGCTGATCCGGAGGATATCCGGAGAGATCTTGGTAACGGACAGGCACCTGTGCTTGTGAGAAATGCGTCTCCGGGAGATGCAGTGACAGGCGAAGTTATGCCGGGAGAAACGGCAGGAGAGACTGTATACGGCGGAAACACGCCGAAAGGCAGCAGGACAGCCGGAGGCGGGCAGGAGGACGTCCAGACAGAAGAGGAAGAAATATCGGCGCTGGAGAAATTCGGCACTGACATGACGGAGAAAGCTTCTGAAAACGCCTATGATCCCATGATCGGCAGGGAAGATGTGCTGGACCGGGTAATCCAGGTGTTGTCCAGACGTACAAAGAACAATCCGGTGCTCACAGGCGAGCCGGGCGTAGGCAAGACTGCCGTGGTGGAAGGCCTGGCGCAGCGAATCTCGGACGGTGAGATCCCTGCCAATTTGAGGAATAAGCGCATCGTGGCAATGGATCTGGTGGGAATGCTCTCAGGTGCAAGATTCCGCGGCGATTTTGAGGAGAGGATGAAGACGTTTCTGGAAGAGGCGGAAGCCGACGGAAATGTGATTCTTTTTATCGATGAGTTACATATGATCATGGGTGCAGGCGCAGGTGCAAGTGAGACGATGGACGCCGCAAACATCCTGAAACCGATCCTCGCAAGAGGCGGCCTGCAGGTAATAGGAGCGACAACTCTTAAGGAGTATCGACGGCATATCGAGAAAGACGCAGCTTTCGAGCGGCGTTTCCAGCCGGTAGCCGTAGAGGAGCCGGATCAGGAGGATGCAGTGAAGATCCTTATGGGCCTGAAAGGTAAATATGAGGCTTATCACGGTCTTACCATTACGGACGATGCAGTCCGGGCGGCAGTGAACTTGTCTTCCCGTTATATACAGGACAGATTTCTGCCGGACAAGGCGGTGGATTTGATGGATGAGGCGGCATCCCGTATCAAAACCCGCGGCCTGACAACACCATCTTATCTGATGGATCTGGAACATGAGATTAAACGGATCGGGAAAGAGAAGAAGAAAGCCGCTGACGCTCAGGAGTACGAGCGGGCAGCAGTCCTGCGAGACAGTCAGAATGCTCTTGTGAAAGAACTGACGGAAAAACAGGCAGAGTGGCAGAAAAAGCAGTGCAGCAGAGTGGGGGCGGAAGACATTGCACAAGTTGTGGCATCCTGGACTAAGATCCCGGTTACTATGCTGACGGAGGACGAGACAGAACAGCTCCGTACTCTGGAGTCCACACTGCACAGTCGGGTGATCGGGCAGGACGATGCGGTGACCGCCGTGGCAAAGGCAATCCGCCGCGGAAGGACCGGTGTGGCGGATCCGGATCGTCCGGTAGGTTCATTTCTGTTCCTGGGGCCTACAGGTGTAGGAAAGACAGAGCTGTGCCGCGCTATGGCAGAAGTGATGTTCCATGATGAAAATGCGATGATCCGTCTGGATATGTCGGAATATATGGAACAGTATACGGTCTCTAAGCTCATCGGTTCCCCGCCGGGATATGTGGGGTATGATGAAGGAGGACAGCTCACCGAGATGGTGCGTAAGAAACCATACAGTATCATACTTCTTGACGAGATAGAGAAAGCCCATCCGGATGTGTGGAACACATTGCTCCAAATCCTGGACGACGGCAGGCTTACAGACGCCCAGGGGCGTACGGTAAGCTTTAAAAATACGATCATTGTCATGACTTCAAATATCGGAGCGCGAGAGATCACTGGCAAGAGTTCTCTCGGATTCGCGAGAAATGACGAAAGCGAAGAAGCGCGCCGTGAAGAAAACATCCGCAGCCGAGTCATGGAAGCTGTGAAGATGACGTTCCGTCCGGAGTTCATCAACCGTCTGGATGAAGTGATTGTGTTCCATCCGTTGAAACAGGAGGATGTGAGAAAGATCGCTGAGCTTCAGATCGCGAAACTGACGGAGCGGATGAAGAAACAGGGAGTGGCTCTTCGTGTGGACGAGAGCGCCGTGGAGCTGCTCGCAGAGAAAGGATATGAGCCTGCCTTTGGCGCAAGGCCGCTGAAGCGGACCATTCAGTCTATGCTGCAGAATGCAGTGGCGGATCGGATCCTGGACGGAAAGCCGGGAGAACACGAGGAACTGGCGGCATTTGCGGATGGAGAGAAGATTAAAGTGGAGCGGAAGGAGTTAGTGGAATAGGAAAAAGAGAATATATGTTGACATAAAGATGCGGAACTGACAGACTTTATTGTTGTCAGTTCCCCTTTTAATTTTACTCTTTTTTTTCACCCAGCGTCATATACAACTCATCCAGTTCCCCCATCAATCCGATCAGCTGCCGCATATTATCTTCCCCAAACCGGGTAAGGATTTCATTCCACAGTTCATCAAATTTCTTTTTAGACTGCTCAGCTGCCGCTTTCCCCTCAGGGGTGGCGCTGATCGATACCTTGCGGCGATCCTTCGGATCGATCTCACGGATAATATAATTCTTCTTTTCCAGTGTATTCAATATGTAGGATATGGCAGGCTTTGAGATATTGAGCTTTTTCTGTATCTTCGGTACGTCAAGATTCATGCACGGGCATTCGCGGCAGCATGTGCCGGCGATACTTTGCAGAATTACCATTTCATTCATCTGCATCTCACATTCCGAAGAGAAGGAAGATTCCAGCTTCCTGAAATGAACGATGGATGTAAAAAACTGTTCTCTCAATTCACTGCTCATGATTAACTCCTTAATTAATAAATCTTTAATAAATTATACATCACCGGATTTGGTATTTCAAGGAAATACAGTAAATGAAAAAAAATCTCAGTTTCGCAACGGTTTTGAGAATTATTATTGACAAGGGCGGAGGAGTTATGGTATATCAGAAGATATTGTTTGGTTAGTGAAAGCTAACCGAACACACTGTATTCCGGCAGGTTACGCATGGAGTGGGGCGCAGAGATTGTGATTTCAAGAAAGGAACGTATAACATGAAAAATCAGAAAAAGAATCCCCTGAGGATTATATGGCTGTTTTTTGGATTTCTGGCTATGGGAATCGGCGCAGCGGGAGTCGTGCTGCCGGTACTCCCGACAACGCCTTTCCTGCTTCTGGCATCTTTTTGCCTGGCAAAAGGCTCGGAGAGATTCCACAGATGGTTTACAGGAACAAAGTTATATAAAAAACATCTGGAGAGTTTTGTGGAGAACCGCTCTATGACTTTGAAGACAAAATTCAGTCTGCTCATTCCGGCTTCCTGTATGCTGATCCTGGCATTTCTGGCAATGCAGAATGTGTACGGCAGGGCGTTTATCCTTTTTCTGATCCTGTTCAAATACGTGTATTTCTTTACAAAGATACGCACGATTCCGGCGGGGCAGACCAATATGCCTGAGGCGGAGGGATGATATGTGCGATAAACTGGAAGCAATGAAAGATATCGAAAAGAAACGGAGAAAAGAACAGTACGTGGTGGGGGAAATGATCCGCCTGTACTGTAGAAAGAAGCATAAAGAATCTGACAGGAAGAAGGGGCAATTGTGTCCGGACTGTCAGAAACTTTTTGATTATGCCCGACAGCGCAGTGAAAAATGTCCGTTTATGGAGAATAAGTCTTTCTGCAGTAACTGCAGGGTCCACTGCTACAAACCGGAAATGCGCGAGAAGATCCGGCAGGTGATGCGGTTTTCCGGACCGCGGATGCTGCTTTATCACCCGATCCTTGCCGTCTGGCATGTGGTGTGTAGCGTAAGAGAGAAGAAAAAGCAGAAGTAAGAGAGGATATTATGATCAAGAAACGACTCGTGGAACTCTTATCCCACGCAAAGAAATATATCATTTATCAGGTTGTCTGGCAGTGGATTGCCCTGCTCTGCCAAGTTATTATGATCTACTGCGCATCCATGCTTCTGGAGACTGCGCTGTTTTGGGAGGTAACGCCCCAGATCGCTGCTAACTACGGGGCGTTGGTAATTGTGGCGCTGATTCTGAGATTTGTCTGTGACAGGCAGGCGTCTCATGCGTCTTACCGCGCCAGTGTGGATGTAAAGCGGATCCTGAGAGACAAAATCTACAGTAAGCTGCTCCGGCTGGGGGCAGCTTACAGGGAAAAAGTGACAACGTCTGAAGTAGTTCAGATGGCGGCGGAAGGAGTGGAGCAGCTGGAGACCTATTTCGGGAAATATCTCTCACAGCTTTTCTACAGCCTGCTGGCTCCGGTGACATTATTTGTCATTCTGTCCTTTGTGAACTGGCAGGCAAGCCTTGTCCTGCTGATCTGTGTTCCTCTGATCCCTGTTTCCATTGTTGCGGTTCAGAAGATCGCAAAGAAACTTTTGAATAAATATTGGGGCATCTATACGGAGTTGGGCGACAGTTTCCTTGAAAACCTGCAGGGCCTGACCACACTGAAGATTTACCGCTCAGATGAGAAAAAGGCGGAAGAGATGGATGAGGAATCCCAGCGGTTCCGGCAGATCACCATGAAGGTGCTGACCATGCAGCTCAACTCCACCAGTGTTATGGATATCATCGCCTACGGCGGCGCTGCGGTGGGGATGATCGTGACGCTCACTCAGTTCATGAAAGGAAATTTAAGTGTTCACGGAGCGCTGATGCTGATCCTGCTTGCATCGGAATTCTTCATTCCGCTGCGTCTTCTGGGATCGTTCTTCCACATCGCCATGAACGGGATGGCGGCGAGTGACAAGATCTTCGCGCTGCTCGACCTGCCGGAGCCCGAGGAAAAGTCACAGATCCTGAACGGAACAGAGATGGATATAGAGTTCTCAGATGTGCATTTCGCTTATGAAGAAGACAGAGAAATCTTAAAAGGTATCAATATGGAATTCCCGGCAGGAAGCTTCACATCGATCGTAGGAACTTCGGGCTGCGGCAAGAGTACGACTGCATCAATCCTTATGGGGAGGAACAAAGGCTATCAGGGAAGTGTGACGATCGAGGGAAAAGAACTTTCAGAAATACAGGAAAACACCCTTATGGATCAGATCACCATGGTCAGTCATAACAGCTATCTCTTCAAAGGAACTGTGGCAGATAACCTGCGGATGGGAAAACCGGACGCAACGGAAGAAGAGATGAGGAAAGCTCTTGAGAAGGTGAATCTGTGGGGCTTCCTGCAGGCACAGCAGGGAACCGCTACACCGGTCATGGAGAAAGGAGGAAACTTCTCCGGCGGTCAGTGTCAGAGACTTGCCATTGCCCGGGCTCTTCTCCACGATACGCCGGTCTATATCTTTGACGAGGCGACTTCCAACATCGATGCGGAAAGCGAAGAGATGATCATGGATGTGATCCACTCGCTGGCAAAGACAAGAACGATTATTCTGATCTCACACCGTCTTGCTAATGTGGTCAAATCAGACCGGATCTATATGATGAAGGAAGGCTGTATCGCAGAAGCAGGAACCCATGAAAAGCTGATGGAACAGAATGGAGATTATGCGAATCTGTATCAGTCGCAGATGGAACTGGAGCAGTATGGAAAGGAGGCGACGGCATGAGCGAAGAGAAGATAAGTGAAGGTAAGACATTTGCAGTTCAGGGCGGAAATTCCCGCCGCAGCGGCATCCGCATCATGGGGCAGCTTATCGGGCTTGTAAAGCCCCTTCTTCCGGTGATGATCCTTGCCATTGTGCTCGGAACAGTTGGATATTTGTGCGCCATCTTTCTTACGATCCTGGCGGGATATGGTATGATGCACATCCTGTTGGAGCCGGTTATGGAGGCGCTTGGACTAAGCCTTGGTTCTTCGGGAGCCGGGATGCTTTTTAGGATGGAAACACAGACTTTATTTATCGCGCTGGTCGTGATGGCGGTGATGCGGGGAATTCTGCATTATGGAGAACAGTACTGCAACCATTTCATTGCATTTAAGCTGCTGGCGATCATCCGGCACAAAGTATTTGCCGCACTCCGGAAGCTCTGCCCGGCAAAACTGGAAGGCAGGGACAAGGGAAATCTGATCTCTGTCATTACCTCGGACATCGAGCTTCTGGAAGTCTTTTATGCCCATACGATCTCGCCTATTGCTATTGCAGTATTGACGTCTCTCGTGATGATCTTATTTCTCGGACAGATCTTGCCTGCTGCGGCGATTCTTGCACTGGCAGGTTATCTGGTGGTCGGCGCTGTGATCCCGCTGTTCTTCGGGAGCCGGGGAGCCGATAAGGGAATGGAATTCCGGAACGGGTTCGGTGATCTGAACAGCTTTATCCTCGACTCGTTGAGAGGACTGGACGAGACGATCCAGTACCGGCAGGGTGAGAAGAGAAGAAAAGAGATGGCGGAACGCTCGGACCAGCTCGGTGAAGTGCAGAGAGGACTGAACCGGTTGGAAGCCTCCCAGAGATCCGTGACCAATCTGATGATCCTTCTGTTCTCCTTTGCTATGCTGTTCCTGATGATCGCACTGAGGCAGGAGGGGAACGTAGATCTTACCGGCATGTTAGTGGGAACCATTGCCATGATGGGCTCCTTCGGCCCGGTGACAGCCCTTGCCAGCCTGTCCAATAACCTGAACCAGACGCTGGCGAGCGGAGAAAGAGTGCTGTCCATCCTGGAGGAAGAACCTAAGGTTGAGGAAGTGGAAGGCAAGGCGAGCGTTTCCTTTACCAATGCAGAGGCGGATGGTGTTGATTTCGCATATGAAGAAGAACAGATTTTGAAGGACTACTCTATCCGGATTCCGAAAGGAAAAGTTGTCGGTATCCACGGAGCCAGCGGCTCCGGAAAATCTACCCTGCTGAAACTTCTGATGCGGTTCTGGGATGTACAGGGCGGACAGATCATGATCTCGGGACGTGATGTGCGGGGAATCAATACCTCTGACCTGCGTGAGATGGAATCCTATGTGACTCAGGAAACAGTCCTGTTCCATGATTCCATTGCAAACAATATCGCCATAGGGAAAACCGGCGCAACAAGAGAAGAAATCATGGAGGTTGCAAAGAAAGCGTCCATCCACGACTTCATCATGACGCTGCCGAAAGGATATGATACAGAAGTCGGAGAACTTGGCGATACGCTGTCCGGCGGCGAGAAACAGAGGATCGGGATCGCCAGGGCATTCCTGCATGATGCGACCTTTATCCTGCTGGATGAGCCCACCAGCAATCTGGATTCCCTGAATGAGGGGATTATCCTGAAATCCCTGAAAGAAGGTAAGGGTGATAAGACCGTGCTTCTCGTATCCCACAGGAAATCGACAATGAATCTGGCGGATGTCGTGTATGAGATGGATAACGGGAGAATTTCATAGGATCTGGGGAATCGGAAAATTCCGTTTTTATACTGCTCGTATCAGCTGTAGACCAGATTTTCATCCACCGGCGTTCACCTCCCTTCTGTATGACAAACGAATGAGACTCCGAAAACGCGACATTTGTTTTTGTCTAAAATCCCAATATACGGGTGCGAACTCTTACTGATATATCTGGAAGTATACTACCGGTTGGTTATTTCTGGGGAGAATTATTTGAAAATAACGATTTTGTAGGAAATACGCAAAATAAAAATGACGATTTTGCAGTAAATTCGATTTATGAAAAACTCTGAACGATAAGCTAAGTGTCAATCCGGGATATTTGTATGAAAACACAGTGGCTCAGATGCTGACTGCGAACGAAAATTTGAACATTGTAAATATGTAACAGGCTGGCAGTTTAACTGACAGCCTGTTTCAATCACCGATTTATTCCAGTCTGGGTAAATTATTTAAACTCACTGTTTCCAGTGTCTGCAGCTGCTGCACGGCCAGCTGCCGAAGCAACTCCATTCGTTCTTTCTGTTTCTTGCCCTGAGTGATCAGTACAGCATTATAACTTTCCAGATTGGCAAGTACTAATAATTGATTTAATGTTGCTTTATCCCGCATATTTTCTTTTTCAGTTGGGTGTTCATCTTTCCATTGTTTCGCTGTTTTGCCAAAAAGAACTACATTCAGCAAATCTGCTTCACTGGCATATGTATAAGTTACCTGCGCGGGAGATAATTTCGGTGGGATTAAATTGCCCTTGATCGCATCTGTGTGTATCTTGTAATTTAATTTAGAGATTTCTCTGTTTAAATTC
>DWXI01000178.1 GCA_019119265.1 Candidatus Mediterraneibacter intestinigallinarum | reverse complement strand
AAAAGATCCTTCCCGGACATCCGCTCATGATGCTTTTATCGCTTCGCTGGGAAGCATTGCCCGTCTGGAAGGGGATGCGGGAAAGCAGTGGAGAGAACGATTATCTGATGACCGAAAGCGAATTGGAGATTTTGCCTGCTTTATTGCTCTGTTTGAGGGGATTCAGGCGCGATAGTCTAGTATTTGGAGCACCTTCGGGTGCTCTTTTTCTTTACATTATCTGAGGCGCCTTTCTTAATTGAAAATACTATTGACTTGTGTTAAAATTGTAAAGAATCAGAGATTACTATGCCCTGTACGGAGAAGACAGAGGTATATTTATTATATGGGAGGTTATGATATGGAACAGTACAAGCAGGAATTTATTCATTTCATGGTAGACAGCGATGTGCTCAAATTTGGCGAGTTCACATTAAAGAGCGGCAGAAAATCTCCGTTCTTCATGAATGCGGGAGCCTATGTGACAGGATCCCAGTTAAAGAAACTGGGCGAGTATTATGCGAAAGCCATTCATGATAAGTACGGGGATGACTTTGACGTACTGTTCGGACCGGCTTATAAGGGAATCCCGCTCAGCGTCGTGACAGCCATCGCATACAGTGAGCTGTATGGAAAGGAAGTACGCTACTGTTCGGACCGCAAGGAAGAGAAAGATCATGGGGCGGACAAGGGAAGCTTCCTCGGAAGCAAGTTAAAGGACGGCGACCGTGTGATCATGATCGAGGATGTGACTACATCCGGGAAATCCATGGAAGAGACTGTTCCGAAAGTAAGAGGAGCGGCTGACGTGACGATCGTCGGACTTATCGTATCCCTGAACCGGATGGAAGTGGGAAAAGGCGGCGAAAAGTGTGCGCTGGATGAGATCAGAGATCTCTATGGATTTGACACGGCCGCGATCGTGACGATGGATGAAGTGGTCGAGTGCTTATATAATAAAGAATATAACGGGAAAATTGTCATTGATGATACATTAAAGGCAGCGATCGATACATACTATGAAACATATGGTGTAAAATAAGGAGGCGTATGATATGGAAAAGGCATACAGTGCAATGAAAAACAGCGGTGCAGGAAGCATTGCAGTGGGGATTATTATCCTGGTAGTCGGGATTACGGCAGGTGTCCTTTCCATTGTGAGCGGCGCGAACCTGCTGAAACATAAAAGAGAGATCACATTTTAAACAGGTGGCATAAGGGGGCGGCATGTGAGCCGGTCCCCTTTTCAAAGTATCAGGGGGAATATCTTGGGTATAAAAAAAACGAGTATTATCAGGGCATTTGGCAAGGTCCTGTTTTTATTATATGTGGGTTTTCTGATCTACTTTCTGTTCGTCGCGGAGTGGTACGGCAGGACGGCAGCTACGGAGGAATACAGGTATAACCTGGAGCTCTTTAAAGAGATCAGACGTTTTATAACTTACAGGGAACAACTGGGGAATTTTACAGTATTTGCCAATCTGTTCGGCAATATACTTATTTTTGTGCCATATGGATTTTTTATCTCTATGGCGAGCAGATCGAGAGGTTTTTTTAAAACTCTTTTCTGCAGCATGGGTCTGAGTCTGTGCGTGGAGATTGTACAGCTCTTTACGAGAGTGGGGAGTTTTGACGTTGATGATATCCTGCTCAATACCATCGGAGGTGTGCTGGGATATGTTTTATTTGCGATATGCAATCGGATAAGGAGAAAACATCATGTTCGGAATCGGAAAAAGCGCTGAACAGCGTCAGCGGGAAAAGGAACGAAAAAAGAGAGGAGCGAGGAAATACGGCCAGGCTAATTTTAAGCATTCTCGTATGGGAATTGTATCCTGTATAAGCGGAATAGGAGGATTACTCATTCTTGCCGGATGCGTTGTATATGCGTTCCTGGCGAGAGGAAACGCCCACGGGATTATCGGAGGACTTGCAATTCTGGCGTTTGTCCTGGCCGGCAACGGGATCAGGACTGCGATACGCGGATTTTATGAGCGTGAGCGTAACTATCTGACCTGTAAGATTGGGCTTCCGGTCAGTTCCGTTGTACTGGTTCTGTTTCTTGCGATTTTTATAGGAGGTCTTAGTTGATGTGTGCTAAAAAGATACAAAAAGAGAGAAATAAACAGTATGAAGAACGCCATGTCCTTGCAGTCGGCAGACTGCGCGGGATTGTCTCAGAGGAGACGGTGCCCGAGCAGTACTTATCTTACTTCCAGGATGTGGCGATCTTTCTTCTGGAGCTGGAAAATGTAAGGCGCAAGGTGGAGAGCGGGGAATGGAACAGGTACAGTGTCGACGAGATGCGCAGCATCAACGAGATACTGTACAGTGACATCCTTGGAGATCGTTATGAAAAGAGTTTTGGAAATCCGGCTTTTGCTGTGGAACAATTTGGCCCTGAGATGGGAAGGATGCTCAGTCTGCTTTATGCGGAGATGCGTTCCGGTATCCCGTATTCTTTCGAAAACAGAGTGGATTATCTGACGATTTTGTCAGAACTGTTCATTGAGGTATACAACTGTTTTGAAAATGCATACAAAGAAGCTCATCAGGAACTGCGGCAGGAGAGTATGATTCCGGAAGTAAAGACTGTACGGGATATCTTTTACTGGTATGCCAGTGATTACTGCGATGTGTTTCTGGCTGATCGTATTATGGAGCAGATCGATCCGTCTTATTCTTTTGCAGCGGAGATTATCGAGAACGCGGATCTGGACAACGATCGGTACCTTTACGGTTTCGGGGAATATATTACGGAGAATGAGCTTGGAACGGCGCGTCATCTGAGAAGCCTTCCGGAGGAAACCCTCAGGAAGATGGCGGATGTGTATACGGAAGGGTACCGCATCGGGTTTATCAATACCGGAAAAGACCTGTCTAAAAAATCCGTAGCAAATATCCGTTACAGTCTCGGGTTTGAGAAGGTGATCAGGATCGCCATAGAGAATTTCCGCAAGATGGGGCTAAAGCCGGTCATCTACCGCGCGGCTTCCGGTGTGATCACAAAGCGTGAGCATCATAAGATCGGATATTACGGCGCTGTGGCGAACTGGCAGTATGAGTACGATCACCGTCAGGATCAGAGCCTTTTCATGGATAAACGGTACATCGAGCGCCGCCTTGAAGTGGCGCGTACCGTCTATGAACAGCATAAAGAACTGGCGGCGCAGTTCGCGGGGCCTGCAGTAATGGAGACGTTTGGAGAAAAGCCGTTTTCACCGAAAACAGTTCCGGAGGCGGCAGCTTATAATGAGGAGCAGAAGAGTCTGGCCGTCAGCTACGACAGCCGCTTCGGCCAGCTTACCAACGAGTATATCAAAGGGGAAGAGCGCAGCTTTACCATAGTGGCGTATCCGGTACCTGAGATAGGAGATAAATACCGGGAGATCTTCGATGAAGTGATCCGCATCAATACACTGGATGCAAAGCTTTACGAGAAAGTACAGCAGACGATGATCGACGCTCTTGATCAGGGGGAATACGTCCATGTGACAGGTCGTGGAGAAAACCGGACGGATATAAAAGTAAAGCTGTATCATCTCAATGATCCCGGAAAAGAGACAATTTTTGAGAACTGTGTGGCGGACGTCAACATTCCGGTGGGGGAGGTGTTTACTTCTCCTGTCCTGGAGGGAACGTCAGGTGTGCTCCATGTCAGCAGAGTGTATCTGGAAGGCTTGCAGTACAGGGATCTGGAACTGACTTTCAAAGACGGAATGATCACGGACTACCGGTGCGGAAACTTTAAAGATCCGGGCCAGGGGCGCAGATATGTCGAGGACAATGTATTAAAGGGGCATAAGTCGCTGCCGCTCGGGGAATTTGCCATCGGTACCAATACGACAGCTTATGTGACGGGAAAGAAATACGGTATCGAAGACAAGATGCCGATCCTCATCGCAGAAAAAACCGGCCCTCATTTTGCGGTGGGCGATACCTGTTATTCGTGGAGTGAGGATATCCGTGTCTACAATCCGAATGGTAAGGAGATCGTGGCAAAAGATAATTCGGTCTCGTTGAACCGGAAAGAGGATGTTGCGAAAGCGTATTTTAACTGTCATACAGATATAACCATACCTTATGAAGAGTTAGAAGAAATAAGTGTAGTGACAAAAGATGGGAAACACATTATACTAATAAAAGACGGAAAATTCGTTCTGCCTGGAACGGAAGTTTTAAACGAGCCGTTGGAGACACTTTAATAAGGAGGAGTTATAATGCCAAAAGTAGCAATCGTAATGGGCAGCGACTCAGATCTGAAGGTCATGAGCAAGGCTGCGTCAATGCTTGAAAAACTGGGAATCGACTATGAGATGACGATCATTTCCGCACACAGGATGCCGGATACATTCTTCGACTGGGCGAAGGGAGCCGAGGGAAGAGGGGTAAAGGTGATCATCGCGGGAGCGGGAATGGCAGCTCATCTTCCGGGAATGTGTGCAGCGCTCTTCCCGATGCCGGTGATCGGAGTGCCGATGTCCGGTAAGAATCTGGAAGGAATGGATGCACTTTACTCCATCGTACAGATGCCGCCGGGAATACCGGTAGCGACAGTTGCCATAGACGGCGGGATGAATGCGGCGATCCTGGCAGCGAAGATCCTTGCCGTATCAGATCCGGAGATTCTTCAGAAATTGAAAGACTATTCTGAAGAGATGAAGGCGGGCGTTCAGGCAAAAGCGGATAAATTGCGTGAGATCGGATACGAGAAATATTTAAATAATTAACAGGAGAGCAGAGAATGGATTATAAGAAAGCAGGCGTTGATATCGAGGCCGGTTACAGATCAGTGGAACTGATGAAAGAGCATGTGAAAAAGACAATGCGCCCGGAAGTGCTGGGCGGACTGGGCGGATTTTCGGGAGCGTTTTCCCTTTCGAAGATCAAAGAGATGGAAGATCCGGTGCTCCTGTCCGGTACGGACGGATGCGGAACGAAAGTTAAGATTGCAATGATCCTGGACAAACACGACACCATCGGGATCGATGCGGTGGCGATGTGCGTCAACGATATTGCATGTGCGGGCGGAGAGCCGCTTTTCTTCCTGGATTATATTGCATGCGGCAAGAACGACCCGGAGAAGATCGCCGATATCGTGAAGGGTGTGGCTGAGGGCTGCCTCCAGGCGGAAGCGGCGCTGATCGGCGGCGAGACTGCGGAACATCCGGGGCTTATGGCGGCGGACGACTATGATCTTGCAGGTTTTGCAGTGGGCGTCTGCGATAAGAAGGATATGATCACGGGAGAGAACTTACATGCCGGAGACGTTCTTATCGGTATGGCGTCCACAGGTATTCACAGCAATGGCTATTCTCTTGTAAGACAGGTGTTTAATATGAAACGTGAGGCGCTGGATACATACTATGATGATCTCGGATGTACGTTGGGAGAGGCGCTTCTTGTTCCTACAAGGATCTATGTGAAAGCCTTGAAGAGCATCAAAAGCGCAGGCGTGAAAGTAAAGGCGTGCAGCCATATCACAGGCGGCGGTTTCTATGAAAATGTGCCCCGTATGCTGAAGGAGGGTACGAGAGCCGTTATACAGAAAGACAGTTACCCGGTTCCACCGATCTTCGGTATGCTTTCGAAAGACGGGGATATCGAGGAGAAGATGATGTACAATACATTCAACATGGGATTAGGCATGATCGTGGCAGTGGATGAGGCGGATGCGGACCGCGCGATGGAAGCAATCCGCGCTGCGGGAGATACTCCGTATATAGTAGGACGTATCGAGGCAGGAGAAAAGGGAGTAGAATTATGCTAGAGAGGACAGGTGCAGCGGGTCAGAAACCGCTGCGCGTTGTCGTGATGGTATCCGGAGGCGGTACAAACCTGCAGGCGATCATCGACAGCGTGAAAGACGGTACGATCACGAATACAAAGATCGTGGGAGTGATCAGTAACAACAAAAATGCATATGCACTGAAGCGGGCGGAGGAAAATGGAATTCCGTCTATGTGCGTATCCCCGAAAGAGTTTGAAACGAGGGATATTTTCAACGAAAAGCTGTTGGAAGCGGTGGACAGCTATGAACCGGATCTGGTTGTGCTGGCAGGTTTCCTTGTAGTAATCCCGCCGGAAATGATCAAAAAGTATGAAAACCGTATGATCAATATCCATCCGTCTCTGATCCCGTCGTTCTGCGGGAAAGGATATTACGGGCTGAAAGTTCATGAGGCGGCTCTTGCCCGGGGAGTAAAAGTAGTTGGCGCTACCGTGCATTTTGTGGATGAGGGAACAGATACGGGGCCTATTATCCTGCAGAAAGCTGTGGAAGTACAACAGGAGGATACTCCTGAGGTTCTTCAGCACAGAGTGATGGAACAGGCTGAGTGGAAGATCCTGCCTCGGGCTATAGACCTGATAGCAAACGGAAAAGTACAGGTGGCTGATCACAAAACAACGATCCTGCCGTAATGGGGAACTGGGGCGAAAGGAAAACAGGACAACGGAAAATATCAATACAGATAAGACCGGAGGAGGTTTACAGATGAAAATACTGATCGTAGGCAGCGGCGGAAGAGAACACGCTATTGCCGCAAGCGTGGCAAAGAGCCCGAAAGCGGACAAGATCTATTGCGCGCCGGGAAATGCGGGAATCGCAGAGTATGCGGAGTGCGTGGATATCAGCGCTATGGAGTTCGATAAACTGGCGGCATTTTCAAAGGAAAAAGAGATCGATCTGTGTATCGTGGGAATGGATGATCCGCTGGTGGGCGGTCTTGTGGATGTCATGGAAGAAGCTGGAATCCGCACATTCGGACCGAAGAAGAATGCGGCAATCCTGGAGGGATCCAAAGCATTTTCAAAGGATCTGATGAAGAAATACAATATTCCTACGGCGGCTTATGAGAACTTTACAGATCCGGATAAAGCGCTGGAATATCTTGAGACAGCCAAATTCCCGATCGTTCTGAAAGCAGACGGTCTTGCACTCGGAAAAGGCGTGCTCATCTGCCAGAATCTGGAGGAAGCGAAAGAAGGCGTCAAGACGATCATGCTGGACAAGAAGTTCGGCACAGCCGGAAACGAGATGGTCATCGAGGAGTTCATGACCGGACGTGAGGTATCCGTTCTCTCATTCGTGGACGGTAAGACGATCAAGACGATGACAAGCGCCCAGGACCACAAGCGTGCGGGAGACGGCGACACCGGCCTGAACACAGGCGGAATGGGAACTTTCTCCCCGAGCCCGTTCTATACAAAAGAAGTGGAAGAATTCTGCGAGAAATATATCTATCAGCCTACGGTTGACGCCATGGCGGCGGAAGGTCGCCCGTTCAAGGGAGTGATCTTCTTCGGCCTGATGCTGACTGCGGATGGCCCGAAAGTGCTGGAGTACAATGCGCGCTTCGGAGATCCGGAAGCACAGGTCGTGCTGCCCCGTATGAAAAACGACATTATCGACGTGGTAGAAGCCTGCATTGACGGCACGCTGGATCAGATCGATCTGCAGTTTGAGGACAATGCGGCTGTCTGTGTGGTTCTTGCATCCGACGGTTATCCGGTGAAATACGACAAAGGTTTTCCGATCAAAGGCCTTGACGAGTTCAAGAAACATGACGGTTACTACTGCTTCCATGCCGGAACCAAGTTTGAGAACGGACAGATTGTGACAAACGGCGGACGTGTCCTCGGTGTGACGGCAAAAGGCAAAGATTTAAAAGAGGCGAGGAAGAATGCCTACGCCGCTACAGAGTGGGTAGAGTTCGAGAACAAATATATGAGACACGACATCGGCAAAGCGATCGATGAAGCATAAGAACTGTAGAAATGGCGGGCACCTGTGAGTGCCCGTTTTTTTCGAAGAAGAGGGAAACATGAAAAATTACAGGATTAAAAAGAATTTCAGGGCGCTTGCGGCGGTACTTGGGCTTAGCCTGGTATGGGGCAGCGCAGCGTCGGCGGAACCGTCGGCAGACAACGGAGCGAAGGTGGAGGTCAGCATCGTACAGAACGGTGGTCTGTTGTATGACGAAAATCGTTATGAGGGAAAGACGCCCGTTCCTGACGGGGTGAATGCCCTGGCTGACCTGCCGGAGAAGTATGATCTGAGAGATGAGGGAAGGGTAACGGATGTAAAGTTTCAGAATCCGTGGGGAGCATGCTGGGCTTTCGGACCGATCGCATCGCTGGAGAGTAATGCGATCACCCGTGGAGCGCAAGATCCTGATTATTCAGAAAAGGCTCTGGTATGGTTCTCAAAGAATGAGCGTAAAGATGAGGATGCTCCGGATACTGAACTGGAGGGGATATCTGTTGCGGACGGCGATACAAAAGAGTATGTCTATAACATGGGCGGCACGAGCTGGGGTGTTATATCTGCCCTGGCAGCGTGGCAGGGCGCTTCCCTGGAGGATGACGTTCCATACAAGAATGCGGAAGGAACAAAAGAAACAGTACAGCTCACAGAAGACGGATTCGCGGAATATTATACGGCGGACGGAGACTGGTCAGTGGAACCGTTCCACGCATATGATGACGCGTACCGTCTGGAAGACAGCGTGTGCTATCTGGGCTTCTATTCATACGCTACATCAGGGTATGATGAAGATCAAATCTGGCCGGCGATGTTTTCCGGTGTTTACCCCGCTGTAAAGAACTGGATCATGGAAAACGGGGCGATATCTGTCGGTTTCTGTGCTGATTATTCAAGTCCGGATGATCTGGAGAGCGGCGTTACCA
Source organism: Candidatus Mediterraneibacter intestinigallinarum (assembly GCA_019119265.1). Taxonomy (GTDB): domain Bacteria; phylum Bacillota; class Clostridia; order Lachnospirales; family Lachnospiraceae; genus Mediterraneibacter; species Mediterraneibacter intestinigallinarum. The sequence continues at coordinate 14,788 of DWXI01000178.1, read as the reverse complement.
GCGAGTATTACAATTGGGAACACAGTGCGCAGTACAATCCGGATTCTACGTCTGCAAATCACGCGGTTACGATCGTGGGCTGGGATGATTCATATCCCAAAGAGAACTTTTCCATCACCCCTCCGGGAGACGGTGCATGGATCGTGAAGAACAGCTGGAGTGACGTATGGGGAGAAAACGGGTATTTTTATCTTTCTTATTATGATACGACCGTATCGGAGTATGAAGGTTACCTTGCAGACGTGGCAGACGGCACGGGCTGCTACAATTATGACAATAACTATCAGTATGATTACATGGGGATGGGATCGCTGCTTAATTATTCTGCCGAGACGGGAATTATTGAGGAACTGGGGAAGGTAAATGATTCCGTATCCATCGCTAATATCTTTCAGTCCGAAGGACGGGAGACGCTCAGGGCTGTCGGTGTTACGGACACAAGAGCAGGTGGAGAATCCGTCGAAGTTGTAACAGAAATCTACAGGCTGAAGGACGGCTCTGATCCGGTAAACGGGGAACTGGTATCTGAGCAGACGGACCGGATCGACAATCTGCATTATTCTGTCATTGAACTGGATGAACCCGTGGAGCTTGAAGAAGGAGAATATTTCTCGGTTGTCCAGACGATGCGTCTTCTTACGCCCGGAAGTGAGACGTTTCTGATTCCGCTGGAGTTTGGCAGCGAAGCGCCGATTTATGTGCAGGGATATGATGCAGCTTCTTCTTATTACCTGAACCATACGGTTCTGTGCGGGGAAGGTCAGAGCTATATATACTTCAGCACAGAGGAAGGGAAAGATCCCGAGTGGACGGATTTAGGATCAGAGGAGGCAAAAGAATATTTTGCCATACCGCTCGATGACGGAACAGGAACGGAAAACAGCCTTACGGTCGGCAATGCCATGATCAAGGCATATACCGTAGATACAGATACAACTTTAAGCCTTTCTAATGAGACGCTGAGCCTTATATGCTATGACGGGGATGGAAAGGAGATCAAGAGGATACAGGATCCTGATCTGACAGAAAAGATCCATATTCCCTGGAATACTTCGTCAGTATCGATTCTGCTTTCAGAGGACAGCGCGTCCTCGCTGTACATCTCTTATGGGGGTCAGACGTTCCAGTCCGGAGAGAAGATCGGAAAAGATGTATTTGAAAATGCTGAAGGCGTCGTGATCCTGGAAGGAAATGACAGGGGAGAACAGGCGTCGGCAGAGTACGGGTTGAAAATTGTTCTTGATGAAGAACCGAAAGATCCAACCAAAGATGAAAATAATGAAGAAACCGGGAACGGCGATAGCGGAGACAATACCGGAGAAGGAACGCCGGTCGAGGAAGAAGAGGATGATCTGCAAAACAGCGGAACAGGTGATGAGTCTGCAGGAAAAATCCAGACAGAGGAGATACAGACCGGCGATCAGGCGCAGCCGGTACTTCCGGCGGCAGCAATGGTTCTTTCTCTGATCGTGATCGCGGGAACTACAGTTGTGATAAGAAAACGGAATAACTGACAGGCGGGCTGCATATGTATAGAGTATCACAGAGGTATGTACATATATGGATTGGAATAACAATACGCTGAAACGATATATGGAAGCCGGTCTTGCGGTCCTGATCGTTCTCACGCTGGGGCTGGCCGGTGCCACAGGTGTTTTATCACCACGGGCAGCTGAGCGTGAACAGAATGAGGCCGCTGCCGAAAATGACAGTACAAAAGCCAGTCAAGAAAATGAGAATAAGACTTCGGCATCGAACCCGGATACAGAAGAGACGCAGGAGGCAATAGCGGACGGGCAGTATCCGATCATGGGAAGCAGCGATGTCACAGTTCAGGAGATGGTCGATTATTTTAATGCGTCCGGAGAAGCGTATCCGGCGGAAGAGCTTTCCGAGGGCGGTGCAGATTCCATCGAAACGTTCTGCCAGATGTATTACGATGAGGCAACCGCAGAGGGCGTGCGGCCGGAAGTAGCGTTTGCCCAGACGATGAAAGAGACAGGATTTCTTCAGTATGGCGGAGATGCGTCTATTGAACAGTTCAATTTCGCAGGTCTGGGTACTACGGGAAACGGTGTGCCGGGTAATTCTTATCCGGATGTGCAGACAGGGATACGGGCGCAGATCCAGCATCTCAAGGCATATGCAACATCAGATTCACTGAATCAGGATTGTGTAGACGACCGTTATGAGTATGTGAAGAAAGGTTCGGCGCCCTATGTGCAGTGGCTCGGGCAGCAGGAGAACCCGGAGGGCCTCGGCTGGGCGACGGGAGATAACTATGGGTATGATATTGTCGGCATGATAGAAGATATGATGGAATGATTTGACTCTACATCTATTTATTTTGCTGGAGTAAAAGGATAATAGGCAGCAGAAGAGGCGGTTTTTCAACCGGTTTCACTGCTGCTGTTTTTTATGTATTTTTTATTTGTTATTCATGCGAGGTTATGTTATTCTGTTAGTGCACTTTTGAGGGAAAGTGTTTCTTTATTCTAAACCCGATATCCGGGAATATTTCGCAGACCGATCATCCAACAAAACAATAAAAGGAGTGGTGCCATTGGCGATATAGACTGCATCAGTATGGCCTGCAAACAGCAGGCATAGGACTGATTTTACAACATGTCAATATGTAGTTGCGCACAGAAAAAGGATTGTATTATACTTAAAGGAGACATCTATGGAAAAGAACAGGGCATTACAATGGCATCCGGGTTTTCGCGCAGCCTTGCGGATCACCCTCCGTGAAGAAATGAAATATCTGGAGATGTACGAGGAATATCAGCTCAGCAGGAAACCTTTGCAGATTGATATACTGATTCTAAAGAAAAATGACAAAGTAACGATAAAAAAATCAATCGGAAAGATATTCCGTACATACAATATAATAGAATATAAGTCACCGAACGACTCATTAAGCATTAATGATTTTTATAAAGTATACGGATACACGTGTTTTTACCAGTCAAATACAGACAAAGTCATGGAGATCGATCCGGATGAACTGACGATCACATTTGTTTGCAGCCATTATCCGGATAAAATGCTGCGTCATCTGGAAGAAACTCGCAAAATCTGCGTGGAAAAACAGGGGCAGGGAATATACTATCTGAAAGGGGATGCAATCCATATACAGCTTTTGATCGTTCCCCAATTGTCCGACAAAGAGAATTACTGGATACAGAATCTTCGTACAGATTTAAAAGCAGGCGGGGAGATCCGCAATCTGATGGAAAATTATGAAAAGAACAGGAAGTCAAAAGATCATGAGGCAGTTATGGATCTGATTACAAGAGCCAACCGGGAACAGATGGAGGAGGAAAAGAAAATGTGTGATGCATTAAAAGAATTATTTGCAGAGGAATTAAAGGAAGCTGACGAAAAGGGAGTGGAAAAAGGAATGGCAAAAGGAATGGAGCTTGCAAAGAGGATCTTCGCTCTTAATGCGCAGGGGCTTGCGGCGGAAGAAATTGCACAGGAGTGCGGTGTCACGACAGAGCAGGTGAAGAAACTGCTTGCCTGACGTCAGATGACTGAACTGATATCTTAAGATTATCTAAACTTCTTGACAAAACGTCCTTGTGCGACTATAGTATTTGATAGTTAATTTTTAGTTAATACTATTGTAACAAAGGTGACGAGGAAGAGGAGTACACTGTTACTTCCGTCAGAGAGGACCGTCCACGGGCTGAAAGGCGGTTTCGGAAAAGGACAGTGGAAGGTAGCTTTTGAACCGGATGGCTGAAGAGTATCTGTGCAGAAGAGATAGGATTGCAGGATGCAGGTAAGTTATCCCGGAGTGGTCCACGTTACAGGACCTCAGAGGTATATTTCCGGACAGGAGCGAACTGCTCAGAATTAAGGAAATGTATGAAATAAGGTGGTACCGCGGAATCTTCGCCCTTTACATTATGTAAAGGGCGTTTCTTTATGCAACTGTGAAAATTCCGTGAACACCGGGAGATACAGTCCGCCCCGTATTTCATAAGCATTCTGGCCGCGCAGCGCAAAACTGGAGTGCGTAAGCACGACGAATGCGCATGATGCGGGAATAGGGGCGGACAGAAGAATTCGATGAGGGAGAGACAAGGAGAACACAATGAGTAAAGAATTAGCAAAGACTTATGATCCGAAAGCGATCGAAGAAAAACTGTATGACAAATGGTGCGAGAATAAATATTTCCATGCGGAAGTGGACCGCAGCAGAAAACCGTTTACGACGGTGATGCCGCCTCCGAATATCACAGGAAAGCTTCATATGGGACACGCCCTTGACAATACACTTCAGGATATCCTGATCCGTTATAAGCGGATGGAGGGATATAATGCCCTGTGGATTCCGGGAACAGACCACGCAGCGATCTCTACCGAAGTAAAAGTGACGAACCAGCTGAAAGAAGAAGGAATCGATAAGAAAGAGCTGGGGCGTGAGGGCTTCTTAAAGAGAACATGGCAGTGGAAAGAGGAATATGCCGGAACGATCGAGAATCAGCTCAAGAAGCTGGGTATCTCCTGCGACTGGGACAGAGAGCGTTTTACCATGGACGAGGGATGTTCCAAGGCAGTTGAGGAAGTATTTATCAGTCTGTATAACAAAGGATATATTTATAAAGGTTCAAGGATCATCAACTGGTGCCCGAAGTGTAAGACTTCCCTTTCCGATGCAGAGGTAGAACATGAGGACCAGGAAGGACATTTCTGGCATATCAAATATCCGATCGTAGGAACAGACCGTTTCCTCGAGATCGCGACGACACGTCCGGAGACGATGCTGGGCGATACGGCTATCGCTGTACATCCGGATGACGAGCGCTACAAAGACATTGTAGGAAAGAATGTGATCCTGCCGCTGGTAGGGCGCGAGATTCCGATCGTGGCGGATTACTATGTAGATAAGGAGTTCGGTACAGGTGCAGTGAAGATCACGCCGGCACACGACCCGAATGACTTCGAGGTGGGCAAGCGTCATAACCTGCCGGAGATCAACATCATGAACGACGACGCCACCATCAATGAGAACGGTGGGAAATATGCAGGCATGGACCGCTATGAGGCGAGAGAAGCTATCGTTAAAGAACTGGATGAGCAGGGCTATCTTGTAAAAGTTGTTCCGCACACACACGCGGTAGGAACCCATGACCGCTGCGGTACGACGGTAGAGCCGCTGATCAAACAGCAGTGGTTCGTGAAGATGGAGGAACTGGCAAAACCTGCCATTAACGCATTAAAGACTGGCGAGCTTAAATTTGTTCCGGACCGTTTTGACAAGATTTATCTGCACTGGCTGGAGAATATCAAGGACTGGTGTATTTCCCGTCAGATTTGGTGGGGACACAGGATTCCGGCATACTACTGTAACGAGTGCGGCGAAATTGTCGTTGACCGCCACGCGCCGGATAAGTGCCCGAAGTGCGGAGGCACGCACTTCACACAGGACGAGGATACGCTGGACACATGGTTCTCGTCAGCCCTGTGGCCGTTCTCCACATTGGGATGGCCGGAAAAGACAGAGGATCTGGACTATTTCTATCCGACGGATGTACTTGTGACAGGATATGACATTATCTTCTTCTGGGTGATCCGTATGGTATTTTCAGGATATGCACACACCGGAAAATCACCGTTCCACACAGTACTCATTCACGGACTGGTACGTGATTCCCAGGGACGCAAGATGAGTAAATCTCTCGGAAACGGCATCGATCCGCTGGAGATCATCGATAAATACGGTGCTGATGCACTCAGGCTTACGCTCGTTACCGGAAACGCTCCGGGCAACGATATGCGCTTCTACAATGAGAGGGTAGAGGCGAGCCGTAATTTCGCGAACAAGGTATGGAACGCATCCCGTTTCATCCTTATGAATATGAAAGATGAAGCGGTCATTGAGAAACCGGACGATGCGCTGCTCACGCCGGCTGACCGCTGGATCCTCTCCGCGGTGAACACACTGGCAAAAGACGTGACAGAGAATATGGATAAATACGAGCTCGGTATCGCGGTACAGAAGGTATATGACTTTATCTGGGATGAATTCTGCGACTGGTATGTAGAGCTGGCGAAATACCGTATTTATCATGCCGATGAAGACCCGAAAGCCGCAGACTGCGTCCTGTGGGTACTGAAGACGGTCCTCGGTCAGGCCCTGAAACTGCTCCATCCGTTCATGCCGTTTATCACAGAGGAAATCTACAGTGCACTTGTGCCTGAAGAAGAGTCCCTGATGATGTCAGAGTGGCCGAAGTACAAAGACGAGTGGAATTTCCCGGCGGACGAGAACGTGATGGAACATGTGAAAGCGATCACAAAAGGTATCCGAAACATCCGCTCTGAGATGGATGTGCCGAACAGCAGAAAGACGAAGGTATATATCGTCTGCACACAGGCAGAGCTCTGCAGCGGTATCGGAGCGGTCAGAGAATCTGTGAAGCCGCTGATGATGGCAAATGAGATCCTGATCCAGGGTGACAAAGAAGGAATCGCAGACAGCGCGGTATCAGTCGTAGTTCCGGATGCGGTTGTCTATCTGCCGCTGGAAGATCTGGTAGATTTTGAGCAGGAACGCGAGAGACTGGCAAAAGAAGAAGCAAGGTTAAATAAGGAGATAAAGAGAGCACAGGGTATGCTCTCCAATGAAAAATTCGTGAGCAAGGCTCCGGCAGACAAGGTTCAGGCTGAGAGAGACAAGCTGGAGAAATACACACAGATGCTCGAGCAGGTAAAAGAGAGGATAGCAGGACTAGCTAAATAGTCAGGAGGAAGTTCTCTCTTAGAAAAGAAAGGATGTACGATCATACATGAAACGCATTCATATCAGAAAACCTGATATCAAAGGATTTTTTACAAAAGTCAGAAATCTCAAAAAAGAGGATATCAAGCGGCATTTTAAGGAGAAAAAAGAGCGCAGGCAGCGAATACTGGAAGAACGGCGCAACAGCAAATTTGCGAAGAAGATGCAGCCGGTCTATAAGTGGATGAACAGGTTTTCCCTGCCGCTTACATTTCTCCTTGCATGTGTGATCAACTTTTTGATAGAGGTGGTTTCCCGCCTGTCTCTTTTTGAGGCGTGGGATTATCTTGTCGGATCACCTCTGGTATTCCTGTATAATGCTTTTATGATATTTGTCACGTTTATGATCGTGTACCTGTTCAGACGAAGAGTGTTTGCCAGGATACTGATCAGTGTATTCTGGCTGTTCCTGGGAATCTGCAACGGATATCTTCTGACCAAGAGGGTAACGCCGTTTAATGCCCAGGATCTGAAGGTACTTTCCGATGCATTGGAACTGACAGGGAATTACTTCAATGCATTTGAAATCGTTATGATCGTAATCGGTGTGGTAGCGCTTGTGTTTTGGGTCGTCTCCATGTGGAGAAGAGGCGGGCAGTTTACCGGAAAGATGCACAGGATCATAGCCCTTGGAGGAGTTGCGGCCTCGTTTGCAGCCTGCCTGTGGCTGACAGATGTGGCCATCGATAAGCGCGTCATCTCCAACTATTTCGGCAATATTGCATTCGCATACGAAGACTATGGATTCCCATACTGCTTTTCGGCCAGTCTGTTCAATACGGGCATTAATGAGCCTGCCGGCTACAGCAAAGAAACGATGGATGAGATCGGCAATAACGGCGAGATTACGAAAAATGAAACCGGGCGTTCAGAGGACGAACTTCCGAACATCGTATTTGTGCAGCTTGAATCATTTTTTGATCCTACAGAAGTTGAATGGCTGCGTTTTTCCGAGGACCCGATCCCGAATCTGAGATCCATGTTTGAAGAATATTCCACCGGATACTTTAAAGTTCCGTCCGTTGGCGCAGGTACCGCCAATACAGAATTTGAGGTGCTGACAGGCATGAGTATGCGTTTCTTCGGCCCCGGAGAATATCCGTATAAGACATATGCCAAGTTCAATCCGCTGGAAAGCGCGGCAAGCGCTCTCAAAGCGCTTGGGTACGGAGCAGAGGCCCTTCACAACAACGGGGGGAATTTTTACAGCCGTGCACAGGTATTTAATAACATGGGATTTGATCATTACACAAGCAAGGAATTTATGAATATCCTTCAGACAACTCCGAAAGGATGGGCGACGGACGATATTCTTGTTCCGAATATCATGGAATCTATGGATACGACAGAAGGACAGGACTTTGTTTTTACGATCAGTGTAGAAGGTCATGGGGAATATCCTACGGAGAAAGTTCTGGAAGATCCTGAGATCGTTGTCAGCGGCGTCGAGGACGAAGGCGAGAGAAATGCGTGGGAATACTATGTCAACCTGGTCCATGAGATGGATAAATTCGCCGGAGAGCTGATCAAAGAGATCGAAGCCCGGGATGAGCCTTCGGTAGTCGTGTTCTACGGAGATCATCTGCCCACTATGGATCTGGAAGCAAAAGATCTCAAGAGCAGATATCTTTACAATACAAATTACGTGATTTGGGATAATATCGGTCTTGAGAAGCAGGATGGAAATATCGCTGCGTATCAGATCATGGCAGACGTGTTTGAACGCCTCGACATCCATTCCGGTACAGTGTTTAACTATCATCAGGAGCGTCGTCAGACAAAGGATTACCTGGCGGATCTTGAGCTGCTGCAGTACGATATCATGTATGGAGAGCAGTATGTATATGAGGAGAGCGGAGCTCCGATTACGGAGGGGCATATGGTCATGGGCGTAAAAGACGCGGTGATCGATCAGCTCGTTCAGCAGTCTGACGGTAATACCTACAGTATTTATGGTGATAACTTCACAAAGCAGAGCAAAGTATATATAAACGGCGAAAAACAGACTACTACATTTCTGAATAACACCAGACTGGATCTGAAAGAATCGGAGATCGAGAACGGAGACACTGTCATGGTGGCCCAGGTGGGATCCAGCAATACGATATTCAGGGAATCGAAGACATATGAATACAACGATGGAACGCTTACAGAGCTTCCTCCGGATCTTAATGCACCGGAGAACGGACGGCAGGCGTTTGTCAGTCAGGAAGAAGAACAGGAAGAATGACATACGGTGAAGCGGTAGATTATATACTGGATATTCCGAAATTTACAAAGAAAAACGATGCGGTACACACGAAAACCTTTCTCAGATATATGGGAGATCCTCAGAAGAATCTGAAAGTGCTCCATGTGGCGGGAACGAACGGGAAAGGTTCCGTGTGCGCCTATCTGGAAGCGATGCTCCGTTCGGAAGGGAAGCGGACGGGGCTTTTTACTTCTCCACATCTGGTAAAGATCAATGAAAGGATTGCTGTTGACGGCTGTCAGATCAGTGATGACACGTTTTGCCAGATTTTCGAAAGAACTTACAGCGCAGTGAAGCGGATGGCGCAACAGGGATTATCCCATCCTACTTTTTTTGAATTTCTTCTTGGAATGGCGTTATGCGCTTTTCAGGAGGAGGGGGTGGAGTATGCTGTTCTGGAGACAGGGCTTGGGGGAAGGCTTGACGCTACCAGCGCGGTAGAGCCCCCGCTGGTTTGTCTGATTACTTCCATCGGATACGATCACATGCAGTATCTGGGAAATACTCTTGCCGAAATAGCGGCCGAAAAGGCCGGGATCATCCGTCCGGGAGCGCCGGTGTTTTATGCCGCATCATCGGAGGCGAGCGACAGGGTTATTGAGGAAACAGCGGAGAAAAACAAGAGTTTCTGTAAAAAAATCGGGAAAGACGCGTACGAAATTCTCGGAATAAAAGACAAACATATTGCATTTTCCTGTTCCAGTGATTATTATGGAAATACCACGTGGCAGCTTAACAATATCGGAACTTATCAGCCGGGCAATGCAATGCTCGCAATGGAAGCGATGCGGTATCTCTTCGGAGAAAACGCACATCCTGCACGGTGGAGAGCAGTTCTGAAAGACCTGAAATGGAGCGGGAGGATGGAAGAAATCCTGCCGGGAGTATATGTTGACGGGGCGCATAACATCAGCGCGGTTGAGGCTTTTACAAGGAGCGTTCCGAAAGATGAGGGCGGATATATTATTATATTTTCCGCGGTAAAAGACAAAGAATATGAGAAGATGGTTTCTGTGCTCTGCAAAAATCTGCAGCCTGATATGTATATTGTGACTCATATCGAGGATGCGCGGGGAGAGGATGCAAAGCGGCTTGGAAATATCTTCCGGAAATATACAGACCGTCCGGTCAGTGTGCTGGAGTCGGTGAAAGATGCGCTTGAGCGGGCGCTTGCAGAGCGGGGAAAACGCAGGATATACTGCCTGGGTTCCCTATATCTGACGGGGATGATAAAGGAATTGATTCAGGAGGTAGATACAGATGCTTAACTACGAAGAAGAATTAAAAAAGTTCAGACCGAGTCTTGAAGTTGAGGATATTGAGGATGCCGTATATCAGGAGGATCTTTCGGATATGACGGATCTGCTTAAGCAGGTTATGGATCAGAAGAAATAAGTACAGAAAGTCAATGGTGGAAATAGATGGATTACACGAAAAAAATCGTATATCAGTCTAACTACTGGTATAACGATGGTCTGCGTAAGGCGCAGATCCGGGATATGTCCGGCGCGATTGTTTCATTGCGGCGCAGTCTGCAGTTCAACAGGGAAAACATTGCAGCCAGAAATCTTCTGGGCCTGGTCTATTACGGGATCGGCGAAGTGCCGGAGGCACTGGTCGAATGGATCATCAGTAAAAATCTTCGTACGCACAATAATATAGCGGATTACTATATCAATACGGTACAGGCTTCGGCAAAGGAATTGGAGACGATCAACCTTGCGATCAAGAAATACAACCAGTGTCTTGCATACTGTCAGCAGAACGGGGAAGATCTGGCGATTATCCAACTGAAACAGGTCGTGGCGTCGCATCCGTCCTTCCTGAAGGCACATCAGCTCCTGGCGCTCCTTTACCTGCATACAGGCCAGTATACCCGTGCGCGCCAGATGATCCGGCAGGCGAGAAAGCTGGATACGGGCAATGAGATCACTTTGAAATATATGCACGAGCTTACCCATCAGAGAGGAAAGCAGAGGCGCAGATCAGAGAAAAAGAAAGAAGATGCTGTGGAGTACAGCCTCGGAAATGAGACCATCATTCAGCCGAAACATTCCAGGGTGAAAGAAATGGCAAGCCATCTTGCGGTGGCAAATGTGTTTATCGGCGCTGCGATCGGCGCTGCGATCATATGGTTTCTGGTGGCTCCTGCGGTAAATCAGTCGCAGAATAACCGTATGAATGACCAGATGCGCGAATACAGCGATCAGATCAAAACACTGGAGGCGCAGGTCAGCGCACAGACAAGGACGCTGGACAACTACCGGGCGTCCGGCGAAGAGGTGGAGGCAGATACAAATCAGGCCCAGACGACACGCGACAGTTATGAGAATCTTATGACTGTTGTCGAACAGTATAATTCGGGCGAGTACAGTTACACGACTATGGCGGATTCCCTGATCGGCATCGACCGGGATTCGCTGGGGGAGAGCGGAAAGTCACGGTATGACGAACTGACGGACGCGATCTATCCGAGCGCCTGCGAGACGAATTTTGCTACCGGAACAGAGGCGCTTTCGGCAGGAAATTATCAGGGAGCCGTGGATGCGCTTTATAAAGTCGTCCGCATGAATGCAGGCTATAACGACGGACAGGCATTGTTCAATCTGGCCCAGGCATACATGGGAAACGGTGATAATGACAACGCAATTACATATTTCCAGAGAGTCGTTGATGATTACGGCGATTCGGAGTACGCGGAGGAAGCACAGACGAATCTGGATACACTTTCCGCTGCTGCGGATGATTCCGGAGACAGTACTTCGGGAGGAGATTCTTCAGGCGGCGACAGCAGCCGGTAAAACGGAGAAATACAAATAAGATACGAAAGAAAAGGATATGCCAATGGCATGTCCTTTTACTTTTATGCTGACAGAAATTGAGGAGGAGTATCAATGAAATATCAGGTTCAGGAGAACTGTCTGACAATCTATCTGCCAAGAGAGGTGGATCACCATAACGCGGAGGAGATCAAGAGGGAGGCGGATGCCGTGGTCGACAGGAATCATATAAAATATGTGATCTTTGATTTTGAAAAAACGGACTTTATGGACAGTTCGGGAATAGGGGTCATCATGGGGAGATATAAGACGGTCAGTCTGATCGGCGGCGAAGTATGGGCGGTGCACACGAACGCCAGAGTCAAAAAAATACTCACATTGTCAGGAGTGACAAAAATAATGCAGATATATGAGGAGGAAACATTATGAAAAATACGAATGAAATGGAAATCAGGTTTGACAGCAGGTCGGAGAATGAAGGTTTTGCCAGGGTGTCGGTTGCAGCGTTCATGACTCAGCTGAACCCTACCGTGGAAGAAGTAGCGGATGTTAAGACCGCTGTATCTGAAGCGGTGACAAATGCAATCATACACGGGTATGAAAATGAGGTGCACAAGGTCAGTATCCGGTGCAGGATAACGGAAAATGTATTTACCGTAGAAGTATGCGATGCAGGAAAAGGGATAGAAAATGTGGAACAGGCTATGCAGCCGATGTTTACCACATTGCCGGAACAGGACCGTTCCGGAATGGGATTTGCATTTATGGAAGCCTTTATGGACAGCGTGGAAGTGGAGTCAGAGCCGGGAAAAGGCACCCGGGTAAAGATGAAAAAGACCGTCGGAAAAGGAAGGGAGATATGGACCACACAATCGCTTTGATCAGGAAATCACACGACGGGGATAAAGAGGCGAGAGAACAGCTTGTAGAGGAAAATATCGGTCTGATCTGGTGTGTTGTAAAACGTTTCGGAGGGCGTGGCGTGGAGACGGAGGATCTCTTCCAGATCGGAAGCATCGGTCTGCTCAAAGCAATCGACAAGTTTGACCTGTCTTACGACGTGAAATTTTCCACATACGCGGTGCCCATGATCTCCGGGGAGATAAAGCGCTTCCTGCGGGATGACGGGATGATCAAGGTCAGCCGTTCTCTGAAAGAACTTGCATACAAAAGCCTTAAAGTGGGCGAAAAACTTACGGACAGGCTGGGAAGAGAACCTACGATGGAGGAACTGTCAGAAGAACTGGGGGTTGGAAAAGAAGAACTTGTACAGGCCATGGAAGCGGGCGGAGAGGTGGAGTCTATCTATCGGCCGATCCACCAGAAAGAGGGAAGTGAGATCCGCCTTCTTGACAAGATCGAGGAAAAAGAAAAGAGCGAGGACAAAATCCTGGAGCGGCTGGTATTAAAAGAACTGTTGGAAACATTAAGCGCAGAGGAACGACAGCTGATTTATCTGCGCTATTTTGCCGACCGGACGCAGTCTGACGTAGGGAAGATTATGGGAATATCTCAGGTACAGGTGTCGAGAATGGAAAAAAAGATTATGGAGAATCTGAAAAGGAGAGGATCATAGCGCCTGCTCAACATCATTATAAAAATTGTTCTGTTACGTATATTTTCAGAGGAAAGCAGGATACTAATCGTCAGAAAGCGAAATCGCTATTAATGATATAAGGACAGGTGAGCGATATGGATGACGGGCAGAAAAAAATATGGATCTGTCTTTTGGTGGTAGTTCTGGCGGCGGTCGTGGTCGGTATCCTCTATTATTTCAGTACGCCTACAGAACACAGCAGCGAGGGTTTCCTGATCCGGGCGGCGTATGGACAGTGTGAAGCGGCGGCTCCGGCAGCAATTCCGGAAAAAGCATGCAGGGCAGCGACGCTTCTGTCAGAGGAGGACGATAATGGCATCTGAGAATAAGATACTCTATATCAAGGGCGACCGCGATGTGGAAGTGACAAAATCTGATGTGACGCTTGGGGATCTTCTGAGCATGGAATGCGCGGACAAGCTGATGCTGGCGAAAGTCAGGACACTTAAGATCGTCAGATTTAAGAAAAACGGAAGGCAGAGATGTGTGGTCTCGGTACTCAAGATCATAGCCTGCATCCACGGGCAATTCCCGCAGGCGGATATCCAGAATATGGGAGAAACAGATATTATCGTGACCTATGAGGATCAGAAGACGCCAGCCTTTGCATGGCATATCATAAAGACAGTGTTTGTTGCCGCAGTGACATTTTTCGGAGCGGCATTTTCTATTATGGCATTTAACAATGATGTAGATGTCACGAAGCTTTTTGAACAGATTTATGAGTTTGTGACCGGGCAGGAGACGAATGGATTTACAATTCTGGAGATTACTTATTCTGTGGGAGTTGCTGCAGGGATACTGATCTTCTTTAATCATTTTGGAAAGAAGCGCTTTACTGTGGATCCGACTCCCATGGAGATCCAGATGAGGTTATATGAGAATGATATCCAGACGACATTGATCGAGAATTCGGAGCGGAGAGGAGAGGAAATCGATGTGGGCACAACAGATACTTCTGGCAGTAATCGGACTTAGCGCGGGGGTCGCCGTGTCAGGCGGCCTTTTTTCTTTGATCGTGGAATTAGGTGTGATCGCAGACTTTGCCGACCGGACCCATACCGGGAATAAAGTGCTTTTCTATGAGGACTGCACGGCGGCAGGCGGTATTCTGGGAAATTTGATCTACGTGTTTCGGATAGGAATTCCGGCGGGAGACTGGGGGCTCGGTATCTTCGGTATTTTCGCCGGCATCTTTGTCGGGTGCTGGTCTATGGCCCTGGCGGAGATACTGAACGTATTTCCCGTATTTATGCGCCGCGCACGGATCGTAAGGTATATGTCCGCTTTTGTGATCAGTCTTGCAGTGGGAAAAGGGCTGGGCGCATGTTTATTTTTCTTTCGGGGATGGTGAATGTAATAAAACT
>DWXI01000177.1 GCA_019119265.1 Candidatus Mediterraneibacter intestinigallinarum | reverse complement strand
ACCCATTTCTGCTCATCTCCGTGCATAGTAGGTGAGGAAAGCCAGATTTTATTTTTGAATGGTTCAATATTCTTAAATCTCGGATCTAATAAATGCTTTTCTTTGTCCATCACTTTTTCTGCTCCTCTATGACTAATGTGTTTTTATCTCAAACTTTCTGTAAAAAGTCTTATATCCAACTAACCCCGTTCTAATTTAATGTCCTAAATCCATCTTTAAGGCACTTACTTGGTAATAACTACACAAAAACAGTTTCCTTATTTTTCGCCCAATATATCTCTCTTTCCAATAAAAATTATCGCGATATATTCAGACACTCATGTACTGTACACATATCTTCTATGGACTGTTCTAAATTTTCCTGTTTCTCTTTCTTTATAAGTAGCCCCAGTGATTCCGCTGCGTCTTCTATGATTACCGCCCCGTATCTGCTGCAGATTTCCTGCAGCTCGTCTATCTTCCCCGGAGTTCCATAGAGATGCGCTATGACCACTGTTTTTACATCCGGATACAATTCAAAAGCTTTCTCCAGAGCCACGGGATCCATATTCCAGATATCATATTCCTTTGACTTCCTCTGGAAATCCTGTTTTCCCGTTTAATTTCATAAAAATAAGGACTCCCACCCCTGGAAATCCTTCTATATCACATCAATCCCAATGAGCACCGTCCTCTTCTTGCCGAACAGCACCACATCGATCATCACATATCTCAGTCTTATTTTCTTCTTTACTATACTTTCTATATAATGTTCCAGCGGTCCTTCCGCCGACACGATCTCTTTCTTCTCATCCAGCTTCACCTTCGAGAGCCTGACGATATCTTCCTTATCCCCATTCAGCAGGTTTTCCAGGAACTTCCTCTCATCGTCCGCCACCGACAGAAATATTTCATCTTCTGTCCGGAGCATCTTTGTAAATTGCGGGATCTCTTTCAGCCCCCAGTACAGTTCTTTTGGCTGATCCGTAATGACAAACAGATAACCGGGAAACATTGTCTCCACATGTACGATGCACTGGCCATCCCGTCTCCAGATCCGTTCCCTTTTTATATAGAAGCAACGCTCATAGAGTTCGTGGCCGGCTTCCCTTTCGATCAGCAGACGCATCTCCTCCTCTTTTCCTGTTGTCACCTGTATCACATACCACATATCGTTTCTGTCAGAAGGGTATGCTTCGCCACTTCGCAGGCGATCCCGGTTTCTTCTTTGTTCCCGGTTCCGCTCCCGAATTCCCTTCTTCCCTTTCTTCCGGCAGTCCTCATTCCGGACAGTCTCAACTATCGGAACAATGTCATCTGCTTTCTTCTTTCGCACAGTTTACATATCAGACAGTTTCTCTTCCAGGATCTCATCCCCCGGCATACAGATGCCGAAGAGGATATCTTCTTTCCTGCAGAACAGGTCGATCTGAGCAAGCACATATCTTTTCCGCAGTCTTTTCCTCGTGATCCGGTTCTCATATTTCCCCAGGATCCCGTCGATATGGATCAGATTTCCCTCACTGTCTGTCTCTACCACAGACAGAGCCATCGGCTGATCCAGCTCAGACCCGCAGACACTTTTCAGGAACTCCAGATCCTTCTTCTCCACAGGAATAACTTCCACGGAATGTTTTCCTGCTCCCAGGTTTCCAAGTAATGCAGGGTACTCTCTGGACTTTTCCAGCTCTTCCTGCAGTTCTTTCGGATGATCTGTCTCCACGAAGATATATCCCGGGAACATATCTTCCGTATTGAGGAACAGATGCCCCTTTGCCCGGAAGAGTTTCTGTTTCTTCAGGATCCTCCACTGTTTCCAGAGGTTCCTGTCCACTGTGCGCTCCATCAGTTCCGCTGCTTTTTGCTCTTTTCCCGGAACCGTGCGCATGACATACCATTTTTCCATCCGTATGCCCCCTTTATCTCAGGTCTCTTTACAGATCCCTGTTTCAGGTTTTGCTTGTGATCTCAAGCCCCGCCGTAAATGGCGCTCTGGATCCTCCGGCTCCATCCGCCGGATACTCGATCCACGCGATCCGCTTATGGCGGTCGATCTTGCGGATTCTCCGCTCCATCCCTACAAGAGGCCCCTGTGTCACATGGGTGATCCCGTCACTGATATAC
This sequence comes from Candidatus Mediterraneibacter intestinigallinarum, assembly GCA_019119265.1. GTDB lineage: Bacteria > Bacillota > Clostridia > Lachnospirales > Lachnospiraceae > Mediterraneibacter > Mediterraneibacter intestinigallinarum. The sequence goes on along the minus strand of DWXI01000177.1, from coordinate 40,536 downwards.
CCCTGGGAAATGCCAAGATGATGTTCCGGACCTCCCAGTCTGCGCAACATGATTTCCTCCTCCGGAGAAACTCTCCTTAGCAGGCCGTGATACTCTGCCTCATCTTCCAGGACGCAGGTAAACTCCCGGTATGGTTCCAGACATTCAGAAAGCGCCCTGATATTCCCTGTCTCCAGAAAGACATAGTCAGGGAACATGGACGTCTTCTCTATATGCCAGCTGCCCTGATACCGCTTCATCCTGTCGCAGGTAAATGTAAAGATATCCTGCAGGATACTGTCGGGGATCGTCTGGCGGCATGACGCCATGATCTCTCCCGACCTTCCCGGACGGCATTTCAGTATGCACCACATAAGATCACTCCTTATAGAGTCCTCTGATTTTCGTAGAGTTGTCTGCTCTACGAAAATTTAGTTCTTGTTAGGGGGAAAAACAGACAGATTTCTTTTGGAAAACAGTGGAAATCTCACTAAATATTGATTGATTTCAGAATCTTTTTAATATATATTGAATTTAAACTGTAAAACACATGGAAATTTAGTAAGAATTTCTATTGAATCGTGAAAAAAGATGCGCTATACTTATATAGGTTTCGTAGAGCAGACAACTCTTAGAAAATTTTAAGAACTCTAATCCGTTTCTAATAAAAATAAGCCATATATTATAAAAAGACAGAGCACCGTTTCTAATTTTTAGTGGTGTATCTGTCTTTTTATTTCATGATTACTATTTTCTTTTGTATTATTATCTGTATCGCATGAAAAACTACTGATATAATCATCAATATCCTGTATAATATAACGGTCACCCATAGTATGCAAAGTTTCAAAATATTTTAGAACATAACTGTAAATATTATATTGATCAAAGATCTTGGTAGCATCTGCACCGGTAAGTCCTTTGAAATATCGATAGCGCTCTATACAATATATAAAAAACATAGATTCTTTGCTCATAAATCAAGCCTCCTCCGGATAGTCATAAGTTCCTGTAAGAAGTTCATCCTGAAACATTGTATATAAAGTTAACGGACTATAGTGCCACAGTTTGGATTCTTCATCTGACAATTCCTGATAGACTTTAGATTGATAAAATATGGAAATGCTTTTTCATCTCCAATATTACTATTTTTTGTAATCTGTTCAATAATAGGCGGAACAATAATCGCCAACATTGCGCTGAACTGATCTTTGCTCATACAAACTCCTTTCCTGTAAAATGTAGATATTGTAATGATTTCTCTGTTGCAAAAACCATTTGATTAAATAACTTACGTATTTTCAGAGCGTCTAATGCCTGGTTTTTAGATAATACTCCAGTCATTTACACTTTTGAAATGCTTCTTTTTCATTTATTGTATAAATATTAAGAGTCGGCTTGCCCGTTTTGCGCCTTTCTGTTACTTTACGGGCAAAATTCACTGCTTGGTCACGATTAGTTGTTGTATAAAATCCAAACCAAAATCGAGGAAACGATTCTGTACAATAAGTTTTGGAAACTAAAGGTGAATCACAGACAATTTCATCTCAATACATAAAAGGCAGCCTACCAGCGCCGCCGCGCAATGTAAACTGCCTTTTCTCCGGACTTTCATCCTGCACTTATTTATATATCACTGGAAGAATTTATTTGTAGTTCACGATCTTACCAAAATCAGCTTTCAGGGAAGCTCCGCCTACAAGACCGCCGTCGATGTCAGCCTGTGCGAACAGCTCTGCAGCGTTTCCTGCATTTACAGATCCGCCGTACTGGATACGGATTGCTTCTGCTGTAGCCTCGTCATATACTTCAGCAACACACTCACGGATGCCTTTACATACTTCTTCAGCCTGCTCTGTTGTAGCTGTCTTACCAGTACCGATAGCCCAGATCGGCTCATAAGCGATAACCATTGTCTTAGCCTGATCAGCTGTTACGTTCTGAAGACCAACCTTGACCTGCTGACGGATAAAGTCCATTGTCACGCCCTGCTCTCTCTGCTCCAGAGTCTCGCCGCAGCACATGATCGGTGTGATGCCGTGCTCGAAAGCTTTGAGAACTTTCTTATTTACATCCTCGTTTGTCTCACCGAAGTAATCTCTTCTCTCAGAATGTCCGAGAACTACATACTTAACGCCTGCATCTACAAGCATAGCCGGGGAGATCTCGCCTGTGTAAGCTCCGCTCTCCTCGAAATACATGTTCTCAGCTCCAACCTGGATGTTTGTTCCTTTTGTTGCCTCAACAACCGGAACGATATCGATAGCCGGTACGCAGAATACCACGTCAACTTCCTCATTTGCTACTAACGGTTTCAGTTCTTCTACAAGTGCAACTGCCTCGCTCGGAGTTTTGTTCATTTTCCAGTTGCCTGCAATAATTTTCTTTCTTGCCATTTTCTTCTTTCTCCTACTACAATATTATAGATTATATCGAATCGCCCCAATAGGCTGCGGATATGTTCTGAGTGCAAGGAAGATGCGGCGCCGGCGTACATCAAAGGTACGTCAAGCCGCATCTGACGCCGCAATCGGGGCATATACGCCGCTTATCGGTCGTTTGCTGCTGCTACGCCCGGCAGTTCCTTTCCTTCCAGGAACTCAAGGGAAGCGCCGCCGCCTGTTGAGATATGTGTCATCTTATCGCCGTAACCGAGCTGGTTAACTGCCGCTGCAGAATCTCCACCGCCGATGATCGTTACAGCGTCTGCATTTGCCAGTGCCTCTGCAACTGCTTTTGTTCCGTCTGCGAACTTCGGCATCTCAAAGCATCCCATCGGTCCGTTCCATACAACCGTCTTAGCTGATTTTACAGCGTCCGCATACATTTTTGCAGTCTCAGGTCCAATGTCAAGGCCCATCCATCCGTCCGGAATCTCGCCCTGTGCAACTACCTTTGTATTTGCATCGTTTGAGAATGCGTCTGCAATGATTGTATCAACCGGGAGAAGAAGTTTTACGCCTTTCTCTTCAGCTTTCTTGATCATATCAAGAGCATACTGAAGATAATCCTCCTCGAGAAGAGATGTTCCTACGCTTCCGCCCTGAGCCTTTGAAAAAGTATAGCACATTCCGCCGCCGATGATCAGTGTATCAACTTTCTCAAGCAGATTGTTGATAACAGAAATCTTGCTGGATACTTTGGATCCTCCAAGAATGGCTACGAACGGTCTCTCCGGATTCTCTACTGCATTTCCAAGGAAATCGATCTCTTTCTGCATCAGGTATCCGACAACTGCTGTGTCTACGTATTTTGTAACGCCGACGTTTGAGCAGTGAGCTCTGTGAGCTGTACCGAATGCGTCGTTTACAAATACATCGCACAGGGAAGCAAGCTCTTTGGAGAAATTGTCTTCGTTCTTTGTCTCTTCCGCTCTGTAACGTGTGTTTTCAAGAAGCACGACGTCGCCGTCGTTCATAGCCTCTACAGCCGCCTTTGCGTTCGGTCCTACGACTTCCGGATCTGCTGCGAATTTTACTTCCTGTCCGAGAAGCTCGGAAAGTCTTACTGCTACCGGTGCGAGTGAGAGTTCCGGCTTCGGCTCTCCCTTCGGTTTTCCGAGGTGTGAGCAGAGGATTACTTTACCGCCGTCAGCGATCAGTTTTTTGATTGTCGGAAGCGCTGCTACGAGACGGTTCTCGTCTGTGATCTTTCCGTCCTGGAGCGGTACGTTGAAATCACATCTTACAAGGACTCTTTTGCCCTTTACGTTAATGTCATCTACTGATTTTTTGTTAAGTGCTGCCATTTTAATAGCCTCCTGATACTTTTTAAACTAAATAGGATCCGGTCCTACAACAAGACCGGACCCCATTGTGAGTCAATGATTCAGAATTATCTTCCGAGTGCTTGTCCTCATTGTTTAGAATGAATTAAGCCTCAAGCAGTTTTCCGAAGTATTTGATTGTTCTTACCATCTGGCTTGTGTAAGAGTTCTCATTGTCATACCATGATACAACCTGAACCTCTGTTGTTCCGTCACCAGCCGGAAGAGCCATTGTCTGTGTAGCATCAAACAGAGAACCATATGTCATACCAACGATATCGCTGGATACGATTTCGTCTGTGTTGTATCCGTAAGACTCGTTTGCTGCTGCTTTCATAGCTGCATTGATCTGATCAACTGTAACTTCACCCTCTACAACAGCTGTAAGGATTGTTGTAGATCCTGTCGGAGTAGGAACACGCTGAGCGGATCCGATCAGTTTGCCGTTCAGTTCCGGGATAACAAGACCGATAGCTTTAGCTGCGCCTGTGCTGTTCGGAACGATATTAACAGCTGCTGCACGTGATCTTCTCAGATCGCCTTTTCTCTGCGGTCCGTCAAGTGTCATCTGATCGCCTGTGTAAGCGTGGATTGTGCACATGATACCGGATTTGATCGGTGCAAGATCATTAAGAGCTTTTGCCATCGGAGCGAGGCAGTTTGTTGTACAGGATGCAGCGGAAATGATGTTGTCATCCTTTGTAAGGCTCTCGTGGTTTACATTGTAAACGATTGTCGGAAGGTCGTTTCCTGCCGGAGCGGAGATAACAACTTTCTTAGCGCCTGCATCGATATGAGCCTGTGCTTTTGCTTTGGATGTGTAGAATCCTGTACACTCCAGAACAACGTCAACGCCGATCTCTCCCCACGGAAGCTCTGCTGCGTTAGCCATTGCGTAGATTTTGATCTCTTTTCCGTCAACAATGATGGAATCCTCTCCTGCCTCAACTTTGTCAGCCAGTGCATATTTGCCCTGTGTTGAGTCATATTTCAGTAAGTGAGCCAGCATTTTCGGGGATGTAAGGTCGTTGATTGCCACGATCTCAAATCCTTCTGCTCCAAACATCTGTCTGAAAGCGAGACGTCCGATACGTCCAAATCCATTAATCGCTACTTTTACTGCCATGATTAATTCCTCCTAAAAGTTTAAAAAATATTTGACTGTTTTCCAGTCATGGCAATGAATCCTTAGAAACACAAGATTGTTAAGGATTCATCAACTAGGATAATTGTACTAAAACGGAAACAAAAATTCAAGACCCAAATATATTTTTATTCAAACAGTTCAGCCATGGAACTGTCCGGGAGAGAAAATCATGCTCGCATGATTTTTCGAGTGGGCTGTTCCATGAACTGAGCGCCAGTATATGAGGAAAACAGCGGCGCAGCCGCAGTAAGCACGACAGTGCGGTTTTCCGAATGGCGCGGGCTGAACTGGTGCTCCCTTTCGCAGTCCTCATGAAAAATGGCGCGGTCTGAACTGGAGTTCCTCACGGAATCCTCTGAAATACCGGTTTGCGTCCTTTAAATTCTGTATAATAATGAAATCCGCATGATTTCAGGATTTCTCCCGCCTCCTCAAAATCATAGGCCACATGCTCGGGTCTGTGGGCGTCCGCCCCCACGGTAACGATCTCGCCGCCCAGTTCCCGGTACCGCTTCATCACATCCGGATGAGGGTTGGCAAAGCCGAGGCCGTACTTGACGCCTCCCATATTCATCTCAAGTCCTTTTCCCGACCGGATGACTTTCTTAAGGATCTCGTCGATCTCATCCGCGAATTCCCGGTAGGAATATTCCTGCGCCTGACGTCTTCCGTAGCGCACCACATAGTCGAGATGCCCCAGCACGTCAAAAGACGACACGCTGTCCAGACAGGAAAGGGTCTCTCGGAACGCTTCCCGGTACACTTCCCGGTCTGTTTTCCCTTCAAACACCTTGCCGTAATACGGATCCATTCCGTGTACAAGATGCAGGGATCCTATGATAAAGTCAAAGGGATAGCTTTCTGCAAGATACCGGTATGTTTCGCCCAGATGGGGCTGCATGCCTATCTCCACACCGATGCGGACGTCGAGTTTTCCGTTGTATTCCTCACGGATACGGGTCAGGTCTGAAAAATATTTGTCCAAATCCAGACGAAATGGTTCCGGGCCAAGCTCTTTGTCCGCCGGATAATCCAGATCCAGATGATCCGTAATGCATACAGACGCAAGGCCCCGCTCTATGGATGCGTCCAGCATACTCCTGACCGGAGCCTCACTGTCCGATGAAAAACCTGTATGCATGTGATAATCACACTGTATCATTGACTGGTCAAGCTTCACAGAAACGTTCATAGAATCGTTCCTCCTCCGAGCACATATTCTCCGTCGTAGAGCACTACTGCCTGTCCGGGCGTGACCGCTCTCTGAGGCTCTTCAAAACGACAGACGATCTCGTCCTCTCCTATCTTCTCCACCGTACACCAGGCGCCTTTATGGTTATAGCGTATCTTGGCAAATACCCGTTGCGGTTCCGTCAGGTCTTCCACGGACATAAAGTTTACGCGGTTTGCGCGTACGGTATGAGTCAGCGATTCTTCATAGGTACCGATGACTACCTCATTGGTATCGGGCCGGATCTCAAGGACAAACGCTGGGTACCCCAGAGCCAGACCAAGACCCTTGCGCTGGCCCACCGTATAATGGATGATTCCTTTGTGTCTGCCCAGCACTTTTCCGTCCGGCGTCACGAAGTTTCCTGTGGGAAGATCCTTTCCCGTCTTCTCCCGCACCGTATCCTCAATAAAGGAAGCGTAATCCCCGTCCGGAACGAAACAGATATCCTGACTGTCCGGCTTATCCGCCACAAGAAGTCCGATCTTCTCCGCTATGGAACGGATCTCGTCCTTTGCGTAGACTCCCACCGGCATCAGTGTGTGCGCCAGCTGCTCCTGGGTCAGATTATACAGGGCGTAGGTCTGATCTTTCGCAGGTGTGGCGGAGCGCCTGATCGCATACCGCCCATTAGAGAGCCTGTCGATTCTTGCATAATGTCCGGTGGCGATATATTCCGCCCCGATGGCCATACTCCGGTTTAACAGTGCCTCCCACTTCACATACCGATTGCATGCGATACATGGATTAGGCGTGCGTCCGTTCAGGTATTCCTCCGTGAAATAGTCGATCACATTCTCTCTGAACTCCTGTTTGAAATTCATAACATAGTAAGGGATCCCGAGAGCGGCGGCTACTCTTCTGGCATCCTCTACGGCGCTCAGGCCGCAGCATCCGCCGTTCTCCTCCACGGAGCAGGCGTCCTCCTCCTGCCAGATCTGCATAGTGACGCCGATCACATCATATCCCTGTTCTTTCAGAAGGTATGCCGCCACAGAGGAGTCCACTCCCCCCGACATCCCGACGACTACTTTGCTCATCAGTATTCCTCTTCTTCCTCTTCTTCACCCTCATGGATATCAGATTTCGGTTTCTCTAGTCCTTCGATCTTGATGCCGTTCTTTTCCGCATAATCCCACAGCGCGGCGTGGATCGCTTCCTCCGCCAGAAGGGAACAGTGGACTTTCACCGGCGGGAGCCCGTCCAGAGCTTCCATGACAGCCTTGTTTGTCACCTGCATCGCCTCCTGGATATTCTTGCCTTTCACAAGTTCTGTAGCCATACTGCTCGTAGCCACCGCAGCGCCGCAGCCGAATGTCTTGAACTTTACGTCGCGGATGATCTGATTCTCATCGATATCGAGATAAATCCTCATGATGTCGCCGCATTTGGCGTTTCCCACCGTGCCTACGCCGCTGGCGTTTTCAATTTCTCCTACGTTTCTCGGATGCTGAAAATGATCCATTACTTTCTCTGTATACATAATATGTTTCCTCCTGATATCGTTTCTTAACTGTTTTTTGCCTGCTTCTTCACGAAATCCTCATACAGAGGCGACATGCTGCGAAGCTGTGCAACGATCTCTTTTAAATTGTCCACAACATAATCCACATCTTCCTTTGTCGTCTCCTCGTCCAGAGTCATGCGCAGCGACCCGTGGGCAATCTCATGGGGAAGTCCGATAGCCAGAAGCACATGAGACGGATCCAGCGAGCCTGATGTGCAGGCCGATCCGCTGGATGCGCAGATTCCTTTCATATCGAGCATGATCAGCAGCGATTCGCCTTCGATGAACCGGAAACTGAAGTTTACATTGTTGGGGAGACGTTTCTGCCTGTCCCCATTCAACCTGCAGTAAGGAATCTCTTTCTCTATCCTGCCGATCAGGTAGTTCCGGATCTCTGTCTCATAATCCATGCGTTCTTTCATGGACGCCGCCGCAATCTCCACAGCCTTTCCAAGACCCACGATCCCCGGCACATTCTCCGTACCTGCGCGACGTTTTCTCTCCTGTGCCCCGCCGTGGATAAAGGATCGGATCTTCACGCCTTTCCTGATATAAAGGAAACCGATCCCTTTCGGGCCGTTCAGTTTGTGCCCGCTGGCGCTGAGCATATCGATATTGTATTCATCCACATTGATCGGCACATGGGCGAAAGCCTGTACTGCGTCTGTGTGGAACAGAACGCCGTGCTCATGTGCGATCCGGCCGATCTCGGCGATCGGTTCGATCGTTCCGATCTCGTTATTTGCATACATGATGGAAATCAGGATCGTATCTGGACGTATGGCAGCCTCCACATCTTTCGGATCCACCAGCCCGTTCTCGTCCACGTCAAGATATGTCACCTCATATCCCCGTTTTTCCAGATATTCGCAGGTATGGAGGATCGCATGATGTTCGATCTTGCTGGTGATGATATGCTTTCCCTTTGAGGCATAAGCCTCTGCCGTGGCTGTCAGCGCCCAGTTATCGGACTCTGTTCCTCCCGCCGTAAAATAAATCTCATTTGCCTTCGCTCCGAGGACTCCGGCAATGATCTCCCTCTGTTTTGCTATGACTTCTTTATTGGCTGCGGCAAATCCGTACACGCTGGACGGATTTCCGTAGTTCTCCGTAAAATAAGGCAGCATTGCCTCAACTACTTCCGGAGACGTCTTTGTAGTTGCCGCATTGTCAAGATAAATCAGTTTTTCCATATATTACCTCCGTATCTTCTATCAGTTTTTGCAGACTCTTCTGTCTGCGTCTGAAGGATTTTTCTTTCTGCTTTCCTCAACCAGCTGATCTAGCATGATTTCATCTACCGTCTGATTAATGCTGTCATTGATCCGTTTCCATACATATTTTGTCACACAACTATCAGACGCCTTGCAGACTCCATCCGGCTCAAGCCCCGGACATTCCACAGGCTCAAGGCTTCCCTCCAGTGCTCTGAGGATATCTCCGACAGAAATGTTTTTCATATCCTTTGCCAGGATATATCCGCCCCCGGCTCCTCTGACACTGGTAACAAGTCCTGCTTTCTTCAACATAGACATAAGCTGCTCCAGATATCGCTCCGATATGTCCTGTCGTGCCGATATACTCGTGATCGAGACCGGCGCCCCGCCTTCGTGCTGAGCAAGGTCGATCAGCGCACGCAGCCCGTATCTTCCTTTTGTAGACAGTTTCAAGTTCTCACCTTCCCTGTTCTGATCTTATAATCAATTCCTGGTATTTTATTCCCTATTTTTTTACTAGGAATTCCTTCTGTAGGATATCATTCCCTACAGGTTCTGTCAAGCCGCAAACTGACATATGTTGTAAAAAGTTCAGGTTGCAGAGGTTTCTCTTATGTCTGTAAAACATAAACTCTTCCGCGGCGCCGCCATCCTGACGGCCGCCGGTTTCATAAGCCGTATCATGGGATTTTTCTTCCGCATTTTCTTAAGTCATGCTTTCGGAGAGGAAAACGTAGGGCTTTACCAGCTTATTTTCCCGGTCTACTCATTTTGCATTTCCTTAAGCACTGCCGGAATACAGACGGCGGTGTCCCGTATAACCGCAGAAAAAGTATCTCTCGGGAAATCAAATGAGGCAAAGAGCCTTCTTTGCACCGCTCTTTGCCTCACTGTCCTTGTTTCTCTTGTCGAAATTTTTGTTATCCAGAGAAACGCATCCTTCATCGCCCTGTCATTTCTGGGTGATGTCAGATGCACCGAAATGTTAATGATCATATCCTATGCGCTGCCGTGCGCAGCTGTACACAGCTGTATCTGCGGCTACTATTTCGGGTTGCAGAATACTTCTCTTCCTGCGGCCAGCCAGCTCATTGAACAATTTGTCCGAATCTTATGTGTGGTCCTGTTTTTCTTTCTGGCTCAGTACGGCGGACATACGCCCTCTATACGACTTGCAGCCGCAGGAATCGTTGCAGGAGAATTTTTCTCAGCCATGTTCTCGGCACACACTCTCTCCCGCCACGGCAAACTTTTACATACCGCTCGTTTCAGAGTCATAGCAGATAATATACGCGGACTACTTAGTCTGTCTCTCCCGCTGACCGCAAACCGTACAGTAGTCACACTGCTCCAGAGCGTAGAGGCCGCTTCTATCCCCGCCTGTCTGAAACTGTATGGGTTGAACAGTTCAGATGCTCTCAGTATATACGGTGTACTGACAGGAATGGCCCTTCCCTGCATCCTGTTCCCGTCAGCCATAACAAACTCCGTAGGTACAGTCCTTATGCCGGCCGTCAGCGCCACAAGCGTCTCAGGAAACAAAAATGCCACAATCCGGCTCCTGAAAAAAGCAGTCGGAAGCTGCCTTGTACTGGGGCTCTCCACCTGCCTTTTCTTCCTGATCTTTGGCAGCCTCATCGGCACAATTTTATTTCACAGCGATACGGCTGGAGATTTCATTCTCACGCTTGCATGGATCTGTCCGTTTATGTACACAAACACTGCTCTGTTCAGCGCCATCAACGGATACGGCAGGACTACGGCCACATTTTTCATTAATACATGCGGACTCCTTGTACGTATCGGTAGTGTTTATCTGGCTATTCCGCGTTTTGGAATACAGGGATATCTCTGGGGACTGCTCGCCAGCCAGCTCCTTATATCCGTCCTTGCTTTCACAGTGCTTATAATCCAGGCCTCCAAAGAACAGACAGGTACAGTTTCATAAGAACAGGATTTACATACAGTTCGGTAATGATCCCAAGTGACATCATAAGGGCTATAAAGATTGTCTTCTGCCTGTTCCAGCGGGCCTGAGGCAGAGAATAAGAATACCAGAGCAGTACAACAAATGCCGGGATATAGAACAGAAACTGAGGCAACAGGGCTGTTACGCACAACAGGCAGCCCTGAATCCCCTGATCCGCTGCTGCCGACGAAATCAGGATACCGCCGGAAATCCCCGTCCACACAAGAAACAGGATCACCGAAAGTTTCCGAACCTTGGTAAGAGAAAGAGCGGCCAGCACCGCCAGGGGAATCAACCGGAGTCGAAGCAGATACCAAAGATACTCCCCCGCATTGATCTGCACAGCTGTAAACTGATTCAGAAAATAATCGCTGAATACGCCGGGCTGTGCCATATATTTCCCCGCTATAAAATTCACGTAAATAACCCCAAATAAAAAACCCGGCATAAAAAAGCCAAGGAACTGCTTCCTCGTATGAAATATCTTCATGCTCCCTCCCACGTCTTTTTGCAGACAGTGCTTGTATGTATCCTATCGATATTTCATTATATGCCGGGCTCTTATGATTATTCTTTGTACTTCACTGCATAGGCCATCAAAGATGCAACCGTCTTGGCGTCCTCAATCTCCCCATTGAAGATTTTTTCTTTCAGCTCATCCATCGAATATGCTTTCAGATCAATAAACTCATCCTCGTCCAGATGCTGTTTTGACGGGATCAGATTTTTCGCCACATAAACCTCGATCCGCTCGTTGCAGAATGCAACGGTAGTACGCAGGGTAATAAGCCATTCCAAATCGTCGCTCCTGTAACCGGTCTCCTCTTCCAGTTCCCTGGAAGCACAGTCACGGCCCGGTTCGTCCTCCGCATCCAGAGCCCCTGCCGGGATCTCCAGCGTATATCGATCAAGAGCGTTCCGGTACTGGCGCACCATAAGGATCTTCCCGTCCTCCGTCACCGGAACGACCGCAGCCGCGCCCTTATGTTTAATAAAATCCCATACGACCGTATGGCTTCCGTCTACCTCTATGGTATCCTGGTAGAAGTCAATAATCTTTCCTTTGAACTTCAGTTCCCTGTTCAGTCGTTTGATATGCTCTCCCATAATACTTGATTCCTCCTCATTCTTTCCTGCTTTTATCCATAACAAAAGAAAGCCCTCGTCTTTCGACAAGGGCTGGTCTTTCGCTTTTTGTTATGATCCTGGTTATTTCGCATAATCTGTTGCCCGTGATTCACGGATAACATTTACTTTAATCTGTCCGGGATATTCAAGTTCAAACTCAATCTGTTTCGCTATATCCCTGGCCAGAAGCACCATATCGTCATCAGATACCTGATCCGGAACTACCATAACACGAATCTCTCTACCCGCCTGAATGGCAAAAGATTTCTCCACACCTTTAAACTGGTTGGTAATATCTTCTAACTGTTTTAATCTGTTTGTATATGTTTCTATAGTCTCTCGTCTCGCACCCGGCCTTGCCGCTGAAATGGTATCGGCGGCCTGTACTACGCACGCGACCAAAGTCTGCGGTTCTACATCACCGTGATGCGCTTCAACCGCATTAATAACAGTTGCGGATTCTTTATATTTTCTGCAAAGATCCACACCTATCTGAATATGTGACCCTTCCACATCGTGGTCGATCGATTTTCCTATATCATGAAGAAGTCCGGCGCGTTTCGCCATCCTCACATCAATCCCGATCTCGCCCGCAAGCAGACCGGCAAGCTGCGCAACCTCGATAGAATGCTTAAGCGCATTCTGTCCATAGCTCGTCCTGAACTTCATGCGTCCAAGGAGTCGTACAAGTTCCGGATGGATACCTGTAACACCGACTTCAAGCATTGCAGCTTCTCCTTCTTCCCTGATCATGGTGTCTACTTCTTTCTGCGCCTTCTCCACCATCTCTTCAATTCTTGCCGGATGGATACGTCCGTCTACGATCAGCCTTTCAAGGGCGATCCTTGCGACCTCTCGCCGAATCGGATCAAATCCTGACAGTACTACCGCTTCCGGTGTATCGTCTATGATGAGTTCCACACCTGTAAGCGTCTCGAGCGTCCGGATGTTTCTTCCCTCGCGTCCGATGATACGACCCTTCATCTCATCACTCGGCAGCTGGACGACAGAAATCGTCGTCTCTGCAACATGATCGGCAGCACATCTCTGGATGGCGTTGACAACATATTCTTTCGCTTTTTTGTCGGCCTCTTCTTTCGCCTGAGATTCAAGCTCCCTGATCATCTTTGCTGTGTCATGCTTAACATCTTCTTCAACAGTTTTCAACAGATATTCTTTTGCCTGTTCGGAGGTAAGTCCTGAGATTCGTTCCAGTTCCTGCACACGTTTCTGACTCAGTTCTTCTACCCTGGTTTCACGCTGGCGAAGTTGTTCTTCCTTTGACGAAAGCTTTGATTCCCGATGTTCTAGTGCATCGGAACGCTTTTCAACTGCTTCTTCCTTTGCGAGCACTCTCTTCTCATAGCGCTGCAGCTCTGCTCTTCTCTCTTTTGTCTCCTTCTCAAGATCATTCTTCGTCTTGATGGATTCCTCTTTTACTTCCAGAAGAGCCTCCTTTTTCTTAGTCTCAGCAGTTTTCACGGCATCGTCGATGATTTCTCTCGCTTTTGCTTCAGCGTTTCCGATCTTACTCTCGGCATTTTTCCTCAGACTGGAAACTGTTGCAAAATGAGAAATAATCCCAACTATCAACGCGAGGGCCACGGCAATTACTATACACAAGCCTAAACTTAATTGCACAGGAGCACCTCCTTATTCAATTTTCATTGTACATATTACTTAAATACAACAGTTAAATTTTATACTGTTTTCACAACAATGTCAAGCACGGTCACTATAATTTTGTATCACTTGACGGACTGTTTCATAATAGAATCCTTTTCGCGCCAGATATCCATATATTTTCTGCCGTTCCCGCTCATCTGCCGTTTCCGGATCAAATTTCTTTTTTCTCAGAATATTGCGGATGGCGGCCTCCTCGCCGCCCTCTTCGCCGCAGATTTCAAACGCTCTGTCAATCAACTCCGCAGATATGCCTTTCTGTTGCAGAGCGGCTCTGATCTCCTTTCTGCTCTTTGTTCCCTGCCGGCTCCTGACAAAATTTTCAGCATAACGTCCGTCATCCAGATATCCGAAATCCTTTACATAGTCGACAGCTTTCTCAATCACATCCTGGGGATAAAGCCCCTGTTTCAGTTTCTCACGAAGCGCAGACTCCGTCCTGTCCATATCGCTTAAAAGGTGCATAGCGCGCAGTTTTGCCCTCTTGAGCACCACCTCCGAACGAATCTTATCTGCCATATCTACGGATAATTCCCCGCCGCTTCGGATCCCGTAACGGGAAAGTTCGCCCTTGTACAGTACAAAGGCGAAAACTCCGTCAAGATATACTTTGAATTTTGTTTTTGTATATGGCTCTACGCCGGTAACAGTCATTCTTTCTTCCCGCCCTTAAGGGAAAGATCACTTCCGGATGCCGCCAGCTTCTTTTCCCCCGCTTTTCCATCTTCGGCATCCGATTCTGTTTTGGCAGCGCCGTCCTTTCCATCTCCTTCCGCTCCTGACAGATGATAATGGGCGCGCACTTTCCGGTCAAGTTCTTCCATCAGTTCGGGGTGATTCTCCAGATAGGCTTTCGCATTCTCTCTGCCCTGGCCGATCTTCTCGCCTTCATATGCATACCATGCGCCGCTCTTTTTCACAAGATCGATGCCTGCCGCAAGATCAAGAATATCCCCAGCCCTGGAAATGCCTTTTCCAAACATGATATCAAACTCTGCTTCTTTAAACGGTGGTGCGATCTTATTCTTCACTATCTTGATACGGGTTCGGTTTCCTACCATCTCACCGCTCTGTTTTAACGTCTCGATCCTTCTCACATCCATACGGACGGAAGCGTAGAATTTAAGGGCGCGGCCACCGGTCGTCGTCTCCGGATTACCGAACATAACTCCGACTTTCTCACGGAGCTGGTTGATAAAAATCACTACACAGTTGGACTTGCTAATGACAGGAGTCAGCTTTCGAAGAGCCTGTGACATCAGACGGGCCTGCAGACCCACATGGCTGTCACCCATATCGCCCTCGATCTCCTGCTTCGGCACCAGAGCAGCTACCGAGTCGATAACAATGATATCGATCGCGCCGGAACGTACCATCGTCTCCGCTATCTCAAGAGCCTGATCACCGCTGTCCGGCTGGGATATGTAAAGTTCATCGATATCCACGCCGATATTTTTCGCATATACCGGATCCATCGCATGCTCTGCGTCAATAAATCCTGCAATTCCTCCACGTTTCTGCACTTCCGCGATCATATGGAGCGCCACCGTCGTCTTACCGCTGGACTCCGGTCCATATATCTCAATGACACGTCCTTTCGGTACTCCTCCGAGTCCAAGCGCAAGATCAAGGCTCAGGCATCCAGTCGGCACTGTCTCCACCGCCACATGAGCGCTGGAATCTCCCAGCCTCATCACAGTGCCCTTTCCGAAATCTTTCTCTAATTTTGCAATAGCCGCATCCAAAGCTTTTTTCTTCTCTTCATTTCCTGCCATAAGTAAAATTCTCCCTTTCTGTATCGAACAGTTGTTCGCATCTGATATTATAGTATTATACTCTTTGTAAAATGTCAACAACATTTTAGCTTTTTAATTATACATTTTTACATGTACATTAAAACGGACTCATATCTCGCGTACAAACACCTCTTTTCCTTTCAATATACTGTCATAAGACTTTCTTTTGATAGTTACATTCATTGTCGGATACTTGTTCCGATACGGAACCAGCCGAAAATGAGACGCTCAGAAGCGATGAAGATACGGCAGCCAGAACGCCGCCGATATCGGTATGGTGAGGATAGCATACCGAGGGAAAAAATGCAATATGTATTTGGAAATTCGTGTTTATCCGAGAGACATATTCTCGGTAAAACGTCCGACAATCGCGGAATTTGCAGAAAACCGGTCAAAGGGTGAGCTTTATCGGCAAAGTTCCGGCTACTTCCGATTTGTATGAATGTTTGTTGAAGAATAGCGCTGCGGCTGAAAAAAGAGTACTGATCGGATGAGACAGCAGAAAAGAAGATACTGCATAAACTATGTTGCAGTATCTTCTTTTTCTGTGTCCGCTGTTCGATCAGCATATCTTTATATTACAGCGGTGTCTATTCAACAAATACAAATTTATCGCTCCTCGCGGAAGTAATTGAGTCCACAGCTCTTGGGCTGGGCATGTTCTTTGCTCTGCCGCATACTCGTCACAACGAGCACAATGATCGTTGCCACGTACGGCACCATATCGTAGATCTGGGCCGGGAGTCCGGGGATATTGATATACATACGCATGATCGTAAGGCCGCCGAAGATGAGCGCCACGATCATACCGCGCGCCGGGCTCCATGTTGCAAAGATAACAAGGGCAACCGCCAGCCATCCGTAGCCGCTGACGCAGTCATGCACCCATACGCCGGACGTCGTCACCATGCTCATATACATACCGCCGATCCCGCAGATTCCTCCGCCGATCACAGTGGCAAGATACTTATAAAGCGTGATGTTGATACCGGCAGCATCGGCTGTCGCCGGATCCTCTCCTACCGCTCTAAGATTCAGCCCTACGCGTGACTTGCTGAAAAACCATGCCATAATAACCGCCACGATGATTGCAAAATAGACGAGCCAGTTGTACCGGAAAAGCAGTGGTCCGAGCACCGGAATATCTGAGAGGACCGGAATGTTTAGTCCTGAAAACGCCTTTTTCGTCACATCTGTAACAGCCACATACCCCCCTGCCTGCTGCCCGATATATTCTCCGAAGAAATTGCCGAATCCAGTGCCAAAGATGGTCAGTGTAAGACCGGTTACATTCTGATTTGCACGCAGAGTGATCGTAAGAAAACTGTAGATCAACGCTCCCCCTGCCCCCGCAAGAAAAGAGGTTACAAGAGCAACCGTCGCAGAAAACATTCCGCTGGGCTCTCCGCCCCCCGCGATCACCGCCTGCTCATAGTAATAAGAGCCGGCGAGCCCGGTGATAGCCCCCATAAACATCATACCTTCCACACCGAGGTTCAGGTTGCCCGCCTTCTCTGTCAGTATTTCTCCCAGAGCGCCAAGGAGAAGCGGTGTACCAGCAAGAACTGCCGCAATAAATAATCCATTCAAAGTATTAAGCATGATGTTCCTCCTTTCCTCTTCCGACCAGCTTGTATGTGATAAAGAATTCACAGCCGAGCATAAAGAACAAGATAATACCGATCAAAAGGTCAGAAGCCGACGCCGGAATCTTGAACTGTGTCTGGATTGCATTAGATCCACGCTCCAGCATAGCAATAAACACAGATACGACCAACATTCCGAACGGATTCATCTTCGCCAGCCACGCCACCGTGATGGCTGTAAATCCGACTCCGCCCGCTGTGCCTTCCGTAATGGTATAGTCAGCACCAGCAAACTGCAGCATGCCTACAAGACCGCAGAGTGCTCCTGAAAGAAACATCGTCCGCCTGAAGACGCGCCCTACATTGATACCTGCATATCTGGCCGTATTATTGCTCTCGCCGACAACCGCAATCTCATATCCCTGCTTGGTCTTATTAAAGTAAATGTAAGCCAGCACTACAAGAACAAGGGCGAGTATCCAGCCCCAGTGTACCCCGAGAACTTTTGTGAGGCGCGCGCCCGGCACGAGCATATCGATTTTGGGGAAACTGCTTCCTTCAGCTTTCCACGGACCGTTCATCAGATATTTAATAAACGCCAGCGCAAT
The DNA here is from genome assembly GCA_019119265.1 of Candidatus Mediterraneibacter intestinigallinarum. Taxonomy (GTDB): domain Bacteria; phylum Bacillota; class Clostridia; order Lachnospirales; family Lachnospiraceae; genus Mediterraneibacter; species Mediterraneibacter intestinigallinarum. The sequence continues at coordinate 22,919 of DWXI01000177.1, read as the reverse complement.
ATAGTTCAGCATCAGTGTGAACAGCGTCTCGTTCGTTCCCCATTTCGCTTTACAGACCGCCGGAAGGAGACCATAAATTCCTCCTGCCACGATAGAAGCAAGCATCATGAGCAGCACCAGCGGAAGCTTCGGAAAGATATGAGCTGTAAAAAGTCCGAAAGCACCGGCTGCTACCGCCCCGACAAGGATCTGCCCCTCACCGCCGATATTCCAGAATTTCATCTTAAAGGCAAACGAGATACCGATCGCCGTGATCAGCAGAGGCACTGCAATCTTAATCGTCTCATGAATAACGGTGCTCGATCCCCATGCTCCTTGTACCATTGAAATATAAACAGAAAACGGATTATGGCCCAGCATAAGAATCACAACCCCTCCGGTCACAAGGGAGAGAAGAAACGCTATGGCACGGATTCCCCATGCTTTCTTCTGGGGCATCGTATCTCTCTTTACCATTCTTATCAGAGGCTCTTTTGTCTGTGCACCATGTAAACTCATGCTGTCACCTCCCCATTCTTGTCTTCCTTCTTATCTTTTGTAAATGGATGATCTGTATGGATCATCATAAGGCCAATATCCTCTTTCGTAACTTTGCGCGGATCCACGATCCCGCTCACTTTCCCGCCGCACATGACCATGATCCGGTCGGAAAGCTGCATCAGTACGTCAAGATCTTCACCGATAAAGATGACTGCAACACCTTTTTTCTTTTGTTCATTGAGCAGATCATATATCCGATACGAGGAATTAATATCCAGACCGCGCACCGGATAAGCCACGATCAGCACGGAAGGCTGACAGGCGATCTCACGCCCCAGGAGTACTTTCTGGACATTTCCTCCGGAAAGCCTTCCTACAGGAGTATCTACCCCCGGAGTCACGATCTCCAGTTCATCGATCAGTTTCTCCGCGAGTTCCTTCGGCGCTTTTCTGTCTACAAAAATTCCTTTTTTAGATTTATAACTTCTGAGCATCACATTGTCCGTCATATCCATTCCGGCGACAAGCCCCATTCCCAGACGATCCTCCGGCACAAACGCCATAGAGATTCCTTTCTTTACGATCTCATCGGGTTTCAGGCCCAGAATACGTTCCTGCACAGGAATCCCGTTGTGTTCTCCCAGATACAGAACAGAACCTCCGATAGAGGGATACAGTCCTGCAATAATCTCGCACAATTCTTTCTGCCCGCTGCCGGCGATTCCTGCCACGCCGAGAATCTCGCCGCCATACGCCTCAAAGGATACATTATCCAGAGCTTTTACTCCGTCGCCGTTCAGACATGTCAGATCGATCACCTGCAGCCGTTTATCGCCGCGCTCTACCTCTGGTCTCTCGATCTCCAGACTGACAGGGCGTCCTACCATCATCTCAGTAAGCTGGGCCTGATTCGTCTCCGCCGTATTGACTGCGCCGATATATTCTCCTTTTCTGAGGATCGCCACTCGATCTGAAATGGCCAGCACCTCGTTAAGTTTATGAGTGATAATGATAATAGATTTGCCGTCTTTTTTCATATTCCGGAGTACGGCAAACAATTTGTCTGTCTCCTGAGGTGTCAGCACTGCCGTCGGTTCATCCAGAATCAGGATGTCTGCACCTTTATAGAGAACTTTCAGGATCTCTACTGTCTGTTTTTCCGAAACAGACATATTATAAACTTTCTTTGCAGGATCCATTTCAAACCCATAACGCTTTGCAAGTTCCGCCACTTTCTTGTTGATTTCCTTCCGGTTCACTGTGGCTTTTCCGTCAAGTCCCAGTACGATATTCTCCGCTGCGGTCAGCACGTCTACCAATTTGAAATGCTGATGAATCATACCAATCCCAAGAGCAAACGAATCTTTCGGGGAACGAATCGTGACCTCCCGGCCTTTCACGAATATCTCACCGTGATCCGGAAAATAAATACCCGACAACATATTCATAAGAGTAGTCTTTCCGCTTCCGTTTTCCCCCAGAAGCGCAAGAATCTCACCGGTCTTCAGTTCAAGATTGACGTCTTTGTTTGCGACAACTTTTCCGAAGGTCTTTGTCACATGATGCATTTTTACTGCATACTCTGCTGTTCCTCCCAAAATCTCACCTTCCTTCTCTTTCTCCTTTTTGTAATTAATACAGTCCTGCCATGTCCGTCTCGTCTGTACATTCCGTATACGTTCATTTATCTGTCATGAAAGAACTGCCATACAAACAAAGCCGTCCGAAGACGGCTCTGTGTTGTAGCTTATATAAAATTTACCGAATATATAATTGCTGGAAATTATTCAACGACATTACATCCATCGACAATATACAGCCAGGACGGTGCGGAAGCGTCCTCCTGCTCATGATAATAATCGCCTTCCGCAACTTCATATTCTTCGCCCTCCGGGCTTACGCCTTTGAGTGGTCCGTCAAATACATGGATCTCGCCGGAAATCAGTTTCTCCTGAGCCTCATCAATGGCTTCCTGAGTTCCCTCTGCAGCAATATCCGTATTCAGAGGCGACAGATAAACAGCGCCGTCCTCAAGGCCCCTGCACCAGTCAACCGGGATTTCCTCGCCGTCGATCACAGCCTGAACAGCCTCTGTCACATAGATACCCCAGTCAATACGCGGGGAGATCAGGGAAGCGTTCGGAGCAGCCTCGATCATATCGTTGTTGTAACCAACCTGCCATACGCCGTTATCCTCTGCCGTTGTAGCCGGAGCCGTTGAGTCAGAGTGCTGTGAGATCACGTCGCATCCGCGGTCGATCAGCGCCTGCGCCACCTGGGACTCGACAGTCGGATCATTCCAGGAATTAGTGTACATAATATCCATTGTCACGTCCGGATTCACACTCTTTGCGCCGAGATAAAATGCCGTGTATCCGCTGATAACCTCTGCAAACGGGAATGCAGCCACATAGCCGAGCTTATTCGACTCTGTCTTCATTCCTGCTGCGATACCTGCCAGATAACGTCCTTCGTAGATCGATGCAAAATAGTTGTGGAAGTTGTCCAGTCCGGAATCAGCCGCCTGGTATCCTGTCGCATGACAGAACTGGATATCCGGATACTCTGCTGCGACTTCCTTTACATAATCCTCAAATCCAAAGCTTGTAGCAAATATAATGTTACATCCCGCATCCACAAGTTCTCTAAGTGCCGTATCGCACTCAGCGCCCTCGGGCACATTGTATTTATTTACGATCTGGTCATCGCTTAACCCGAGCGCTTCCTGCATTTCCTGAGTTCCCAGGTCCTGATTGTATGTGTAACCCATATCACTCGGATCTGACACATGTACAAACCCTACTTTGATCTCGTCCTTCGGAATTCCTTCCGTTGCCTCGGATGAAGACTCTCCACCCTCGTTTCCGCCGGTCTCTGCAGCCGGAGCTCCGCACCCTGCGATCAGAGTGACTGCCATAGCCGCACACAATAATACGCTGATAAGCTTCTTTTTCATAATTTTCCTCCTTTTCTGCTGTTGTTCCGGTCGGCTTTTCCCCGGAACACGCCTCGCCTGTTAATAAAAACGCCATCCTCATCTCAGAAAACTTCTTTGTATTCGGACAGCTCTACCTCATTGTACTCTCTGCAATCCTGTGTGTCAATAATTCAGAAAAAATCCGTTGCCAAGTTGTAACAGTTCAGTCCGCGCCATTGCTGAACTGTTACAACAAAAAAGGCCGGGGAGCCTATTCGATCCCCAGCACTTTGTAATCCTGATCCTCAACTGCCTTTTTGAGCACATCATCATCGATTCCGGCATTCAACGTAACTACCGCCGTTCCTGCTTCATGGCTTACCTCAGCCGCATCCACTTCCGGAAGCGCCTCCAGTACCTTTTTTACCCTTGCTTCACAGTGCCCGCACATCATACCTTCAATTTTCATTGTCTTTGTCATATTTGTTTCCTCCTCTTTTTGCTTGATTTTTATTTTCTTATCTCTGCTGGCATCATACATTTTGAACCAGTTGAGCCTAAGTGCATTACTTACCACACAGAAACTGGACAGACTCATCGCCGCCGCCCCGAACATGGGGTTCAGCTGCCATCCGAAAATCGGAATCCACGCGCCCGCCGCCAGAGGAATCCCGATTACATTATAGAAGAAAGCCCAGAAAAGATTTTCATGGATATTCCTCAGCGTAGCCCTGCTCAGCCGGATCGCTGCGGGCACATCGCTCAGTCTGCTCTTCATAAGAACTACATCCGCTGCGTCAATGGCAATGTCCGTGCCCGCTCCGATGGCAATTCCCATATCTGCCCTTGTAAGAGCCGGCGCATCATTGATGCCGTCGCCTACCATAGCGACTTTTCCTTTCCGTTTCAGGGAACGGATCACGCTCTCTTTGCCTTCCGGCAGTACTCCTGCGATCACTTCATCAACGCCCGCCTGGGCGCCGATGGCTTTTGCCGTACGCTCATTGTCGCCAGTCAGCATGACAACATGGATTCCCATATTCTGCAATTCTTTTACCGCCTGCGGACTGTCCTCTTTGATCACATCCGCCACCGCAATGATGCCGGCCAGCTTACCGTCTCTGCTGAAGAACAGCGGAGTCTTTCCTTCTTCTGCAAGCGTCTCTGCTTTCTGCCTGATCTCATCGGAAATCTCTGCATATTCACTGATAAACTTCAGATTGCCGCCACAGACAGCCACGCCTTCAATTTTCGCCGTCAGTCCGTTCCCGGCAACCGCCCGGAAATCTTCTGTCTCAGCTACGCCGTCTATCCCCTGCTCCTCTGCCTTTACAAGAATGGCATGTGCCAGAGGGTGTTCGCTCTTTTTCTCCAGAGCATATGCCCAGGTTATCAGTTTTTCTTCTGTAACTCCGTCAGCCGGTATAATGTCCGTCACTCTCGGCTCGCCGCTTGTGATCGTTCCCGTCTTATCCAGGGCAACGATCTGTGTCTTTCCCGTCTCTTCCAGGGAGACTGCGGTCTTAAACATAATTCCGTTCTTTGCGCCCATGCCGTTTCCTACCATGATCGCTACAGGCGTCGCCAGTCCCAGCGCACACGGACAACTGATGACCAGCACGGAAATCCCTCTTGCAAGTGCGAAACCCACCGTCTGGCCTGCAATAAGCCATACAGCGATGGTAACCAGTGCGATGGCGATCACCGCCGGCACAAACACGCCGGAGACACGGTCGGCAACTTTCGCAATGGGAGCTTTTGTCGCCGCGGCGTCACTCACCATCTGGATGATCTGGGAGAGTGTCGTATCCTCCCCTACTCGTGTAGCCTCGCAGCGCAGGAAACCGGACTGATTTAACGTGGCCGCTGAAACAGCGTCACCCTCATTTTTATCCACAGGAATACTCTCCCCGGTCAGCGCAGATTCATTGACCGCACTGGTTCCCTCAAGTACAATTCCGTCCACCGGGATATTCTCGCCCGGTCTTACGACAAACACATCACCTTTTCTCACCTGATCGACAGAGACTTCCTCCTCCGCACCGTTCCTTACCACCGTCGCCGTTTTCGGAGCCAGTTTCATCAGACTCTTAAGGGCATCTGTGGTCTTTCCTTTCGATCTTGCTTCCAACATCTTTCCTACGGTGATCAAAGTAAGGATCATGGCAGCTGATTCAAAGTAAAATTCATGCATATAGGACATTGTACCGGCCATATCCCCCCGCATCTGTGCATCCGTCATGGCAAAAAGTGCGTAGAGGCTGTAGCCGTAAGAAGCGCCTGCTCCCAGGGCTACCAGAGTGTCCATGTTCGGAGCCCTGTGGATCAGCCCTTTAAATCCGCTGATAAAGAACTTCTGGTTGATCACCATAACGGCTGTCGTCAGCAAGAGCTGGATCAGGCCCATGGCTACATGATTTCCCTCCAAGAATGACGGAACCGGCCAGTTCCACATCATATGTCCCATGGAGAAATACATCAGCGGGATCAGGAAACACAGAGAAGCGATCAGCCTTCTCTTCATCTTAGGCGTCTCCCTGTCTTTTAACGAATCTTCCGCTTCAGCAATGGACATTCCTGCGCTTCCCGCTTTACCTGCACTGTGTTCCGCTCCCTTTTCCGACGCTCCGTATCCCGCCTCTTCTACTGCGGCGATGATATCTGTCGGGGAAGCATTTCCTTCCACTCCCATAGAGTTTGTCAGAAGGCTTACGGAACAGGATGTTACGCCCGGAACTTTTGAGACCGCTTTCTCTACACGGGCGCTGCAGGCAGCACAGCTCATGCCTGTCACGTTGTATTGTTCCATATTGATTCCTCCTACTTCATTAATTTCTGAAGGACAAGTACAAGCTCATCTATCGTCTCTTCCTTTCCCTCTCTGATGTCCTCCGCAACACAGGAACGGATATGCTCCGCCAGGAGTACTTTGTTAAAACTGTTGAGCGCCGCGTTGACCGCCGACACCTGAATCAGGATGTCCGGACAGTACACATCATTCTCAACCATTTTTCTGATGCCTCTCACCTGGCCTTCAATGCGGCTGAGACGGTTCAGCATATTCCTGCGCTCCTGTTCGGAACGCTCCTTAGTCTTGTGTATACATGAAGGACAGACCTTTTTCGTTTCTTCCATTATGAATATCTCCTTTCGTTCAAAACCCCTGACGGGTATTTCTCTTACAATCAGAGTATATACCTATCAGGGGTATTATGCAAGTGCTAATTTTATATTTCCCGGAAATTTACAGATTTTCCTCCCATTCTTTCTCCCTGAATCCTACCAGCACTTTGTCTTCGCTTACGAGGATCGGCCGCTTTACCAGCATGCCGTCCGTTGCAAGAATGCTGATCTGATCCGCTTCACTCATCTCCGGGAGCCTGTCTTTTAGTTTCATCTCTTTATAAAGATTACCGCTTGTGTTAAAGAATCTCTTCAGCGGAAGTCCGCTCTTCTCCCACCATTCTGCCAGTTCATCTTCTGTCGGCTTATCTGTTTTGATATCTCTTATCTCATAATTCTTTCCGTTTTCGTCCAGCCATTTCTGAGCCTTTTTGCATGTACTGCATTTAGGATAACATACAAATAGCATTCGTTTTCACCTTTCCTTTCTGAAATTCTCTGCAATCATAATAGCAGTTATTTGTATGAAAATAAATACGCGTATTGCGATTTTTATCTTTTATGATAGAATAGAGTCGTTAATAATTGTTTATTCATTCACAATCTTATGATCATATTTTACAAGGAGGATTTACTCATGCACTGTTTCAGAAAAGTTACAGAAGATCTTTACTGGGTGGGCGGAAACGACCGGCGTATCGAACTGTTCGAAAATATTTTTCCGCTCTCCGACGGAGTCTCATACAACTCTTATCTTCTCCTTGACGAGAAGACTGTGCTCTTTGATTCTGCTGACTACGCTGTCGGACGGCAGTTCCTGGAAAACATTCAGGCTGTTCTGAACGGCAGATCACTCGACTATCTTATCGTAAACCACATGGAGCCGGATCACTGCGCTATGATCGACGAGCTTGTCCTGCGCTATCCCGATATGCAGATCATCGGCAACGCCAAGACATTCCCCATGATCGATCAGTTTTTTGACTTTGACCTGGAAGGAAAGAAAGTCGTCGTCAAAGAAGGGGATACTTTCTCCTCCGGAAAGCATACGCTCCACTTCGTGATGGCTCCGATGGTACACTGGCCGGAAGTCATGATGACCTATGACGAGACAGACAAGATCCTGTTCTGTGCAGACGCTTTCGGTACATTCAAGGCGCTGAACGGCAACATTTTTAACGATGAAGTTGATTTCGACAGAGACTGGCTCGACGAGGCGCGCCGTTACTACACAAATATCGTGGGCAAATACGGCATGCAGGTACAGACTGTGTTAAAGAAAGCGGCCGGACTGGATATCCGGATGCTCTGCCCGCTCCACGGACCGATCTGGCGTACAGATCTTGACTATATCATCGGAAAGTATGATAAGTGGAGCAGATATGAACCAGAAGAAAAAGGAGTCATGATCGCCTACGCATCCATGTACGGCAACACAGAAAATATGGCTGAGATCCTGGCAAATATCCTGGCAGAGGAAGGCGTGAAGAAGATCTGCATGCACAACATCTCCAAGACACATGTCTCCGAACTGATCGCAGACAGCTTCAAATACAGCCATATCGTTCTCGCGGCTCCTACATACAACAACGGGATCTATCCGCTGATGGACAACTATCTTGAAGATATGAAGGCTCTTGCGCTCAAAAACCGTACGGTCGCCGTTCTCGGAAACGGAAGCTGGGCTCCGCAGAGCACGAAGCTGATCAGCACAAAGATCAGCGGTATGAAGGATATGACTCTGATGGTGTCAAACGTGACGATCAAATCTTCCGTAAAAGATGCTCAGATTGAAGAATTAAAATCTCTTGGCAGACAAATCGCCGAAGAAGTGTTATAATATCAGGTATCCTAATTTTTAGTTTACAAAGGAGGAGTTCTTATGAAATTAGTAATCACCATGAGCCGCCGTTTCGGAACCGGTGCAAGTATCATCGCAAAAGAACTTTCCGAACAGCTCGACATTCCTGTATATGACAAGGCGTATATCGAACAGAAGATCAACGACCACATGTATGAGAGTGAAGCGGAGGCAATCCGCAAGCTGGCTGAAAAACCCTGTATCATCCTTGGCCGCTGCGCGTCCGACATCCTGAAAGACAGGATGAACGTCCTCAACATCTTTGTTTGCGCCGACAAGGAGGACCGTATCCGCAGGATCATGGATAAGGAAAGTTTAACCTATGATGAGGCAAAAGAAAAAGTGGAGACAACTGATGAAGAGAGAGCTTCCTACTATTACGAGCATACAGGCAAGACATGGGGAGATGTGAACGACTATCACATGATCCTTGACACATCGGAACTTGGCGTTGAGAACTGCGCCGATATCCTGATGCACTATTTTGAAAAATGTGAATATATCTGAATATGTATATTCAGACACATAAAGTACTTATTAAAAAACAGTGGCCTTCCGACCACTGTTTTTCTTCTTTCTCAATTGCTTACTCGGCAGCGCCGCTGTCTTCCGATGTATCTGACGAGCCGCCCCCATCTGTCGCGGTCTCATCCGTCTCGGAAGTGATAATAGTCACTCCTGTATCTTCAAAATCAACTTTATTCCAGACTCTCTCATGTACTTCGATATCCGTATCATTCCGCCACTCTTCCAGGAGAGAATCATACTGTTCCTGCCTGCGTTCCTCAACGATGGACTCTTTCTTCTGGTCTGTAGCATCCCGGTCAAGAAGGCTTGTAAGCTGTCCTACATAGATTCCTCCGTCCGTCTCAATGAGATCCGTCACATCTCCTTCGGACTCAAGGGCGTCAGCTGCTGCGATCAGGTCCTCGTTCGGGCTCGTACTCTCAGAATCAAATGTGAGGTCGTTTGCCGTCTGTCCAAGTTCTTCGGCGACTGTCGATATATCTTCGCCTGCCGCCACTCTGTCCGCAAGCTCCTGTGCGTCAGATTTCAGTTCGTCCTTCTCCTCATCCGTAAGTTCTGTGGAATTGCCGGAATCATCTGTGGTTGTATATGAAAAATACACATATTTCATTGCTTTCTGGGCTGCCTCTTCGTCGGAGACCTCCTCATCTACGCCCTCGCGCATCTTGCCGTCCATCTTTGACTGAATCGTGACAAGCTCCAGATACTTTTCAATGTCCTTCTTGTATCCGGACACCGTTTCTTTCGCCGTATCAGTGTTATCCGCGTCAAACTGTTCGGCAGCCTCTGCAATTGCTTTTTCTTCGTCATCTGTCAAAGATACGTCATAGTCAGCCGCGTGTTGGGATATAAGGTACATATTCTGCAGGCTTTCCATCAGCCCGTCCTTTACAGAATCTTCATATGTCTGGTCTTCACCGGCATCCTGAGTCCACATAGCTTCACCGGTAGTTCCCATCATTCCCGCGTAATAAGTCTCATATTGCCCCTGAGTCATCCTCGCATAAAAATTGGCGACTCCAAGCGAAATATCTTCTTCACCTACTGTGGCGACAACAGCATCTGTATCGATCGAACCGCTGCATCCTGTGGCTGTCATGGCGGCAAGTGCTCCCACTGCTGTCAGTACCGCGGCTTTTCTCCTGAAATACATCATAAGTATCCTCCTCTTTCCGGATATGTCGGTATGATATCATATCCGCATACCGATATATTATAACGTGTTTTATCCCAAGTAACAAGTGGGAATCACAAATATATCACTAAATCGGTAACAGTTCAGTCATGGAACTGTTACCTAAATCGCAAGGCTTCGTATATCCTCAAGTACCTTACGCACTGTATCCAGTACGGACGCTCCCGCGTCTTTCCCACTCCTGCCCTTTTTCTGATAGATGAAGCACGGAGGCTCTTCCGTCCGGAAGATCAGATCTCTGCCATAACCGTTCAGCATGCCCGGTATCTTTCCGGGATCGATCTTCGCTTTCTCATACATAACAAAACGAATGTCTTCCCCTTTCTGTTCCACAGCAGTTACATAGGCTGCATGGGCAAGACCTTTCAGAGCCGCAACATGCAGTAGCTGCTGGACTTTTTTCGGTATGTCTCCGAAGCGGTCGATCAGCTCTTCCGTCATATCGTCCATTTCCTCTTCATTTTCGATGGCTGCGATACGCTTATAGATATCCAGTTTCTGGTACTCATTCTTAATATAGGATTCCGGTATATAGGCATCGATGTTCAGATCGATTGTTGTCGTAAAGTTTTCCTCTTCTCCCTGGCCTTTTAATTCCAGTACAGCTTCGTTGAGCATTTTGCAGTACATATCATATCCCACGGCTTCCATATGACCACTCTGAGCTTCTCCGAGAAGGTTTCCTGCCCCGCGGATCTCAAGATCCCGCATGGCGATCTTGATGCCGGAACCAAGATCTGTAAATTCACGGATCGCCGCAAGACGTTTTTCCGCCACTTCTTTAAGCAGTTTATCTCTCCTGTAAAGGAGAAATGCGTATGCCATACGATTCGAACGGCCCACGCGTCCTCTGAGCTGATAGAGCTGAGAAAGGCCGAACCGGTCCGCATCATGTATGATCATTGTGTTCGCATTTGGGATATCAAGTCCGGTCTCTATGATCGTGGTGGAGACAAGGACATCGATATCGCCGTTAATGAAATCATACATGATATCCTCCAGTTCTCTCTCTCGCATCTGACCGTGGGCGAAAGAGATACTGGCACCCGGTATGAGCTGCTGGAGTCGGCCCGCCACATCCGCGATATCGTTCACCCGGTTATAGACATAATACACCTGACCTCCTCTGGAGAGTTCTCTCTCAATCGCTTCTCTGACCATCTCGTCATTGTATTCCATAACATACGTCTGGATCGGCATACGGTCCTGGGGCGCCTCCTCCAGCACGCTCATATCCCGGATCCCGATCAGGCTCATGTGAAGGGTCCGAGGGATAGGAGTTGCAGTCAGTGTGAGGACGTCCACATTTTCACGGAGTTTCTTGATCTTCTCCTTATGGGTCACGCCGAATCTCTGCTCCTCGTCAATGATCAGAAGCCCCAGGTCTTTAAATCCCACATCTTTCGACAGCACCCGGTGTGTTCCGATCACAATATCAACCAGCCCTTTCTTCAGGTCTTCCACCGTCTTTTTCTGCTGGTAAGAGGACCGGAAACGGCACAGAAGATCGATCCGCACAGGAAAATCTTTCAGTCTCTGGACAAAAGTGTTGTAATGCTGCTGGGCAAGTATGGTCGTAGGCACAAGATATACCACCTGTTTTCCTTCCTGAACGGCTTTAAATGCGGCGCGGATAGCAATCTCTGTCTTGCCGTATCCCACGTCTCCGCATATCAGCCGGTCCATGATCTTTGTGCTCTCCATGTCATGTTTCGTATCTTCAATGGCCTGGATCTGATCTTCCGTCTCCTCAAAAGGAAACATTTCCTCAAATTCTTTCTGCCACACAGTATCCGGTCCGTAGACAAACCCTTCCGACTGCTGCCGCACCGCATAGAGTTCCACCAGATCCTTCGCCACAGCCTGAACGGCTTTTTTCACCTGACTTTTCGTCTTCCCCCACTGAAGGGAACCCAGCTTGTTCAGTTTTGGCTTTCTGGCGTCAGCTCCCGCATATTTCTGGATCATATCCATCTGTGCCGCCGGAATATACAGAACGCCGTTGTCCGCATAGGATATCTTCATATAGTCCTTAACAACTTTATCTACCTCGATCTTTTCGATTCCCCGGTAGACACCGATCCCGTGACTTTCATGAACCACATAATCACCGGGTTTCAGCTCCGCAAAATCCCGAATCTTCTGTCCTTCATATTTTCTGCGGCGTTTCTTCTTTTTCTTTCGCCCGAAAATATCAGATTCCGTTATGACCATAAATTTCAGCATGGGATACTCGTACCCTTCCGCTGCGTAACCACAGGCCGCCATGATCTCGCCCGGCTTCACCTCGCGCTCCATATCGTCACTGTAAAAGCTGCTCAGATCATAATCCCTGAGATCCTCGGCAAGACGTTTCGCTCTTGTCCTGGATCCTGATAAAAGCACAACCCGATACCCATTTCTCTTAAGCCGCTTCAGATCACGGGTAAGAAGTTCGAAACTGTTATTATACGGATTTACTCCCTTTGTCTGTATACTGTATGTTTCACATATGCGAAACTGTCCACATTTTGACTCCAGCGTCGTGAGCGCGATACCGCTGTACCTGTTCATACGGCTGATGATATCCTGCGTCTCATAGACGGTCAGACAGCTTTCTGCCGCATCGTCAACCCCGGATTCCTGACGGTTCTCCCTGCTGTGGAAATACTCCTGCTCCACCGTCTCTGACGTCTCCTGCAGACGCTGAGGCTCATCCAGGATCAGAAGGGTCTTCTCCTGAGGAAAATATTCTAGGAAGGATACTGTTTCCATATCTTCCTTCCAGTTCTCCGATGCGGGATAGACTGTGACCATATCAAGATTTTCCACTGATCTCTGACTCTCCACATCGAAGCTGCGGATCGAATCAATCTCGTCATCCCACAGCTCAATCCGCACAGGCAGTTCCTCCGTCAGTGGAAATACATCAAGGATCCCGCCTCTCACTGCGAACTGGCCCGGACCTTCGATCTGACTTTCCCGCTCGTATCCCATCGCCGTCAGACGGGCCTCAAGTCTAGTCAGATCCACCACATCTCCGCCGGACAATATAATCCGTTCTTTCTCCAGGTCCGACGGACTTGTAAGGCCGTCCAGAAATGCATCCATGGTTGTGATCACAGTCACCGGCTCCACTGCGTTCTTTTCAATCAGAGCGCGCAGCACCTGCATCCTCCGGTCCGTAAGCAGTTTCCCTTTGATATCCGCATAGTAGAACAGCAGATCCCTTGCGGGATACAGATACACATTCTCCGTAAAGATACGGTATTCCTCATAAGCGGTCTTTGCTTTCTCTTCACTGGAAAAAGCGATGACTCTGTATTCAAAGCCATCGCCAAGAGCATACATCAGATGGGTCTTCTGCGTGTTGACACATCCCGCAATCTGTATGATCCCGTTTCTCTTTTTTATGTCTTTTGATATTTCCTGATAATCCGCCAGTTCGGCAAGCGGCGCCAGTAAAGCCTGCATCTTATCACTACCCTCTGTCCGTCTGATTTTCTTTCTTTTTGCGGTTAAACTCGCTCATAGCGTCTCCAATCCGGCCGGATAAAATCATACGTACCGCCGTCACCGCGTGGTCGTACCCTTCGGACATCAGCTCTCTCTCCGCCTTTGAAAAATGGCCCAGCACATAGTCTGCAAGGTCATATCTGGCAGGCTTTTCTCCCACTCCTACGCGAATCCGCGGAAACACCTGCGTTCCCAGGCAGGAGATGATGTTTTTAATGCCGTTGTGCCCTCCGGCGCTGCCTTTTTCCCTGATCCTGAGCTGTCCTACTCCGAGATTGATGTCGTCATAGATGACAATCAGTTCATGTTCCTCATCGATCTTATAGTAATCCACAAGCCCCCGTATACTCTCGCCGCTTAAATTCATATAAGTCTGCGGTTTTGCAAGGATCACTTTCTGTCCTTCGATGATCCCCTTCCCGATCAGAGCCCTGTTCTTTTTTGTATCCACTGCTATATCATATTTATCAGACAGTCTGTCTATTACATCAAATCCTACGTTATGGCGCGTACCTTCATATTGCCTGTCCGGATTTCCCAGGCCTGCTATTATATACATATTCCGTCTTCCTTTCTGCTATCGCATAGCTATTTTACAGTATCCCGTCCTCTTTGTCACGTGAAAGCCGTGAATATTTTTCCATTTTAAATCATACACTTAATAAAAAGCAGACCGCCGTGAAACCGGCAGCCAAATCAATCAGGAGGTAACTCTATGGGTTCCAGAACAAAAATCGTCGTCCTGCATATGAAAGAGATCATCTACACTGCCATCTTTGCAGCTCTGGCGATCGTACTGATCATTCTTCTTGTCATTATGTTCCGGCCGGACGGCAGGACAGATCCGGCGGATACCGGAAAACAGTATACTCCTGGCATTTACACTTCCTCCCTCACACTGAACAATACAAATCTTGAGGTGGAGGTGTCCGTGGATGAATCTCATATCAACTCCATACGTTTTTCCAATCTTGACGAGACTGTAACGACCATGTTCCCGCTCATACAGCCAGCCATAGAGGATATCGCCGAACAGATCTATGAGACTCAGTCGCTTGATGATATCTCTCTGCCGGAAGATACTCCCTACACATCCCAGATCATACTTGATGCGATCCGGGAGGCCGTCGAAAAAGCCGCAGTCGATTAAACTGCGGCTTTCTGTCAGAACTCTTCGGGCAGGAACCTCTGCTACCCTTCCACGATCAGATATTTCCCGTCCGGAAGCGGGAACACTTCGGAAGCCTCTTCCAGCTCGTCTGTATCCAGACCGTCCACGTCCACGCCTTCCTCCTCGAAATATTCCCTCACTTCCTCGATGGAATCGACTACAATAGCCATGCAGTCTTCAAGGAACGCCTCAGCCTCCTCAAGATTTTCGGCCACAGGTTCATCAAAAAGTTTCCCCTGATCTTTCAAAAAAGTTCTCAGACATAATTCACTGTAATCACTCATGCTCATTCCTCTTTTCTCTTAAGATCTTCAATATTTCATCTGTTGAGTCTGCTATATTAAACGGTTCTGCCGCCTCCAGCACACTGCGCGGGCGAAACCCCCAGGATACAAGAATGGTATCTGTTCCGGCCGCCTTACCGGTCGCTCCGTCCACCTCAGAATCTCCGATATAAAGCGTCTCCGGCAAAGAGATATTAAATTCCCGTGCTATGTCAAGAACTGCCGTCGGATCCGGTTTCCGCGGAACACCTTCCCTCTGCCCCTGAATATGGTCAAATACGTCTTTACCAAAGATTTCTTCCACAACATGAACAGCCTGACGATCCGGTTTGTTAGACAGAACGCCCAGCTTCATCCCCATCTTTTTCATCTCTCCGAGCATCTCCGTAATCCCGGGGTAAGGCTTTACATGATAGGTACAGTTCTTATCAAATATCCTCTGGTAGGCGGCAAATGCCTCCTCGTACTGTGTAAGCTCTTCGTCTCCCGACGCCCGCAGCGTCTTTTCTATCAACACTTTTGCACCGTTTCCAACAAACGCCCTGCACTGTTCGGAAGTAATCGGAGGCAATCCGATCTCTTTCATCGTCTCATTTACCGAATAAGTCAGAGACTCCAGTGTGTCTGTCAGTGTTCCGTCCAGATCAAATATACAGGCTCTGTACATGACTTCTTTTCATCCTCTCTTATATGATTTTCTGCAATATATCACATAACCCTTCTATATGATAGTATGAAGTCATGGAAATTTCAATTCTTTTTATTATTCCCCAAGAAGATATCTGCGCATGGTTTTTAAAGCGTTCTTTTCCAGTCGGCTGACCTGGGCCTGAGAAATATTGATCTGATCCGCCACTTCCATCTGTGTCTTTCCTTCAAAGAAACGCAGAGTAATAATGTATCTTTCCCTCTCGTTCAACCGTTCCATGGCAGCTTCCAGAGAAAGCTCCTCTACCCAGTTTTCTTCTTTGTTTTTCTTATCACTGACCTGATCCATCACATAAAGGGTATCTCCGCCGTCACTGTACACCGGCTCCTGAAGGCTCATCGGACTCTGGATCGCATCCAGGGCGAACACAACATCCTCCTTGGATATTCCAATCTCATCCGCGATCTCCTGAACCGTGGGTTCTTTCATATGCCTGCGGATATACCCTTCCTTTGCATAGATCGCCTTGTACGCCGTATCTCTCAACGACCGACTCACCCGGATCGGACTGTTGTCACGGAGATATCTTCTGATCTCCCCGATAATCATCGGCACCGCATAAGTGGAAAATTTTACCATTCTGGACGGATCAAAGTGATCCACTGCTTTCATAAGACCCACACAACCGATCTGGAACAGATCGTCCGCGTTCTCGCTGCTGCTGTCAAAACGCTTGATCACGCTCAGAACAAGCCTCAAATTGCCCTTAATGTACTTTTCCCTGGCCTCTTCGTCCCCCGCCTTGATCCGTTCAAACAGCTCCGCCTTCTCCTCTTCTTTTAAAAGCGGGAGCTTCGATGTATTTACCCCGCACAGTTCAACCTTGTTCACCATCATAGCAAGAATCCTCCTAAGCAATTTCTATTTAGAATGATTCTCACCTGACGGTTAAGATATTCGGAAAGTCAAAAAATTTTATAAACTTTTAGTCCTTGACAACTCAGTCGTCCATATCCCATTTATCCGACAGATTATTGATCTGTGTCTCGAATTTTGCCTTATCCTTATTTGACAGCCCTTCGTTTTTATATATCACATCAAGCAGACGTTTTCCTGCTGCCAACAAACGCTCGAATGCCGAATCTGCTCTGCGCTGTGCCGGTTTCTTTGCCTTCACCGGTATGCGGACGCCTTCATTTATGATCTCATTCGTAAGAAGATCAACCTCGCAGCAAGGATAAGGCGCCCAGGTACTGTAACCGAACTGTTCATGGACAGTATCAGCGAATTTCTCTGTCACCGTATCTTCTCCATGCACAACAAAAACTCTATCAAGAGGTGTGCGAAATGCCCCTACCCATTTCAGAAGGCCGTTCATATCCGCGTGCCCGCTGACTCCATGCAGACTCTCGATCCGTGCATGAACCTCGATCGGTTCCCCGAAAAGCTTTACGTTCTTCTCACCTTCCAGAAGTCTGCGTCCGAGAGTACCGTTGGCCTGATATCCTACGAACAGAATCGTACACTCAGACCGCCAGAGGTTGTGCTTGAGATGATGACGGATACGACCTGCATCGCACATTCCTGATGCAGATATAATAACTTTCGGTTTTTCAATAAAATTAATCATCTTTGAATCGTCACTTGTCGTAGATGTTCGCAGACCCGGAAATACAAGAGGATTAATCCCCGAATTGACAAGTTCCATGGCTTCCTTGTCAAAACAGTCTCGCATGTTCATAGTGAAAACTTTCGTCGCCTCAATGGCGAGCGGACTGTCCAGATATACATCAAAGTCCGGATATTCCGGCAGAAGGTTCTTCTCCTTGATCTCGCGGATAAAATACAGCATCTCCTGAGTCCTGCCGACTGCAAATGAAGGGATAACCACATTCCCTCCACGGTCAAACGTCTCCCTGATGATTCTCGTAAATTCACCTATATAATCCGGTTTTTCCGCCGTGTGGATACGGTCTCCGTAAGTGGACTCCATAACCACGTAATCTGCCGTTGCAGTGTAAGTAGGATCCTTGATAATGGGCTGATCTGTATTGCCCACATCTCCTGAAAAAACGATTTTTTTCGTCACGCCGTTTTCCGTGGCCCACACTTCGATACTTGCAGATCCCAGCAAATGTCCTACATCAGTAAAACGGATGTCGATGCCGTCGCATATTGAGATTCTCTCACCATACTGACAGGGCACAAGAAGCTCAATGGCGTCCAGAGCGTCCTGCATTACATATACCGGCTCATACTCCGGCTTTCCGGCTCTCTTTCCTTTCCGGTTGCGCCATTCCGCCTCAAACTCCTGAATGTGCGCACTGTCACGGAGCATGATGTTGCACAGATCCACAGTTGCAAATGTGGCGAATATCTGCCCCTTAAATCCGTTTTTGGCAAGCTTCGGAAGCATTCCGGAGTGATCGATATGCGCATGGGTCAGAAATACATAATCAATATCCGCCTCCGAAACAGGCAGACCGGGATTCTCATACAGATCCGGGCCCTGTTCCATACCATAATCGATCAGGATATTCTTTCCCGCCGCCTGGAGGAAATGGCAGCTTCCCGTCACCTCGTGGGCCGCTCCGATAAAAGTCAGTTTCATAGTCTCACCAGCCTTTTCGCTTTTCTTCTATTGTATCACACTGTCTTCCACTTTTTTACCTTCTCTTTGTAAAAGATCATACCTTCTTTTACAATCTGTGCTTTTCTGTCCTTTATCTCCACCATAGTGACCGAACAGTTGGGCGGAACTTCATCTTTCCAGAAATGCTCCACGGACAGATTGCCTCGGATTCGGTTCAGTAGTGACGTCATAGCTGCGCCATGGGTCGATACGAGGATGTTCTTATCTGCCAGATCCGCTCTCTCTGATATCTCTTTTAAAAAACTTCCGGTTCTCCCGTAGAGCTGCGGGATCGTCTCGGCGTCCTCAGGCGGGATATAGTTTCCCGTATCATGAAAGAAACGGTTGAACGCCTCGCTCTCCGGATCCTGATTTTCCCCTCCGCAGTAAAGACCTTCGTATCTTCCGAAACTGATCTCCTGGATCCTTTCTTCATCACAGAGGGGAACATTTCTTCCCTCCAGAATGATCTGCGCCGTCTCTTTGGCACGCAGCAGCGGGCTGGTAAAGCAAAGATCGATGGGGATATCTTTCATTCCCTCTGCCGTTTCCCGTGCAAGGCGGCGCCCGTAGTCATTCAGAGGGATGTCTGTTCTGCCCTGCACTTTGTGTTCCCTGTTCCAGTCCGTCTCTCCATGACGGACGATATACAGCATCATGATCCGACTCTTCCTTTCTGTCTGTCGTATTTTATGCCGCAGATGTATCTGCTCCCCTCAGTATACCTGCTCCCCGGTCCATAAGTCAATGCCCGCGGATTCTTGTCGATATTTGTGGAAAACGGCAAAATATTTCTGTATAATAAACCCAGATACTGCTTACACAGATTATATTCTAAAAGGGGATCATCAAAATGGCATTAACAATTAACGATGTTGCTAAAGAAGCCGGCGTATCGATCGCTACTGTGTCAAAGGTCATTAACGGAAAGCCTTCTATCTCTGAACAGACCCGGCTTCATGTATTGGAAGTAATAAAGAGACTTAATTATCATCCTAATGCGCAAGCCAGCAACTTTGCCAGGGAACGTTCCGATAACATTATCTTTTTAGCTGTCACCGAACCTCTCACTGCATTCCACAATCCCCACATGTTCGAGATTATGTGCGGAGCGCAGAATATTGTTCATGAAAAGAATTTCAATTTTAGTTTTCTCGGCGTACAGGATAAGGACACGGCCTGTCAGAAGGCTTCCAATATCATAGGACGGCGGGCTGCCGACGGAATATTGGTTCACGGCTCTTCTACTTCCCGTTCACTTGTGGAACTCCTTGTAAAAACCGGATTTCCTCATGTGATCATAGGAAGACCTCCTTTTTCTAACACTGCCTGCTGGATCGATATCAACAACCATGTTTCCGGACATCTGGCAACCGAGTACCTGACCAAATGCGGATATACCCATATCGCATTTATCGGCGGACCTCAATCGGATGAAATTTCAAGACACCGATTACAGGGATTCGTTTCTTCTATGCGAATCTTCGGACTGAATGTTCCTGAATCCTCCATAAAATACGGCACATACAGTAAACAAAGTGGTTTTGAAATGATGGAAGAGCTGCTCAGGGGAAGTTTTCTGCCGGATGCCGTAATATGCGAAGATAATAAAATCGCAATGGGGGCGGCATCCGCAATCCGTAAACGCGGCATGAATATCCCAGATGATATTGGTCTGATTACCTTTGATGATTATCCACTGTCGCAGTTGATCGATCCCCCGCTGACAGTTGTAGATATCAACGTTAATAAGATGGGACAGCAGGCAGCTGGATTTTTAATAAAAAAAATCCGTAATCCAAGTTTAAATATGCAGTCCTTTACCACTGTACCAGAACTGATCATCCGATCATCTACACGCAATATCAAAAATAGTACTATACCATAACACGAAATAAGAAAAGGCGCAGATCCTGTTTCTCTGCGCCTGCTTTCAAAAGTAAACAAATTTGAATGCTATACTATTTATCCTCTAGAGTAATCCGATACCCTTTTTCTTCAATAGTTTTCTCTCCTCCGTCAGCCCCGGAAGCCATCAATATTTTTTCCCCTTGTGTTATCGGATAACATACAGGCTTCGTTCCTGCATTGATGATTATTCTCAAGGTTGAATTAATTCCCGTTCTTGCGAACGCAAACACTCCTCCATGAATCCTTTCCCACAGTGGACAATAGCCTGTCCTTCCATCTATATACTCATTCCGTATTGCAGTAAGTTGAGAGATAAATTCATAAAATGCGCCCTTCCGATCCCATGACATGGCCTGTCGGTACTCTTCTTCCAAAACGCCTTCCATTCCGCATTCGTCCCCATAAAACAGGCTGGGCACGCCCGGCATCAGCATCAGAAGAATACATCCCAGCTTCCACAATAGATGATCGCCGTGACACATGGAGAGAAATCTCGGAACATCATGGCTGTCCAAAAGATTGAGCTGTCCTTGAACCATATTATCAGGATATCTCAGCCGCATCTTTTCAAACTCATATGCCGCCGTCATCCCATCCGGATTTTCTCCTGCCAGATAATCCACACATATCCTGCGGAACTCATAATTCATTGTAGAATCGAACGCATCCCCCGTAAGCCATGACTGGGCGCTCTCCCACACCTCACCGATCAGCACTGCATCCGGATTTGCAGTTTTAACCGCGTTGCGGAATGTTCGCCAAAATTCCCGGCTGATCTCATTTGCCACATCCAACCGCCATCCATCTACGTGATATTTCTCAATCCAATAAGTTCCAACATCTGCAAAATATAGCTGTACCTCCCGGTTTGATGTATCGAGTTTCGGCATCTTCCGCTCATAGGCAAAACAGGTATATCCCGGCGTCTCTTCCGGGTCATCCGGCCGCTTCACCGGAAACGACAAATTATAAAACCAATTTTTATATCGGGATTTTTCTCCGTTTTTCACAACATCTTCAAAAGCAAAGAATTTCCAGCTGCAATGGTTAAACACCCCGTCTATTACAATACGCATTCCTTTTTCATGCACGCACTCCACCAACTGCCTGAAATCCTCTTCTGTTCCAAAACAGGGATCGATATGATAATAGTCTGCAACATCGTACTTATGGTATTCTCCCGCAGCAAAGATTGGATTCAGGTAAAGGCAGTTAAATCCCATTTTTTTGATATAATCCAGATTTTCCGCAATCCCGTTCAAAGTTCCTCCCAGCCTTGTCCTGACAATAACACTGTTTTCCAGAGACTGTTCTTTTGGACAGATCTGTAACGCGCGCCTTCCGTTCGCAAAGCTGTCCGGAAATATGTTATAGACCACTGCCCTCTTAAACCATTCCGGCACATCCGGGATCTCATCCCGCAGGATAAACGGGTACTGGTAATATTCACTCCTTCCATCTGCCACTTTTCCATCTACAATCCGGTCCGGAAGTTCCTTCGTAAAACGATCCGCATAATAATACGTCCACTCGTCCCCTTTTTCCAGTTTAAAATAGTAACAGATCCGGTTGTATGGAAGCTGCAGGTTCGCTTCATAATACTCAAAGCATTCATCCATAGCACAGATACGCATAGCAGCTTCTGTAAAGCAAACAGGGGTTTTCCTGCATACCCGGTCCGCCGTATAAAGCACACATCTGGTCAAATCTCCTTTTTTGGCTCGCAGTCGGATTGTTATGCCATATTCCGACGCTGCAAAGGCGTACTGGGACAGGGGAATATGCAGGATTGCCGCCCGATCCATTTTCTCCGTCTGAGTCATCCTTTCACACCTCCTGCCGTAAGTCCTGATATCATGTATTTCTGAATGCAGAAAAATACGATCAATATCGGAATGGATACAAGAATGGAAGCCGCTGAAAACAGGGGCCAGCTCCTGCTGTAGTCATTTGACTGGAGCTGATACAGTCCTCCTGCCAAAGTATAACTGCCTTCATCCATCATAAATGTGGTTGAAAACAGATATTCATTCCACACATAAATCAATACCATTACTGCTGTAACGATAATCGCAGGTCTTGCCAAAGGAAGGACGATCCTCGTCAGGATCTGTTTTCCACTGGCACCGTCAATCTGTGCTGCTTCTTCTATCTCCACCGGAATTGTATCAAAATAACCTTTCATATTCCATATACTGAAAATGCACATGCTTCCGGCATAGACAATAATCAGTCCAATATATGAGTTCAACAGATGAAACGTCCGGAAAAGCCGAAAAATTGCAAACATAGATAAAATCTGCGGGAAAGCATTTAAAATGAGCAGCATCTGCAGAACCGCTTTTCTTCCTCGAAACCGGTATCTTGAAAATGCATACGCCGCTGTTACTGCCGTTCCCATTGCAACAACCATGGTTCCGACACTGAGTATCACTGAATTTTTCAGCCAAAGTAAAAACGGTTCTTCCACAATGATCGCGCGGTAGTTATCTAAAGTCGGTGACTCCGGAATAAATGATAACCCGGAACTCAACGCACCGCCTGAGCCGCTAAGCGAAAGGGTAACTGCATAAAGAATCGGCACCAGCGTTACAATGCAGATTACAACGAAAATAATATTTAACAGAGTAAGTCCTGCCAAATGTCCCACTTTTTTCCGGTTCATCATGCTTC
>DWXI01000176.1 GCA_019119265.1 Candidatus Mediterraneibacter intestinigallinarum | reverse complement strand
AGCAGGGGCTGAGCCGGGTTTTCGGATTCTTAGATGACTATTACATTCGGAAATGCGGCGCGACCGATTACACCTTGAAAGCTATGGCTGCAAGCATAAAGAAGTTTTACGGATGCATGAAGGATCATGGGAAAATATCAGAAACAGATTATACAACTCTGTGTGATGAAATAAAAGAAAGCATGTCTCGCTAAAATACGCGTAACGAGAAAGATAAGGAACCGCTGTATTTTGGATGACGTGGATAGTCTCTATCCGGTCTGTCCGAAATGCAGCGGTTTTTTTTATATTTACATCCCCCACCCTGTCCATTATAATAAGCACATACATGGCAGCAAAGTGCCAGTGTATTTGTATCGACAGCCGACGTAGAAAGCATATGAAAAAAACAAAAGAAACAAAAACTAAGGATGATCACATCCTGTCTCGTGAAGATCGGATCCGGGAAAGCCAGGAATTCAATCTTCTGAGTGATGTGTTCCTGTCAGTGGCGCTGGATGATGCGCCTGCCTGCCAGCATATCATCCGGATCCTCACAGGGATTGAAGACCTGACAGTCAAAGAAGTCCGGACACAGTATGTGATCACGAAGATCAATTCCCGAACAGTACGGCTGGACGTTCTGGCGGAAGACAGCGACGGGAAACTGTACCAGATCGAGATCCAGCGGCAGGACACGGTAGATCATCCGAGAAGAGTGCGCTATTACGGCGCACTGGCAGACAGCGAATTCCTGGCAAAGGGAAAGGAATACTATGAACTGCCGGACAGGCTGCAGTTTTACATCAGCGAGACAGACATCTGGAAGCAGGGGAAGACAGTTTACCCGGTGACCAAGCGGCTTGGCAAGGACGGGCCGGAATATGATGACGGGGAATACATCGTCTATGTAAATGCGGAAGTGGACGATGGCTCCAGAATCGCAAAACTGATGAAGTATTTTAAGAAAGCGGATCCGGATGACAACAGTGAGGGCGATTTGTCAAAGCGGGTTCATTTCCTGAAGTGTGAAGAAGGAGGCATGGATATTATGTGTGAAGTGGCGGAGAGGATTGAAGCAAGAGGCAGACAGCAGGGAGAGAAGCGGAAAGCGCGCGTTACAGCGCAGAATCTGTACCAGATGGGAATGTCTCCGGAGAAGATTGCTCAGGCTGTAGGTGAAGATATTAGTATGGTCAGACAATGGCTGGCAGAAATAAAACAGTAGAGACGTAGTAATTCTAAAAATTTTTTCTGGTACTTTTCAGCTGAACAGTATCAGTCTCTTTGCAGCGCATTTTCACAAGGAGGCTGAATTATGGCAAACGAAACAAACACAACCATGCTGCCGGTCAACCGGACGCCTCTGAATCTGTCGGACATGTATTATAAGACAGAGGACCCCGACTTCCGTGCAGGGCTGGAGTTGACGGCGGTGATGCTGAACATCTCAGGAAAACACAATCGGAAACTGAAGGAAGCCTGCAGGACGCTCAGAGAATATGCCATCTACACTGATAAAGTCCGGGAGTATGCAGAAGAGATGAATCTTGCGGACGCAGTTGAGCGGGCGATCCGAGAGTGTATCGCGGAGGGCGTGCTGAAGGACTTTCTGGAGAAGCACAGAGCGGAGGCGAAGGAAATGAGTATATTTGAATATGACCAGGAAAAGCATATGAGACAGGAGCGAGAGGATGCCTGGGAGGACGCCCGCTTATCCATGATCAAAAAGATGCTCGAGAACGGAATGAGCGAGGAAGATATCTCCCATATAGCGGGAGTGTCGGAGGAAGAGATCGAGAGAGCGAAAAATCCCGGTCTTATAAGAACGGCAAAAGAAATGAGTATATTCGAATACGATCAAGAAAAGCATATGAGGCAGGAACGGGAGGAGGCCTGGGCAGACGGACATAGTGCCGGGATAACAGAAGGACGTGCCGAGAACCAGCGGCTTACAGCAAGAAATCTGCAACAGATGAATATGCCACCGGAACAGATCGCGCAGGCAGTTGGTGCCGATATAGATACAGTAAGAAAATGGCTGTCTGATTCTTAGGCTGCTGTTCAGACGTGTCTCGATATCCAGCCATAACGGTGCTGTGTTGTCACGAAGACCCGTAGCAGAGCGCCGGCACTTAAGCCGCGTTCTTTGCGGCTTTATGTGTCCGCTGCGCTATGCTCCGAGCGCGAGCGTGGTCGCCGGGGCAATACAGCACCGTTATGGCGGACGTTTGAGAATGAACAAACTTGAAAAACGCACAGGTGTATGCTATTATGATTAAGGAGATTTTTCTCCGCAGCTACAGATAAAATCAAAATAACCATAATATCTCAGGAGGTAGAGAACAATGAAAAAATATGTATGTGATGTATGTGGATATATTTACGACGAGGCGGTAGGCGATCCGGATAACGGTATCGAGCCGGGCACAAAATGGGAAGATGTTCCGGAAGATTTCCTCTGTCCGCTGTGTGGAGTAGGAAAAGATCAGTTTTCAGAAGCTGAGTAATCTTACCTGATCAGGATGCAGAGCAGCTGCCGTTCCAGGATCCTTGTACAGAGGAGTGGAACGGCAGTTTTTATGTAACAGTTCAGCTATGGAACTGTCTGAACGGTTATATTTTTATCTGACTGTGGAGAGCTGAGCGAAACGGAGAGTAAATTATATAAACTGAGGGAAAATATTCATAGGAGGATCATGAAGAATGAGCAGATATGATGTGATCATAATCGGAGCGGGCCCCGGAGGGATTTTTGCCGCGTATGAGCTGGTGAAGAAGGCTCCGGAGTTGAAGGTGGCCGTGTTTGAAGCGGGGAATCCGCTAGAGAAGAGAAGATGCCCCATTGACGGGAAGAAAGTAAAGAGCTGTATTAACTGTAAAACATGTGCGATCATGAGCGGATTCGGCGGAGCGGGGGCATTTTCGGATGGAAAATATAATATTACAAATGATTTTGGCGGTACGCTTTACGAGTATATCGGCAAAGAAACTGCAATTGACCTGATGAACTATGTGGATGAGATCAATGTCAGATACGGCGGGGAAGGCACGAAGATGTATTCTACGGCCGGCACTAAGTTCAAGAAGCTTTGCATGCAGAACAAGTTAAAGCTTCTGGATGCATCTGTCCGGCATCTGGGAACGGATATCAACTATGTTGTTCTTGAGAATCTTTATAACGAGCTGAAGGATAAAGTGGAATTCCGTTTTAACTGTCATGTGGATAATCTGGAGATCGTGGACGGCGGTTACAGAGTCCTGAGCGGTGATCAGGAGGATGAATGTGAGAAATGTATTGTATCCGTAGGAAGAAGCGGAAGCAAATGGATGGAGAAGATCTGTCAGGGTCTGGATATTCCCACAAAATCGAACCGTGTGGACATCGGCGTCAGGGTAGAGATTCCGGCGGTGATATTTTCCCATCTTACGGATGAACTCTACGAGAGCAAGATCGTATACCGGACGGAGAAGTTTGAGGACAAGGTACGCACATTCTGTATGAACCCGTACGGGATCGTTGTAAATGAGAATACCAACGGGATCGTGACCGTGAACGGACACAGCTATGAGGATCCGGAAAAGCAGACGGAGAACACGAATTTTGCGCTCCTTGTGGAGAAGCATTTCTCCGAGCCTTTCAAGGACAGCAACGGATACGGCGAGAGCATCGCCCGTCTGTCAAATATGCTGGGAGGCGGTGTGCTTGTTCAGAGGTTCGGCGATCTGATCCGCGGCAGGAGAAGTACTGCGAAACGAATTGAAGAAGGCTTTGTACGCCCCACATTATCTGCGTCGCCGGGAGATCTGAGCCTTGTTCTGCCGAAGCGTATTCTTGACGGTATTATTGAGATGATATACGCTCTTGATAAGATCGCGCCGGGAACGGCCAATGACGATACACTTCTCTACGGAGTGGAAGTGAAGTTCTACAATATGGAAGTGAAACTAGATGAGCATCTGGAGACGATCCATAAAGGTCTTTATGTGATCGGCGACGGAAGCGGTGTGACCCATTCTTTGTCACATGCTTCTGCCAGCGGAGTTTATGTAGCGCGGGAAATTACGGGGGCACAGTGATCAAAGGATCCGCTCCCTGACAGTTCTTTGACGGCTCTGTGAGCGGAAAGGAGGAGAACAGTGAAACTTACGATGCTTGGAACAGGGAAAGCGGTTGTGACGGAATGTTATAATACATGTTTTGTGTTAAGCGACGGCAAAAAGCATTTTCTTGTGGACGGCGGTGGCGGCAGCGGAATCCTGAAGCAGCTCAAAAGCGCCGGGATCGACTGGAAAGAAATCCGGGATATATTTGTGACGCACAGACATATGGATCACATACTCGGCGTGATGTGGCTCATCCGGATGATCGCCCAGGCTATGAAGCAGGACGAATATGAAGGAAAGGCAAGGATATACGGTCATAAGAAGGTGCTCTGTATCCTTGACGATATGTCTCATATGCTCCTGGCGAAGAGAGAGGCTGAGTTTGTGGGCGGACGGATCCAGCTGGTTCCGGTATCCGATGGAGATGTGTTTGACATTATCGGTCACAAAACTACGTTTTTTAATATTCATTCTACAAAAACGAAACAGCATGGATTTACTATGTATCTGAATAAAAAAGATAAACTGGCGTGCTGCGGGGACGAGCCGTACAATGATACGGAACGGATGTATGTGCAGGGGTGCAAATGGCTGCTCCACGAGGCATTCTGCCTGACGGCGGATGAAGGACGTTATGCGCCCCATGAGAAGCATCATTCGACGGTGGAAGAGGCATGCGCTACGGCAGAGAAGCTTCACGTGGAGAATCTCGTGCTGTATCACACGGAAGATTCTGACGTTGCTTCCAGAAAGGAAAGATATACTGCAGAGGGAGGAAAATACTTCAGCGGGAACCTGTATGTGCCTGATGATCTGGATATGATCGAGATAAGCTGAGACAGGAGGTTCCCGGAAGGAACGCACAAAGGAGAAACATCATGATAAAATTACTTGCAGTGGATATGGACGGAACCTGTCTGGACAGGAGGAGCCGTATGACCGACGCCACACTGGAAGCTCTCAGAAAAGCGGCGGGCAGAGGTGTTATCATTGTTCCTACAACCGGAAGAAATCTGGAGTGTATTCCCCACAGGCTGGCGGCGGGAACGCTTTTTACGACAGGCGCTATGGACGAGAAGAAAAACAGAGACTTATTCCGGTATGTGATCAGTTCCAACGGCGCCTGTGTGACTGATATCAGGGAAAGAAAAGAAATATTCCGCGCACCGGTGCCGGCGGATGACGTCCTGCCGCTTCTGAGAGAGTGCGGAAAGCTGCGGCTTGGGATTGCTTCTCATATCAGACACAGGTATCTCCTGGAGGGGCGCTTTCTCACTATGGCGGGGCGGCTGGTATACGGAAAAGACGCCAGGGGAGTATGTTGCGTCAGGAGTATGGAGGAATTTATCAGAAAGGGAGGATATAAAGTCGAGGAATTCCAGTTCTATTTTTTTTCTCCCGGGGCAGAGCAGGATGTACGTTCTGTATTGGAAAAGTATCCGGATCTGCGGGCCGCATATACCGGAATCTATGTGGAAGTTTATTCGAAAGACGCATCGAAAGGGCGGGCGCTTGCGGAACTGGCGCGACATCTGAATATCAGAAAAGAAGAGATCGCCTGCATCGGAGACGGAGAGAACGACCTGTCCATGTTCGAGGCGGCAGGTCTGAGGATCGCAATGGGAAATGCCGTAGAAGATCTGAAAAAGCAGGCGGATCATGTGACGGACAGTAATGCCCGCGACGGCGCGGCGAAAGCGGTGGAGTGGATTCTGAAACGATAGGGATCGGGCGAAAATCAAACGGGAACATGAGCCAGATGATAAATCTGCCTGTGTTCCCGTTTTCTGTCTACAGTTCTGTTACTTTACGATCCTGTTACCCGTCAGTTGGCCTGTACGATGGATTTCACATGATCGATCTCCTGCTGAGTGGCTTTTTCGGCCGGAACATAATAGCTCCGCTCCCGGGCCGCATCATACATCTTTTCCTGTGACATTTCGCACTGGTTGCGCATCTGTTTCAGACACTGTTTCAGTTCTTTGTTTTCAGTCTGAGCGATCATATCCCCGAACATTTTCAGTTCTCCGTTTATGCCGACAAGGGCATCGGCTACCATTGTTTTTTCGTCCATTATTCTACCTCTCTGCGTTCGTTTTTCTCTGTTTCGGCGTCTCATACGATAAACGGTTATCATCGTATCCGGAAATTTACAGGAATTTCATCAATTCCTGCTTATTCTTCATAGCGGAGTCCGCTGCATCCTGGAACAGTTTTTTGATCTCCGGATCTTCAGTTTTTGACGCATAGTCTGTCATCTTGCAGTGTGTGGTCGAGTATCCGCCGATGAGATGACGAAGGTTCTGAAGGTCAAGAATTGATATCTCTGACATGGTTGGTACCTCCTTAATAAATATGATTTCAGAGGTTAGTATGTCCGTTATGTCCGGAGTTTATGAGTGAACTGAAGACAAATTCGTGAAAAAGTTCCCGCATTTCCGGCGAAACACGGTACATGCATTCCGGGTGCCATTGTACGCCTATGGCAAACGGATGTGATGTCAGTTCAATAGCTTCGATCGTGTGATCCTGGGCGCGGGCGCTTACGCGGATATCTTTTCCAGGCATATTGACTGCCTGGTGGTGAAAACTGTTTACGAACAGGCATGATCCGATACATTTTTTCAGCAGACTTCCCCGTTCTGTCCGGATCCGGTGGCTGACTTCGCTGCGTCTGGCGGACTGCTGCATATGATCCAGGATTTTTCCGGGGATCAGAGACATGTCCTGCCAGATGGTGCCGCCGCAAGCCACATTCAGGATCTGCATTCCCCGGCAGATGGCGAATACAGGCTTCCTGGAAGCGAGGATCCGCTTCATAAGACGGATCTGAAAGAGATCTACCGTAATATCCGTCTTTCCGTTTCCTTCCCGCGGTTCTTCCCCGAACAAGAGCGGAGTGATATCATCGCCGCCGCAGAAGAGGAATCCGTCGCAGAGTCTTGCATACTCGTCCAGCAGATGATCGCTGCGTACAAGGGGCAGGATGACGGGAATTCCCTTTGCGTACCGGACGGACTGGATATACGGATTGGTGACAAACTGTCGGTCCTGCGTAAAGCCGCAGGTGACGATACCGATTCTGGGTTCCATATGAAGCTCCTTTTTTGGACAGTGTACATGTGATGATGTATCATAGAGTATGTAAGAAACTGGAAAAATATACATAGTATAAAATGAAATGATTTTCAGACCGGAGGAAGATATGAAATGGATCGATATGCACTGCGATACGCTGAGCGAGCTGAAGAAGGTGGAGAAGCGGTGTTCAGGGGAAATGCAGGAAAGTAATCAGGGAATGCATAAAAACGGCTTGTGCGTGGATATTGAAAGGCTGAGCCGGGGAGGAGCGGAGGCGCAATTTTTTGCATGCTATGTAAATGCAGCAGAGTATCCGGAAAATGGAGCTGTATATCCCGGAAATGGCGCGGCGTATCCGGGAGAAAGGAGAGCGTACAACTGGAACAGTGCCTACAGGGCGGTGCAGGAAATGCTGGAATATGCGCATCAGCAGGCTTCATCTCCACGGAGTTTTCCGGGATGCCTGGTCTATGAAGCGGAAAACGGAAGAAATACAGCCGGAATCCTGACAGTAGAGGAAGGCGGAGTGCTGGACGGGGATCTGGAAAGGCTGGATGATCTGTATGAGCGCGATGTCCGTCTTATCACGCTGACCTGGAATTATGAGAACTGCATCGGATATCCCAACAGCAGAAACAGGTCTGTCATGGAAAAGGGGCTTACCCATTTTGGAAAAGAAGTGGTGGAAAGGATGAATGATATGGGAATGCTCATCGACGTATCTCATCTGTCTGACGGAGGGTTCAGGGATTGTATCCGGTACAGCCGTCTGCCGGTTGTGGCCTCGCACTCAAACGCCCGAAGTCTCTGCTCCCATCCCCGGAACCTGAGCGATGAGATGCTGCGGGCGCTGGGGGAGAAGGGCGGCGTGGCAGGCGTCAATTTCTACTCTGCGTTTCTAAGTGAAGGGGGCGCTGCGGATCTGGATGATATCGCAGCTCATACGGCGTGGATGATCCGGAAAGCCGGGGAGGATTCGGTTGCCCTCGGAACGGATTTTGACGGCTTTGAGCCGGATTCTCTGCCTGCCGGCATACAGGGCGTTCAGGATATGGATCGGGTCTGGGATGCGATGAGGAGAAGAGGTATTACCCCGCGACAGATTGATAAGATCGCATTTGAGAATGCGGCGAGGGTCATAAGCGAGGTATGTCATTTGTCGTTTCCTTTCATCTGATAGTGTGATAGAATGGAAAAGGTTACTGATGAGAATGAGAGAACAGGAGGACTTACATGGAAAACAAAAGAATCATTCAGGTGGAAGAGAAAGTGCCGTTTAAACTGCTGGTACCCTTGAGTATCCAGCACATGTTTGCGATGTTCGGCGCATCCGTGCTGGTGCCGTTTGTATTCGGCATCAATCCGGCAGTCGTGCTCTTTATGAACGGAATCGGAACCCTTCTCTTTATCCTGATCACAAAGGGGAGAGCACCGGCATATCTGGGATCCAGCTTTGCTTTTCTGGCGCCGGCGGGTGTGGTTATCTCGAAGTGGGGTTATGAATATGCATTGGGCGGATTTGTTGTAGTGGGATTCCTTGGATGTATATTGGCTGTATTAATCTATAAATTCGGCTCTGACTGGATCGATGTGGTGCTGCCGCCGGCGGCGATGGGCCCTGTTGTAGCATTGATCGGTCTTGAACTTGCAGGAACAGCGGCGTCCAACGCCAAACTTACGGATGAAGTGATCGATATCAGAAATGTGATCGTATTTCTGGTGACTCTCCTTGTTGCAGTGCTCGGCTCTGTTTTATTTCGTGGATTTTTATCAGTTATCCCAATCCTGATAGCTATCATTGCAGGGTATGTGGCGGCTCTTGCATGCGGTATCGTTGATTTCTCGGATGTGGCGGCTGCACCGCTATTCTCGATTCCCAATTTTTCCACACCGAAGTTTAAGTGGGAGGCAATCGTGATCATCATACCGGTGCTGCTTGTCATCACTTCGGAGCATATCGGACATCAGATTGTTACAAGTAAGATCATCGGAAGAGATCTGTTAAAAGATCCGGGCCTTCACTGCTCCCTTTTCGC
The DNA here is from genome assembly GCA_019119265.1 of Candidatus Mediterraneibacter intestinigallinarum. Taxonomy (GTDB): domain Bacteria; phylum Bacillota; class Clostridia; order Lachnospirales; family Lachnospiraceae; genus Mediterraneibacter; species Mediterraneibacter intestinigallinarum. The sequence continues at coordinate 8,371 of DWXI01000176.1, read as the reverse complement.
AGATAACTTCTCCAGTATGCTCTCCGGTCTGATCGGATCTGTGCCGACGACGACATACGGAGAGAATATCGGTGTTATGGCGATGACAAAGGTTTACAGTGTATATGTGATCGGCGGGGCGGCAGTGCTGTCCATCATCTGTTCCTTTATCGGGAAAATGACGACACTGATCAATACGATCCCCGGACCTGTCATCGGCGGTATCTCGTTCCTGCTGTACGGTATGATCGGAACATCAGGTATCCGTATCCTGGTGGAATCCCAGGTGGATTACAATAAGTCGAGAAATATGGCAATGACTTCGGTTATCTTTGTTGTTGGTCTGTCCGGAATTACGGTACAGCTCGGCAGCATTGAGCTTACAGGAATGGTGCTGGCGTGTGTAGTAGGCATGCTGATGGGCCTGATGTTCTATATCTTTGACAGGCTGAATCTTACGAATGACAGGGAAGAATAATTTTTTCTTAAAAATTATATCGCTGAATATTAAGAATTTGTTCTAAAAGTTTGCCGCAAAGGGCAGGTATAATCTCCTTATTGAAAAGGAGGAGATGTCCTTATGTGGGAGGATTGGGAAAATGAGAGCAGATACAAAGGGAACAGATATAAAGTAAACAGATATGAAGAAAGTAGATATGCAGGGGGCAGCAGGTCAGGAAAGCGCGGCAGAAAGAGAAGGCGGAGAAGAAGGCACGGGATCCTGAAGAGCATACTCTGCATTGCGCTTATTATCCCGATGGTCATGGCAGTCCTGTGGGCAAAAGATATGATCAGCGGGCAGAACAATCTGGCAGTAATGGCTCTGGTCAATCCGAAAGTACGGGAGATCATGGCAAACAAAGACCAGTATCCGGAACAACTGATCGAACTGCTGAAAAGCAATGAGGAGACGGTAGATTTTGTTTTTGACTATCTCGAAAAGAAAGATACGACTCCGGCAGACACTGTCGGTGAAGTGGTACAAGGACAGATTCCGCTGCTCCTGCAGTGGGATGAACGCTGGGGATACGCATTTTATGCGGACGACATGATTGCTGTCAACGGATGCGGGCCGACGGCGATCGCCATGGTGGCGGCAGGGCTCACCGGCGATAATACGGTGACACCGTATAAAGTGGCTCAGTTTTCTGCTGAGAACGGATACTATGCGGGAGATTCCGGCACGAGCTGGACCTTGATGACGGACGGCGCGCAGCAGTTCGGAATCTACGGGGAAGAGATGGGGCTGAGCGAGGGTGAGGTCTTTTCTGCTCTGGAAAACGGACATCCGATCATATGCAGTATGCGACCGGGAGACTTTACCACGACCGGACACTTTATCGTGCTGACCGGGATCGAGGACGGCAAGATCCGGGTAAACGATCCGAACAGCCGGGTACGCAGCGAGAGGCTGTGGGATTACAGCAAACTGGAGTATCAGATCAATAATCTATGGGTGTATACGGCGATGTAGAGGTTAGGCCGGCAGTTATTCTTATTAACTGCCGGTTAACTTTTTGCCCATATATGTGAAAAAGGCTCAGTTGTGAGGCGTATCTGTAAACTGTTATAATGTGTGCAGAAAGAATATTTATAAAATAAAATATGCATAACAGGAAAAAGGAGGATACAGATATGCCGGTCAGTGAAGTGATACGCAGGAAGAGAAAAGAACTGGGGCTCACACAGGAACAGATAGCACAGCGTCTCGGGGTTTCCGCTCCGGCGGTCAATAAGTGGGAGAGAGGCAGCAGTTATCCTGATATCGCAATACTGCCCGCGTTGGCGCGTCTCCTCAATACGGACGTCAATACGCTTCTCTGCTTTCAGGAGGAACTCTCTGATAATGAGATCGCAGAGATATGTAATGATATTGCAGCGATCATGGATGAACAGGGCCTGGAAACGGCATTTGACGCAGCGGAGCAGAAGGTGCGCGAATATCCGAATTGTGGGAAACTGATCCATATGATGGCGTCCATGGTGCAGGGATTACTGATGATGTCCGGCGACTGGAGTACAGACAGAGAAAAATATGAAGAGAAGATATATTCCTGGTACGAGCGTGTAACCGAATGCAACGGGGACGAGCAGGTGAAAAATGCCGCCACTTATATGCTGGCGAGTGAATATATAGAGAAGAAGGAGTATGAGAAAGCCCGCAAGATGATCGACTCCCTGCCGAAGCAGCAGGCAGATAAGAGAATCCTTAATGCACGTCTCCTGCTTGCACAGGAGAAATACGATGAGGCGGCGGTGCTGCTGGAAAGGAAACTCACAGATGTGCTTAACGATCTCAGCATCGTGCTGTCTATGCTGATGAATATTGCTTTTGAGGAGGGGGATGTGAAACGGGCGGAAAAGATCGCGTCCGCAGGGGAACAGACCGCTCTATTGTATGACCAATGGGGGTACAGTCCGCTGCTCCTGCCGATGGATCTGGCGTTAAAGAAGAAGGACGTAGAAAAAAGTATTGCATATATCCGGGAAATGTTACGGATGTTGACGGAGCCCCAGCATATGTCGGAGTCTGCATTTTACAGTCATATATACGGAAAAGAAAATTTTGGAAGAAAGTATGATAAAGCAATGGAGACCTATGCGGAGAAAATACTGCCGGGGCTGCTGGCAGAGATGAAAACAGGGAAGGATTATGCATTCCTGCAGGGGAACGAGGAGTTTGAGAAATTAATCCGGGAGTATGATACAGATTCAACGCAGACATATTGAAAATAATAAACGCGGTAAAAACAGAAAGCTTTCCTGCTGAAAGAATAAGGTATGGATTTGCGTTTCATGGAAAAGAGGTTCTGATCGGGTGTGAGTAATAAAAATGAGATCTGACATTAATATATCCCGCCCGGATAGTTCTACCCGTAAGATACTATCTTATGAGTAGAACTATCCGGGCGGGATATCATTTATCGTCATGAAAATAAATGATATGATTTTTATTTCTGATTCTCTTTCGCCAGCTCCTGCATCTTCATCGCACGGACCTTCAGCGGCAGTCCGAACAGTGTGATAAATCCGTCTGCATCGTGGTGGTCGTACATATCGCCTGTTGTGAAGCTTGCCAGTGACTCGCTGTACAGGGAGTACGGGGATGTCTCGCCGGCTTTGATGATGTTGCCTTTGTACAGTTTGAACTTCACTTCGCCTGTCACATACTGCTGTGTTACATCTACGAATGCGCGGATTGCTTCGCAGAGCGGTGTGAACCATTTTCCTTCATATACGACCTGAGCAAGCTTATTTCCCATCTCTTTCTTCACTTCGTATGTAGCACGATCGAGGATCAGCTCTTCCAGCTGCTGGTGAGCGGCCATCAGGATCGTTCCGCCCGGTGTCTCGTACACGCCGCGGGATTTCATGCCTACGACACGGTTCTCCACGATATCGATGATACCGATACCGTGTTTTCCCCCCAGTTTGTTGAGTTCTGTGATGATATCAGCCACCTTCATAGCTTTTCCGTTGATTGTCTTCGGTACACCGGCCTCAAATGTCATAGTTACATATTCCGGCTCATCCGGCGCTTTTTCCGGCGCAACACTGAGAACGAGCAGATCGTCATAGTTCGGTTCTACGGACGGATCTTCCAGTTCAAGCCCCTCATGGCTGATGTGCCACAGGTTGCGGTCACGGCTGTAGCTGTGTTTTGTATCGAAGGGGAGATCAATGCCGTGTGCTTTGCAGTAGTCAATCTCATCTTCACGGGACTGCATTGTCCAGAGGTCTGTCATACGCCACGGAGCGATGATCTTGATATCCGGAGCGAGAGCTTTGATGCCCAGTTCAAAACGGATCTGGTCGTTTCCTTTTCCTGTAGCGCCGTGGCAGATGGCGACAGCGCCTTCCTTGCGGGCAATCTCAACCAGTTTCTTCGCAATAGCCGGACGAGCCATGGATGTTCCGAGCAGGTATGCGTTTTCATATACAGCGCCTGCTTTTACGCACGGCATGATAAAATCCTCGGCAAATTCGTCCACGATATTCTCAATATATAATTTGGAAGCTCCGGAGAGTTTTGCCCTCTCGTCAAGTCCGTCAAGTTCTTCCCCTTGTCCACAGTCGATGCAGCAGCAGATAACATCATAACCGAATGTCTCTTTCAGCCACGGAATGATCGCTGTTGTGTCAAGTCCTCCTGAATATGCTAAAACTACTTTTTCTTTACTCATTTCTGATAGCCTCCTGAATGTATTTTTATTAATTTTGCTGTCCGGGGGCCGGTCAGCAGCTTTTCTTTATTTTATTGCTCTTGCAAACTACAACATACTATACACCAGAACTTATAATTATGCAAGAGAAAATTATAAAAAAGAAAAATATGCATAAAATACACAATATGTGCATAAAAATGCAATGATGTTTTTGGAATATGCATAAATATATATAATGATGATAATTTTTTTGTATTTTAGAAAAAACATGATGTATATCGGGCAAAAACGCAGTATAATGTTTATGAAACATGCAAATTTATGTCCTGAACAAAGGACAGCAGATCCAAAATATATTTAACATCAGGAGGCAGTTATGGACTACGCAAAAGAATCATTAAAGATGCACTATGAACTGAAAGGAAAGATCGAAGTTACAAGTCGTGCGGCGGTAGACTCCAAAGAGGCGTTAAGCCTTGCTTATACACCTGGAGTTGCTCAGCCGTGTCTGGAGATACAGAAAGACATTAACAAGAGCTACGATCTGACAAGACGCTGGAATACAGTAGCAGTCATCACAGACGGAACCGCAGTGCTCGGTCTTGGTGATATTGGCCCGGAGGCCGGCATGCCTGTTATGGAAGGAAAATGTGTCCTGTTTAAAGAATTCGGCGGTGTAGATGCGATTCCTCTCTGCGTCAGATCGCATGATGTAGACGAGATCGTGAAAGCTGTAAGCCTCTTTGCAGGAAGTTTCGGAGGCATCAATCTGGAGGATATCTCGGCTCCGAGATGCTTTGAGATTGAGAAACGTCTGAAAGAGTGCTGTGATATTCCGGTATTTCACGATGATCAGCATGGAACCGCAGTGATCACACTGGCAGGGATGATCAACGCGCTGAAGATCGTCGGAAAGAAGATCGAAGATATCAAGATCGTGACGTCCGGCGCAGGCGCTGCAGGTATTGCGATCATCAGGCTTCTGATGTCTATGGGCCTTAAGAATGTTATCATGACAGACCGCCACGGTGCGATCTATGAAGGAAGAGATTATCTCAATCCGATCAAGGAAGAGATGGCAAAGATCACCAACTTCAATCATGAGAAAGGTACTCTGGCAGAGGTGATCAAAGGCGCCGATGTATTTATCGGAGTATCCGCACCGGGTACACTGACACAGGATATGGTGCGCACCATGGCGAAAGATCCGATCATCTTCGCGTGTGCGAACCCGACGCCGGAAATCTTCCCGGATGAGGCGAAAGCGGCGGGAGCAGCAGTCGTATCTACAGGAAGAAGTGATTTTCCGAACCAGGTAAACAACGTACTGTGCTTCCCGGGAATATTCCGTGGAGCTCTTGATGTGCGCGCATCCGATATTAATGATGAGATGAAAGTGGCTGCGGCATATGCCATTGCAGGCCTGGTAAGCGATGAAGAACTTAATCCGGATTACATCCTTCCGGCAGCATTTGATCCGCGTGTAAAAGATGCAGTTGCGAAAGCGACAGCAGAGGCAGCAAGAAAGAGCGGTGTTGCAAGGATTTAGAGCAACTTTATCTGATGGATGCCGGAGGCGGATACGGACAGCAACAGAATAAAAGTATAAGACAGAGGAAAATCCGGGCAGGAAATTCCTCTGTCTTTTGTTATTGTTACATTTGCAAGAAACTTATAAAAAAACAATAACTTTTTTATTAAAATTATATAACCAAAAATGCAAGAGGATGCATAAAAAGTGCAAACTAATAAAGTTAAATTCTGCTATAATAATCTATGTAAGCAGATTTTACTTCCCGGTTGTTTGGGAAAGGGTTTGTTGAACAGCATGAGGAAAGGGGCTTTGAACTGTCCGCTGAATGCTAAATATTTAAAGAAAGGGGGATGCGAGCATGCCAGATATTCGGTTGACGAGAATTGACAATCGGCTGATTCACGGTCAGGTGGCAACACAGTGGTGCGGCGTGGTAGGGGCAAACCTTCTGCTTGTCGCAAATGATGAAGTTGCCGGGGATGAGTTCCGCCAGGGGTTGATGAATATGGCTGCGCCGTCATATGCACAGACAAGATTCTTCACTCTTGAAAAGACGATCAATATCATCCACAAAGCTTCTGCAAATCAGCATATTGCAATTATCTGCGAAACACCACAGGATGTGCTTAAGCTGGTTGAAGGCGGAGTTCCGATCAAGAAAGTAAATATCGGAAACATGCACATGGCTGATGGCAAACGTCAGGTGGCAACATCAGTTGCTGTGGACGATGACGATGTGGCAACTTTCAAAAAGCTGCAGGAGCTGGGCGTGGAACTTGAGATCAAACGTGTTCCTGACACACCGGCTGAAAGCATCGACAAATTGTTCAAGTAAAAAAGTTTTATTAATTAAAGGGTTTTATTAGTTAAACAGGAAAGGAGTAGACATGGAGATTTCAATTATCCAGGCAATTCTGGTCTTTGTGGTAGCCTTTATCATGGGTATCGACCAGTTCAGCTTTTTAGAGTCTCTGTACCAGCCTATCGTTACCTGCCCGATCATCGGAGCTATCCTCGGTAACTTTGAGCTTGGTATCGTAGTTGGTGGTGCATACCAGCTTATCCAGATCGGAAGTATGCCGATCGGTGGAGCTCAGCCGCCAAACGCAATCCTCGGAGGTATCATGGCAACGATCTTCGCGGTATCACTTAATATGGAGGCGACCGCAGACGGTGTCGGTGCAGCGCTTGGTCTTGCTATTCCGTTCGCAGTATTCGGACAGTACGCAGTTACTCTGACATTTACATTTATGTCAGGTATGATGGCAAGAGCTGACAGATGTGCGGAGAACGCAGACGTAAAAGGTATCCGTAATATCAACTTCCTTGAAATGGGAGTTCTCGGATGTCTGTTCGGTGTTCTTGCAGTAGCAGGTCTGTATGGCGGTTCTGCACTCGGCGAAACACTTCAGAACTTCTCCTACCAGTTCTCATGGGTAATGGCTGGTCTGGACGCAGCCGGCGGAGCAATGAAGTTCGTCGGATTTGCAATCCTTATGAAGGTTATGATGTCCGGAGAGATGTGGGGATTCCTTCTGGCTGGATTCGCAATGTCACTGCTTTGCAGCGCTAATGCGACTACATCCGGAGCAACTCTGATCCTCTGTGCATTTGTAGGTGCTGCTATAGCAATCTATGACTTCACGACACAGACGAAGATCAAACAGAATGCAGGCGCAGGTGCCGGCTTTGTAGGAGGTGACGAGGATGGCATATAATATTCCGGATAGATATCAGGATCTGACTCCGGCTCCGAAGCTGGATAATAAGACGTTAAACAAAATGGTTTGGCTGTCCTGTTTCTTACAGGCGTCTTTCAACTATGAGAGAATGCAGGCTTGTGGATGGCTGTGGTCAATGCTTCCGGGTCTCCAGAAAATACATACAAATAAGGAAGACTTAAAAGCATCTATGGCTCACAACCTTGACTTCCTGAACACACACCCGTTCCTCGTAACATTTGTAATGGGTATTGTTCTTTCACTGGAGCAGAACAAAGCTGATACAAAGACGATCCGTTCCGTACGTATTTCTGCGGCAGGTCCTCTTGGCGGTATCGGTGATGCGCTGTTCTGGCTGACACTTGTTCCGATCACGGCAGGTCTTACTGCAAATATGGCTATGGAAGGTCAGATTTTTGGTGCGATTCTGTTCCTGATCATCTTCAACGTAGTTCAGTTTGTAGTTCGTTTCGGACTTATGTACTGGTCCTACGGACTTGGAACGAAAGCAGTTACTCTGTTGACATCTAATGCAAAAGAGTTTACACGTGCAGCTAGTATCCTTGGTATTTTCGTAGTCGGCGGTCTTATCGCTAACTATGGTTCCACAACTGTACGTATGATCGTAGGCGAGACGCAGATCAACATTCAGAGCCTTCTGGACGGCGTGCTGCCGAAGTTGATCCCGCTTCTGATCACACTTGGTATCTATGCTCTGATTAAGAAGGGCTGGACACCGGTAAGATGTATCGTTCTTATCCTTGTAGTAGGTATTGTGGGATGTGCGTTCGGTATCTGGACAGGTAACTCACAGGCAATGGATGCTGACGGAAATACACTTCCTGGCGGATATACACCGTTGGTAGAGTGGTATGAGTACCCAGAACCTGCACCGGCTGAAAAGACAGGTCAGGAGGCATGGGATGCTCTGGAGTCTGTAGTTAACGTACTGCAGGAGTCTGGTGTTGACG
>DWXI01000175.1 GCA_019119265.1 Candidatus Mediterraneibacter intestinigallinarum | reverse complement strand
ACTCCTTTATAACGAAGGAGTTTTTCCCATGTCTAACTTTCTGTAAAAAAGAGAAGTTCCGAAGAATGATACATTTTTATATCAGTTCTTCGGAACTATGGGTTTGTTCCAATGTTATCTTAATGACATTGGGCTAACGACAGGCCCCCTCCTTTCTGTCAATGTAGTCAGCGATCTTACGATAGAGGGCGCCAAGTATCTGCTGATGCTTCCGCGTGGGCGGTGCCAGCATATACATCTGGCCGTCGATCAGTCCGCCTGCTGTCCGTCTGGCAGGGAGTAGATATCATCAATATTTTTGAAGTATAATAGAAAAAACATGGAACGCCAACAGGGGTGATAGAATATGCAAAGATATTTGGATAGAAATGCCTATGATCAGCTTCTTAAGTGGAAACAAAGAGCGAATTATGCGACTTTGGAGGTTTCGGGCGCACGTCAGGTTGGTAAGACGTATAGTGTAAATAAATTTGCAGATGAATAGTATAAAAGAAAAGTTTATATAAATCTTCTCGACTTTACAGGAGAACTTTTCCTTGAAAAATATGAGGATCTGAGAAATGAGATCAAGAATGGTCTTGTCTGTGAAAATCCTGTTTATGAGCTGATCCGAAGAGCTCGCCCGGACTTTGAAGACGCACCGGATACGATTGTGATCATTGATGAAATACAGGAATCAGCCGCAATCTATAACAGGATCCGGGACTTCACGAGACAACTGAAAAGTGATTTCATTATAACAGGCAGTTATCTTGGGCGTATCCTGGATCGTGAATTTAAATATTCGGCGGGAGATCTGGAGTCTCTGGAAATCCATACGCTGGATTTTGGAGAATTCTTGCAGGCTTTGGGAGAAGCCAGTCTCTATGAAGAATTGGATCTATATGGACAGAGCGCAGATGAAGTGTATCAGAAATTATCCGAGTATTATAGCATCTATACAAAGATTGGCGGTTATCCTGCTGTTGTATTAAGATATCTGGAAAATAGATCAATAGAAGACGCGAATGCGGAACTTTTAAAAATCATCAAATTGTTTACAAACGAGAGTAAGCGGTATTTCAACGATCCCCATATACGGAATAGGAAAGCTCGCTTTCTGACATCAAGAGCCCTGTTGGATACGGTACCAACAGGGCTCTGATTATTATCCTTTCAGCAGTTCATCGATCATCCTGGAAGCCTCGCTCCGTGTGATCGTATCAGAATCCCAATCCCGTTTTACCCGCTTCTTGCGGATCAGATTGTTCAGGAAAGCGATCTGTTTTGGCGTGGCCGGCTGAGGTTTTTTTACTCTGTATGTAAGCTGCACAGGTTTAAAGAGTTTGGGATCTTTCTCCTCAAAATAGTGGGCCAGAGTCTGGTAAAGCTTAGCGGTGGCAAGAGCGTCGTGATAAGCGCGGTGCGCCGATTTATTTTCTATGTGATAGTATTCGCAGAGGCTGCCAAGACTTTTGGATTCCAGTCCGCTCAGTGCTTTCTGGGCAATCTTGAGCGTATCAATCCCCATTTTTTCGAACGGAAGTCCGTCCGCAGCAGCACTGCATTTCATGAAGCTGTAGTCGAAAGAAACATTGTGTCCGATCAGCACATCATTTTCACAGAAATCAAGAAAGTCTGAGACAACCTGGCATCTGGAACGGGCGCCCGAGACCATTTCGTCAGTGATCCCTGTAAGCGCAGTGATCGCCGGGGCGATGGAAACAGTGGGGTGAATAAACTCTATAAATCTGTCGGCTACTTTTCCGTCGCGTACCTTCAGGGCACCTATTTCTATGATCTCGTTTTCCTGAGGGTTTAATCCGGTAGTCTCGATGTCAAATGCAACATATGATTTCAGCATAGTGGTAAATCTCCTTTTCATTGGCTATTATACTTGAAAACAGGGGAGAATTACAATGGGGATATGTCCGAAAAAGAAAAGTTCCGGGAGGATTATAGATTTTCCCAGAACTTTCCCTGACTTTTAGGAGAATTAATGAATCAGCATTTTGTAAAATACATAGAAATACCCTGACCGCCGCCGATGCACATGGATATCATAGCATCTTTCTTATCGGTGCGCATGAGTTCGTACAGTACTTTTACTGTGAGGACGCATCCTGTCGCGCCGATAGGATGACCAATGGAGATGCCTCCGCCATAGATATTGACTTTGTCCATATCCAGGCCAAGATCGCGGCTGACTGCAACTGCCTGGCTGGCAAATGCTTCGTTGATCTCGAACATGTCGATTTCTTTGAGGTCGATTCCCAGCTTTGCAGCAAGCTGTTCGCTGGAGAATTTTGGTGAATATCCCATCAGCTCAGCGTCAAATCCGGCTACAGTATATCCTTCGATTTTTAGTTTAGGTGTTACACCGAGCTGTTCTGCTTTTTCTCTGGACATTACGACCACTGCAGCTGCGCCGTCGTTCAGGCTGGATGAATTCCCGGCGGTAACAGTGCCGCCTTTTACAAAGCATGGACGGAGACGGGCCAGTTTCTCCAGTGTCTGGCCCTCTCTTGGACCTTCGTCTGTATCAAAGACCGTAATGTTTCCTTTGCGGTCTTTTAATTCGACAGGCAGGATTTCGTCTTTGAATTTTCCGGCTTTGATTGCTGCGCATGCTCTTTGATGCGACTGGAGTGCAAACTGATCCTGCTCCTCTCTGCTGACATTGTATTTTGAGGCTACGTTTTCTGCCGTAACTCCGTTGTGATTGCCGTCCAGCGGCCAGGTCAGTATGTCGATCACGCCGTCCTCAAATACTTTGTGTCCCATTCTTGCGCCCCATCTTGCATCTTTTACGTAATACGGGAGCTGGGAGATATTCTCTGTACCTGCGGCTACTACTACATCGGCAAATCCCGTCTGGATTTCCATAACCGCGTCGGCAATTGCCTGGAGACTGGACCCGCACTGGCGGTTTACGGAATATGCAGTACACTCTTTAGGCATACCTGCCTTTAAACTGACGGCACGTGCTACAAATCCATCCTGAGCGATTTCTCCGACCTGTCCGACGATTACTTCGTTTACGTCAGATGGACGGATACCGGCTCTGCTGACGGCCTCCTTTACGACCATGGCGCCCATGTCTATAGCGGAAATGTCTTTCAGACTTCCGCCGAATGATCCTACGGGAAGGCGCACGCCGCTTACGATTACAACATCTTTAAATTCACTCATTTTGTACCTCCTGGTTATTTTCATATGAAACGAACGATATCTGTTCTGTCAAAACGGAACAGTTAATTGATCCGGTTACACGATCATGCCGCCGCCTACATTGATTACTTCTGATGTGATATAAGCGGCCTCATCGGATGCAAGGAAAGCTACCATATTGCCTACGTCTGACGGCTTTCCGGCATATCCCATTGGGATTCTCTGCATCATGCTGTTCCATGCAGCTCCGTCATTGACTTCCTTAAGTTTCAATGTCATATCTGTCTCGATGAAGCCTGGGCATATTGCGTTACATGTGATACCTTTGCGTGCGTTTTCCCTTGCGGCAGTTTTAGTCAGACCTACTACACCTGCTTTGGCGGCAGCATAATTTGCCTGCCCTATGTTTCCCAGCCAGCTTCCGGAGGAAATATTGATAACACGCCCGTATCCTTTCTGGCGCATGTACTTGATTGCTTCCTGTGTGCCGTAGAATGTTCCGGTCAGATCGACAGCGATGACTGTATCCCAGTTTTCCACAGGCATTTTATGAAGCATTCCGTCACGGTTGATCCCTGCGTTGTTTACCATGATATCAAGTGTGCCATATGTATCGATTGCGTATTTTACAAGTGCCTGCACCTCATCCTGCTTTGCTACATTTACCTGAAAAGCAGTTGCGGTTCCGCCATTGTCGCTGATTTCTTTTGCTGTCTCTTCGGCGCCGGCCATATCGGCAATAACCACTTTTGCCCCCTCTTCGGCAAGTTTTATGGCGATGCCTTTGCCAAGTCCGCGTGCTGATCCTGTTACGATTGCAACTTTGTCTTTGAGTCTCATGTGAAGATTCCTCCTTATTGTTTGTTCTTTATGATATCTTTCAGACCAAATGGTCCGGTTACACGGAATAATGCAGGATTCATTTCTTTCAAATCAGGACTGATAAGAGGCTTGAATTCCATCAGATCCAGTATCTGGCTTTGCAGGTCGATACCGGGCGCAATTTCGGTGAGCATAATACCGTCGGGCGTAAGTTCGAATACCGCGCGCTCTGTCACATAGTGCATTTTTTGACCTTTATTCCTTGCGATTTTACCGTTGTAGGAAATCTGTGTTACCTGTTTTACAAATTTGATCAGTGAGCCTTCTTTATTTATGTGAAGACGGTCGCCTTCAAAGCTGCATTCCAGCCCTTTTCCGGTAAAGGTAGAGCAAAATACAACATGTTTTGCATTAGTTGTGATATCTATAAAACCACCGGCACCGGTAGGGAGCGGCCCCAGGCGGGTGGCATTGACGTTGCCGTCCGGATCAATCTGCCCGGCTCCCATATAGGTTACGTCAACGCCGGCTCCGTTATAATAGTCGAACTGGTCGTCGTGTCTGACGAGAGCAAAGTTATTTTTAGCGATTCCGAAATCAATGCCGCCCATGGGGATACCGCCATAGATACCGGACTCGACAGTGATTGTAACATCATCGTCAATCCCTTCTTCTGCTATAATAGGGCCGACAACATCGTTTGGAATGCCGGTGCCTACATTGAGTACGTCATCCATGGAAAGTTCCATAAGCGCCCGTCTTCCGATCAGTTTGCGCACTGTCATCGGCAGTGTGTCGGAACCGGAAACAGGCACTTTGATATCGCCGCAGTAAGCCGGATCAAATGCGAAGCTGTGTGTCTGGCGATGATCGGTTTCGGGATCGGGACACATGACGACAGCATCAATAAAGATGCCGGGTACTATAACTCTTTTGCAATGAAGCTGTCCGCTTTTGACTTTGTATTTAGCCTGAGCGATTACTTTGCCGCCGAATTTTTTGCATGCCATTACTGCAGAGAATACTTCAAGTTGCATTGCTTCTTCGTCGGTTGTCAGGTTCCCCAGTTCATCGACGTATGTTCCGCGGATGATCACATAGTCGAGTGGAATAGGTTTGTACCGCATATATTCTTCGCCGTCTATTGTAACTACGTCCACGATGTCAGGAGCGGATTTGGTGAGTTCATTCATCTTGCCGCCGTCAATCCTTGGATCGATAAAAGTTCCCAGTCCTACTTTAGTGATCTTGCCAGGTTCGCCTCCGGCCATAGAGCGGTAAAGCTGAGCAAACTGCCCCTGGGGAATACAGTAAGCCAGGATTTTGTTGCCGGATATGAGATCCATCATTTTAGGCTGCAATCCCCAATGACCTCCGATGATGCGGTAGAGCATTCCTTCGTGTGAAAAATGCTGGATGCCCCGGTCGCGGTCGCTCTGTCCACAGGAGTGGACAAGGGTGAGGTGATTCGGGTGTCCTTCTGTGAGAAAACGATTTTCAATGGCCTTTAGAATCGTTTCGGAAGCGGAGACTAACGTCATTCCTATTGTCGCAATCGTGCTGTTGTCGCGGATCATCGCGGCTGCTTCCTCTCCTGTCATAAATGTCGGTTTCTTCATGACTTCCCTCCTTCTGTCTTTTCTGTAAATAATTGTCTTATATTCTTTTTATCGATTTTTCCGTTGGGCGTCTCCGGAATTTCATTCATAAATATAATATGAGCGGGAACCTTATATTTGGCGATCCGGGTCAGGAGGACTTCCTTTAATTCCTGCTCTGTAAAATGAGCGCCGGGTTCTTTCTTGACAGCTGCAACAGCCACTTCGCCGTATACTTCATCCGGGATGCCTACCACGGCGGCTTCTTCAACCCCGGGGATCTGATAAAGCTCGTTTTCTACGTCAAAACTCCATATCTTTTCTCCGCCCCGGTTGATCATATCTTTTTTTCTGTCCACAACATAGAGATAGCCGTCAGCAGTTATGTATCCGAGATCGCCGGTACCAAGCCAGCCGTTTTTCAGTGAATCGGTTTGCAGTTTATAGTAGGATTCAAGAACGACGCTTCCGCTGATCCATATTTCTCCCACTTTGCCTGCAGGCATTTCGTTTCCGCTTTCGTCAAGTATTTTAAAAACTGTGCCGGGAATCGGCAAACCGGATGAGCCGATGTATTCACTGGTACACGCGTTGCCGGGAAAGATCGTAGCCGGAGAGGAAGTTTCTGTAAGTCCGTAAACTGTATGAAAGACCATATCAGGCAGCCATTCATGATATTTGTGGAGTTTTCCGGCAGGCATGTTGCTGCTGCCGCAGGCAAGACTCTTCAGCGACGGTAACTCCGGAAAGTGAGAGGATTCTGATAACAGCATGGAAAACACGGTGGGCGAAGCGTGTATAAAAGTAACACCGTTTTTCTCTACACAGTCAAGCACCCTTCTGGCGTCGAAAAATTTATGCAGATATAATGTGCCGCCGGTATAAATAAATAAACCAAGCAGTGCGATCAGTCCGGTTACATGATAAATAGGGGTAGCGATTACTGAGACATCTTTCTCGGTAATGCCGAGTAAAAGCTGATACGCTTTTACGGCGTGCATAATGTTATAGTTTTTTATGATGACTCCTTTGCTCTGAGAAGTGGTTCCGGATGTAAACATCAAAAGAGCCTGGGCTCCGGATGTGCTATCACATTTTTCGTCAGTATGATCCGGATCCTCATAAGCGGTGAATGCGTATCCTGCCTCCGCGTCGGGAGCGGAAATCACAGTAATTCCGCTATTCTCATAATCGGAAAACCATGTGTGAAAATGTTCGTCACAGATAATATGGTCAATATCGGAGTGTTTCAGCAGAGACAGTATCTCAGCCTGTTTGAATTTTGTCGGCATAGGAACGGTTACAGCCCCCAGCTTGATCAGCGCAAGAAAAGCAACACAGAATTCAATGCTGTTGTAAAACATGATTGCCACGTGATTTCCGCGAGTTACTCCTATATTATGCTTCAGATATCCGGCAAACAAATCCACTTTGCTTTTGAAATCTGAAAATGTATAGATACGGCCATAATTATCTATAAAAGCATTTTTCTGAGGAAAAGCTTTAGCGCTTTTTACCAGTGCAGCGTATAGATTTTCCGGCAGATCAGGAAATGTTTCTATTGTTTTTCCTGAGTCTGGTGTATAACGGATCATTTTCAAAGGAATACGCTGCTGCCATAGTGTAGTTCCATGAAACATTCTTCTTCCTCCTTTCTGAACGCAACCGGTTTCGTTACAATTATGTTATTTCAAATTTGAAACGAAGTCAATAACGCAAATATTAACAAAAAAATGATTCCAAAATAATAAAAAATACACAAAAAATATTATGCAAAAAACAGAAATTACCTAATTTAATGCATAAATATTTTGATAAATTCTAATGACTAGTGAAAATGCATAAAAATATAATGAAAAAATCGCACATATTACACAAAAAAGATATTAGCTGTAAAAAATCGCTTGATTTCGTCAAAAACTGATGTTATAGTAGGCTCAACGACGAAACCGGTTGCGAAAAAGAAGGGAGGCATTGTGGTGAAAAAATGGCAGGTTAAAGCAATTCAGGTTGGGAGTATCCGGTTGGATCGGTCGGCTATGACTCACTATAAAGGAAAAGGTGAGACGATCACAGTTCCAATCTGGTGCGCCGGCGCTACTGACGGGGAACATAAAGTGCTGGTGGACACAGGCATCAGAAGCCTGGAGATTTATCAGCAGGCAGAACCGGGAGCTGCACAGACGCCGGAACAGGACACTGCAAGGGCAGTAGAGAGGATCATGGGATGGAAAGCAGAGGATGTGGATATTGTGATCAATACACATCTTCACTGCGATCACAGCGGAGGCAATTTCCGATTTAAAAATGCAAGATTTTACGTGCAGAAAGCAGAATGGGAAGCGGCCTTTAACCCGTTGGTTCCGGAGGCTCCATTCTATGATGTTCCATGTTATGACAAGAAGGCGGTCAACTATTTCCAGTGGAACTTCCTTGACGGAGATGCAGAGATCCTCCCTGGGCTGAGAGTGATCGCGACTCCGGGGCATACGCGCGGCCATCAGTCAGTCTTGTTTAACACGGAACAGGGCGTTGTATGTGTTTCGGGAGACATCTGCAATGTGGCTGAAAATGTAAATGAAAATCTGGAACCGAATATCGTAGTGATGGTGGCTGAAACATATGAAAGCCTGAAACGTATACGTGAAGCGGCGCATTACATACTGCCGGGGCATGATCCCGGGATACAGGATGGCGCAGAGACGTTTATACCGGTTGTCGATTAAGTGGAAAGGGGATCAATATTATGAAAAGAAAAATTTTGGCAGCGTTATTATCAGGAGTTATGGTACTTAGCCTGGCGGCATGTACGAGCGGTACGTCGTCATCAGAAGGCGGCGGAGACGGAGAAGGTTCATCCGAAAGTGAAGAAGCAAGCGGAGCCCTAACGAGTTTTGAATCTGATAAGGAAGACGGATTTGTAGTCGGATTCTCCAACGGTTACTGGGGCAATACATGGCGCGCCCAGATGGTGGAAGACTTCGAGAAGCGCGCTGAAGAGTATAAGGCGGAAGGTGTGCTTTCAGATTATATGTAAAAAAGTGGTTGACATTTGCAGATTATATGGTTTCAAACACAAACAGCGACGCCACAGAACAGCTGAACCAGATCAACGCGATGATCGATGCGGGCGTGGATGCGATCATGATCGATGCGGTTTCTCCGACAACGATCAAATCAGCAGTCGAGAAAGCCCAGGAGCAGGGGATCCTCGTGGTTGTTACCAACGACCCGGCGGCGTATGAAGGAACGATCTGCGTGTGCGGCGATAACTACACATGGCAGGAGATCCAGGCGAAATGGCTTGTGGAGCAGCTTGGCGGAAAAGGCGACATTGTGGAGATTTCCGGCGTATCCGGAAACTCGGCTGACACGTTGAGAGTGCAGGCGAATAAAGATATCCTTGCAGAATATCCGGACATTAAAACACTTGCTTCTTCACCGGGAAGCTGGTCTCAGACAGAGGCGCAGTCTGTTATGACTACATTCCTCTCCAGCTATGAGAATATTGACGCCGTGCTTGCACAGGACGTTATGGGTGAAGGAATCATCAAGGCGTATGAGAATGCAGGAAAAGAGCCTACTGTTATGACAGGAGATTACACAAAATCATTCCTTGAACTTTGGGCGACAATGCCGGATCTGAATACGATCGGCGTATCTTACGCACCTGGAAACGCGGTGCCGGCGCTGGACGTTACGGTCGGACTCCTTCAGGGCAAGACGATCAAAGAAGATGTACTTGAACCGAATCCGATGGATGAGAGTCTTGTAAATGCGATCATGCTCGATCCGCCGTACGTTGTTACAAGAGAAGCAGAACCGGATGCAGTCTGGATGGAAGGCCTTGAAGGCACACAGGCTATTTCTCTGGACGAGGCCCTGGAAATCATGGCGGATCAGGCGAGCACTGCAGCGCTTGACGGATGGCTTACGCCTGAGCAGGTAGAAGAATTCTTTGAATAAAGTATGATTTTCGCCGGACTGGTGGACAAGGATTAAAGTCCGCCGGTCCGTTTTACAGTTAGGAGGACTAGTATGGGACTTGTTTTTCGTGATTTATCAAAACATTACGGAGCAGTTGTAGCAATTAAAAAGGCCTCGATGGAAATCAAACAAGGTGAGGTCAGGGCAATTTTGGGAGGCAACGGCTCGGGAAAATCGACATTGGCAAAAATCATAGGCGGACTTGTTGGCAGAAACAGCGGAGAGATTCTTATTGACGGGGAACCGGTTGATTTTAAATCGCCTAAGGATGCCAAAGCAAATCACGTCATTATGACCAGCCAGGAACTGAGCCTGTTTACTAATCTTACCGTAGAAGAAAATATTTGTATATGTAATGTACCGAAAAAAGGGATATTTACAGATCGAAAAAAATTAAAAGAAGAAGCGAGAAAAGTACTGGAAAAGATGAATCTTGATTCGCTTATGGGTACAAAAGTCAGTGAGCTCCCAACAAATCAGCAATATATGGTGGAGCTTGCAAAAGCGCTGGTGCAGCATCCGAAGATTCTGATTATTGATGAAATCACATCGGCGCTGTACAGAGAAGAAGTAGAAATTGTGGACAGAATCATTACAGAACTTAAAGCGCAGGGATGTATCGTACTGTTTATTTCTCACAGAATGGTAGAACTTTATGCCATGTGCGATACAGTAACGATCATGAGGAACGGGGAAACCCTCGGAACTTATCCGATGGCTGAGAAGACAGAGGATGAGCTGCTTTCGCTTATGGTGGGAACAAAGATAGAATCCTACCATGGAGAGAACAAGAAAACAGAAGCGATTAAAAGGGATATATTTATACGTGCACCTCACATTTCGATACCGACGTATGGAACAGAAGAGACGCTTGAGATTGGTAAAGGCGAGATAATCGGAATTGCAGGACTGCAGGGGCATGGACAGAAAGATCTGGTCAACGCTTTATATGGAAGAAACGGAGAGATCGATCTTGAGATAGATGGAAAACCGGTTACTATAAAGAATGCAAAACAGGCTGTCAGACACGGGTTCGCATTCATATCCGGAGACCGTGAAAAAGACGGCACGTTCAGAGAACGCAATCTGGCGGAAAATCTGACAGCAGTACAGCAGCTGGTAAAGCATGAAAAGACAGAAAATCCTGATGATATATTAAAAAATTTCAACGTCAGATATGACAATGCAAAACAGATCATAACAGAGCTGTCAGGCGGTAATCAGCAGAAAGTCGTCGTGGGGCGCTGGCTGAGCTCAAACCCGAGACTTTTGCTTGCAGACGATCCGACAAAAGGAATTGATGTAAAAGCCAGAACAGATCTTCATCAGATGTTTGCAAAGCTTGCAAAAGAAGGAAACGCTGTGGTCATGATCTCAAGCGACGATGACGAACTGGTGAGCATTACTTCTATGGTGAATGTTTCAAGAGTTATTGTAATGTACGAAGGGCGGATTTCTGCTGTGCTTGAGGGAGATGCTATCAACAGAGAGAATATTTCGGCGGCATCCATGCCTGTGAATGCAGTGCCGGAGAAATAGAGAAAGGTGGGATTAAATCATGACAAAGGTAAAGAAAATAGTAACATGGAGCGCCTTCCCGTCTTTGCTGCTGTTTATTGTGTTTCTGGGAGTGAATGCAGCAATAACGGGAGGTTTGAGTACATCTTTCTTCTATTCGTTTTTTGCGACTAATTCGGCTGCGATCTGTGTCGCGATCGGAGTGACGGCGACGATTTTGGTGGCCGGTACGGATATTTCTCTGGGGTCTATCGTATCACTTGTAAATGTTGTTATCGTTACCCTGTGCGAGAAAGGCTATACAGTCTGGTCAGCGGCGCTGATCGCACTTGCATGTGCGATCCTGTGTGGCATGTTTAACGGATTTGTCATTGGTGTCCTGAGGGTAAATCCCCTTCTGACTACTTTTGCTACTTCCACAGCATTTGCAGGTATCGCTCTGTGGATACTTCCAAACCCGGGAGGATCTATCGACTTTATTTTCAGCGACTGGTACAGCAGCAGGCTGCTGGGAATCATTCCTACGCCGGTGCTTTTGATTCTGGTGTTGATTATTATCTGGTATTTCATAATGAAAATGCCTAATGGTATCCATCTGTATGCATTGGGGCGCGACGTGAATAAAGCTTATGCGTCGGGCATCAATGTTACAGCATTTCGATTTTTCGTACATACTTTTGCCGGACTTGCAGCCGGTGTGGCGGGGATCTGCATCAGTGCCAATACTTGTTCGGGAAGTCCTACCATTGGAAGTACAATGAGTATGAATTCTATTGCAGCGGCGGTAATAGGAGGCGTATCACTTAATGGCGGTATCGGAAATATCTGGGGCGGTATTTTTGGAGCGGCGTTCCTGAGCATACTGACTTCGATTGTTGTATCGGCAAATTTAAGCTCGATCCTCCAGAGTTTTATCCAGGGTCTGATCCTTCTGGTCGGCGTCGTGTTCTCAGTTGTTGCTGCCAACAAGGAAGTGAAAGCAAGTATCAAAAAATTAGTTGGGAGGAGTAAAAAATGAGCAAAGTAAAGAAAATAAATAATCCATATTTACCTGCTATAATAGGCGTGATTTTACTCCTGATCCTGGGGCAGTTTGCTACGAGCGGCTTCTTGTCAATGAATAATATTTCAAGCATTCTTATGACTACGTCTATTCTGACGATGGCATCTATCGGACAGGCTGCCGTCATTATTTCGGGAGACAGCGGACTTGATATGTCCATAGGAGCGATTATGTCTATGACGGCGCTTTTCGGTCCAATGATCGTGCTCGGATCTGGTGTGACATCGCTTATCGCAATGGTTCCGGCGACTATTCTCATGGGTGCAGTGGTAGGTCTGTTGAATGGAATCGGGGTACAGATCCTGAAGGTAGTTCCTCTTGTTATGACTCTTATTATGTCAAATGTAGTAAACGGATTTTCTATTCTGGTTACGAAAGGGCAGCCGTCCGTTTCGGTTATACCGGAATTGCAGGCGATATCTCACACATTGATCGGACCTTTGAGGATACTTCCGGCAATCGTTATTGTGCTTCTCATCCTTTTGGAAGTGCTTTTCCTGAGAAAGAGCAGGTACGGACGGTCTCTGTTTCTTGCAGGCAATAATGTCAATGCGGCAAATCTGTGTGGTATTAACAGTAAAGGCGTTATTATTCTGGCGTATGTATTTGCGGGAGCTATTGCAGGTCTCGCAGGACTGATGCTCGTAGGGTATGCGGGAACAGCGCAGATGGATATGGCGAGTGAATATACAATGTTGTCAGTAGCTGCGGTCGTTATCGGCGGCACGAAACTTACCGGAGGAAAAGGGACTTTCATAGGCGGAGCACTCGGCTCTCTGGTACTTATTTTGATAACAACGATTCTGCAGGCTCTGAACATGGCGGCAGGGTTGAGGTCTCTGATTCAGGGGATCATTTTGATTGCTATCCTTATAGCAAACAGTCGTGCACCTAAACTCAGACAGTGAGCCGGGATTACAATTTTACCTCATATTTCTTAAAAAGATAGAAAAAAATTACAGAATTTGATAAAATTTAAAGAGATTTATAAAAATTGAGGTAATTGTATGGCAAATCACAGGTATAGTATTTCGGATATAGCCGGGATGTTGGGGGTTTCTAAATCAACAGTGTCGCGAGCGGTGAACGGAAAAAGAGGCGTAAGCGAGGAACTGAGAGAAAAAATACTTGAGCTGGTCGATGAGGTGGGATACCGCCCAAGCACATTAGCTCAGGGACTGTATAAAGGAAGAGTTAATATTGTTACTCTGATTGTGGGCGATATACGCAATCCTTTTTATGCGGCGCTTGTATTTAATATACAGCGTATATTGATCAGGCATAATTATATGGTCATGACCTTTAACAGTGAATATGATGTACAACGCGAGTTGGAATTTGTGGAACTGACGCTGCAGTTTAATTTTGCAGGTTTGATATTGATTACCGCGCAGACGGAGAGTATGAAAAACAAATTGAATTCCATTGATATTCCGAAAGTGCTTGTGAACCGTAACTTTCCGTCGTATGATGGGGATTACGTTCTGGCGGATAATTTCCAGGCGGGATACAGAGCGGCGATGCATCTGATCGATCTTGGACATCAGCGGATCGGATTTGTCAGAGGTCCGGGACTTTCAACGGCTTCTTCACAGAGATTTGAAGGGTTTAAGCAGGCGCTGAAAAATTACAATCTTCAGCTTTATGATGAGTATATTTTTGACAGCGATCTGAAGATGGAGACTGGAAGCGCCCTTGCGGAAAAATTCAGTAAGCTGGAAAAGTATCCAAGTGCTATGGTAATTGTCAATGATATGACATCGATAGGATTTATTGACGGATGCAGAGAGCGGGGAATCCGAGTGCCGGAAGACCTGTCGATCGTAAGTTTTGACAATATCGATCTTGCGTCAGTTAAAGGAATAGAGCTTACGACGATCGATCAGCATGTGGATCAGATGAGCGAGCATGCGGCGAGGATGATACTGAAGCAGTTAGAAGGAGAAAAGGAAACAAAGCCGGAACGGATCATACTGGAACCGACTTTGGTCATAAGAAAAACAACAATGCCGTGCAGCGAATAGGATTGCTGCACGGTATTATTATCTTGATCTTTTTTAACTTTTGAAAATATAACCAAATTATGAAAATTATAAAGAATTTATAAAAATATATCATTTACAACTTTCCACTGCGTTGATATACTGTTTTAGAGTATTAAAGTTTCTTAGATATATCTAAGGAAAAGGAGGCGTTTTTAATGATCACATTTATCATCGGTCTCGTGATTCTTTTTGTAGGCGCTGCGCTTTATGGAAAGTTCTGTGAGAAAGTGTTCGGTCCTGACGAAAGGAAAACTCCTGCCTACACAAAAGAGGACGGTGTTGACTATGTACCTATGAGAGGATGGAAGAACAGTCTGATCAACCTGCTGAATATTGCGGGTACAGGTCCGATCCTCGGTCCGATCCAGGGAATCCTGTTCGGACCCATCGCTTTTATCACGATCCCGATCGGAAACATTATCGGCGGTGCGATGCATGATTATTTCTCCGGCATGATCTGCCTTCGCGACGGCGGGACCCAGATGCCGGATATGGTCCGCAAGTACAGCAATAAGGGGGTTTACACATTCTATCAGATCTTCTGCAGTCTGCTGCTCCTCCTTGTGGGTGCGGTGTTTATCTACACACCGGGAGATATTGCGGCGACTCAGGTATTCGGATTTGACGGAGCGGTGACGTCCGTATCTACATGGGTGATCTATGGCGTGATCTTTGTATATTATCTGATCGCGACTGTATTCCCAATCGACAAGATCATCGGACGGATTTATCCGATCTTCGGTGCGATCCTGCTGTTCTCCGCTGTCGGAGTATTTATAGGTATCTTTGCCCTCGGATTCCCGCTCAACGAGATCTGGGAGGACTGGAATATGGGCGGAGTCCTGTACGGTGATTACTTCAGTGCAAATCATTTTGTTCCGATCTTCTTCATCACTGTGGCATGCGGTATTCTGTCAGGATTCCACTCTACACAGACGGCGATCATTTCCCGTACGATGAAGAGTGAGAAACAGGGTCGTATGACCTTCTACAACATGATGATAGTAGAAGGTTTCATCGCCATGGTATGGGCAGCCGGCGCAATGGGCGTTTATAACCTTGGCCTTCAGCAGGCGGATGCATCTCTGGCAACAGCTACGATTGGCGTTGTATGTAAACATATCCTGGGGCCGGTCGGCGGTGTCATTGCTCTTCTCGGCGTTATCGTGCTCCCGATCACATCAGGGGATACGGCGCTGCGTGCACTCAGGCTGGCAGTTGCAGACGGCCTTCATATTGATCAGAAGTCTGTAAAGAAGAGACTCGGCCTTGCGGCAATCATCTTTATACTTGTTGCAGTGATCCTTGTATTTGCCAAGAGCAATGCGGATGGATTCAATATTCTGTGGAGATATTTCGCATGGTCTAATCAGAGCCTGTCTCTGTTTGCATTCCTTGCGATCACGGTATGGATGTTCGAGACCGGAAGGACGAAATTTGTCTGGATGCCCCTCATTCCGGGAGCATGGTATACTTTTGTCACGGTTACATACATTGCAAATGCAAAGATCGGATTTAACATTCCGTGGCTTGGCGCTTATATCATCGGCGTTGTTGCAGCGGCGGCTTATGTGGCGGTGCTGCTCTGGTACGGCAGAAAACGTTCAGCCATAAAGGAAAAACAGGCCGGAAAAGTGGCGTAAATGCAGAACATTTTGATATAGAAGTGACTAAATAAAGAAAAAAGTGCCTTTGCCGGTTGAAACCGGCAGGAAATACTGTGAGCCGCAGATATAAGAATCGTTCACTTATATCTGCGGCTGTCTGCTTTACAGAAAATCTTTCAGTTCTTTTAAAAGAGACTCCTCAGTCCGTATGATCCTGTCTGCCAGATCAGTAGCCTTTTTATCCGCCTTATCATACTGATTTACCTTTTCTCCCAGCGTTTTGATACCCATAGTGCATCCATCTATGAGGAGGCGTGCGATCTGAAGGTTATCACTGTTGAAAGCCAGTTTTATTTCTGTGGTGAACCAGGACATAGCGCTCGCCATGATGCCGGGCGGTTTCGGTTCGATCCCGGAGTTTTTGAGCAGGGAAACAGCTTCGTCCTCAAGCTTCTGGTGCTTTGCGATCTGTTCATCGATAAGTTCCCGAAAACGTGTGTCTTTTACGTATTCCTTCACCTGCCCGAAACTTTCCACAGCCATTTTGCAGCCTACGCAGCATTCTTCTAGGAGTTTCCGCGTCTGTTCATCCATATATTAATTCCTCCTGCGATGTGAATATTATTAATTAGGTTTTGTATTTTTTTCAATAATATACATAAAATAAGCGGAAATTCAGATCCGACAAATTGATTTTTCCCCACTCATGCCATATAATGAACCCGAACCGGAGCAATCCCGATGAAGATGCGGGATGTTCACACTAAGATCGGTTCTAAAATATACAGAAAGGGGGAAGCCTATGTTGACGGGTAAAACGGTTCTTCTTGGAGTATCGGGCAGCATTGCCGCATACAAGACAGCTTATCTTGCCAGTGCGCTTAAGAAACTGGACGCGGATGTCCATGTTCTGATGACTCAGAATGCCACTAATTTTATCAACCCCATCACATTCGAGACGCTCACAGGGAATAAGTGCCTGGTGGACACATTTGACCGGAACTTTGAGTTCAGCGTGGAGCACGTGTCTCTGGCAAAACAGGCGGACGTAGTGATGATCGCTCCCGCCAGCGCCAATGTGATCGGAAAACTCGCCCATGGCATTGCGGACGATATGCTCACTACGACTGTGATGGCATGTAAATGTAAAAAGATAGTGGCGCCGGCGATGAACACGCGCATGTTTGAAAATCCGATTGTGCAGGACAATCTTAAAATCCTGACTCGCTACGGATATGAGGTCATCAGTCCGGCGACAGGATATCTGGCGTGCGGAGATACCGGGGCGGGCAAGATGCCGGAGCCGCAGGAGCTGCTGGAGTATATCCGGCAGGAGATTGAATATGAGAAGAACATGCAGGGGCTCAAAGTGCTGGTGACGGCCGGTCCTACTCAGGAGGCGATCGATCCGGTACGTTATATCACCAACCACTCTACCGGGAAGATGGGATATGCCATTGCGAAAATGGCGGCGCGCCGCGGCGCAGAGGTGACGCTGGTGTCCGGACAGACTGCATTGGAAGCGCAACAGTTTGTTGACACGATATCTGTCAGATCGGCAAGGGATATGTTCGAGGTAGTGACAGGACGTGCGGCGGAACAGGATATTATCATCAAGGCGGCGGCCGTAGCCGATTACCGGCCAAAACATGTGAGCGATCAGAAGATGAAGAAAAAGGACGGCGATCTTGTGATCGAGCTGGAACGCACGGACGATATTCTGGCAAGCCTCGGTGAGAACAGACGCCCGGGGCAGTTCCTGTGCGGATTTGCCATGGAGACGGAAAATCTGTTGGAAAATTCCAGGAAAAAACTTAAGAAGAAACATCTTGACATGATCGTCGCCAACAGTCTGAGAACAGAAGGAGCCGGATTCGGCGGCGACACAAATGTAGTGACTATGATCACGGAGTCAGAGGAAATCTCACTCGGCAAAATGTCAAAAGAGGAGACAGCCTCGCATATCCTCGATCAGATCATGAAGATACGGCAGAGCACAGAGAACAGAAACTGAATCACGAAGCAGAAGACATTTCTGCGCCAAAAGTATTGTATCCCGCAAGGGAATGATAACAAGGAGGCAAATTATGAACAATTCAATAACACAGAAACCCGCAGGAAGCAGATACAGCACAATGAGCCTGGTTCAAGTGGCGATATTCGGTGCAATCATATGCATCATGGCCTTTACCCCCTTTCTGGGCTATATCCCACTCCCATTCACCAGGGCAACTATTATCCACATTCCGGTCATTATCGCTTCACTGCTGATGGGCCCGAAGAAAGGCGGCGTACTCGGCTTTTTATTCGGCCTGACAAGTTTTATCAATAACACGCTCAACCCTACGGCAACGTCGTTTGTATTTACGCCGTTTTACAGCATTGGCGAGATCAGCGGCGGCATCGGCAGTGTGATCATCTGTTTTATTCCCAGGATCCTGGTAGGAGTTTTTCCGTATTTTGTATATAAACTGGTACTCAAACTTTCAAGTGAAGAGACAAAAAAGCGGGGCGTGTCCAATATCGGACTTGTAGTGTCCGGAGTGGCGGGAGCTCTTGTAAATACGTTGCTGGTTATGAACCTGATTTATGTATTTTACGGAGAAGCATATATAGAAGCAAGCGGAAAAGCTGCGGCGTTGGGATATACAGTGATCTTGTCTATAATCGGTATTAACGGCGTACCGGAAGCAATCATTGCGGGCATTCTTACCCTGTGTATCGGGAAAGTGCTCCTGAAGAAAAATGTAAGAGAAAGGCTGGGATTTTAGAGATGATCTTGGCAATCGATATCGGAAATACAAACATAGTGATCGGCTGTATCGATGGAAAGGACTGCCTTTTCGTCGAACGGCTCTCCACAGTACGTACCAAGACAGAACTGGAATATGCTATAGATATCAAAAATGTGCTTGATATCTATCATATCAAAAAGGCGGATCTTGACGGCGGCATTATCTCTTCAGTGGTGCCTCAGATTACCACGGTGGCAAAGCTGGCTGTTGAAAAGATCCTGAAAAAAGAAGTGCTTGTCGTGGGTGCGGGCATCAAGACAGGACTCAATATCCGCATCGATAACCCGGCTCAGCTCGGAAGTGATCTGGTGGTTGATTCCGTGGCGGCGATCGCCGAATATCCGGCGCCACTTCTGATATTTGACATGGGAACCGCCAATACAGTCTGCGTCATCGATAAAAATAAAAACTATATCGGCGGTATGATATATCCGGGAATCGGCGTTTCACTGGATTCCCTGACCGCTCATGCATCCCAGCTGGGAGGCATCAGCCTGGAAGCGCCGGAACACATTATTGGAAAAAATACTGCCGAGTGTATGAAGAGCGGTACGATCTACAGTTCAGCTGCCGCTATTGACGGCATCATCGACCGGCTCGCGGAAGAACTGGACGGTGAAGCGACTGTGATCGCAACCGGCGGTCTGGCCAATAAGGTCGTACCGTACTGCAGGAGGAAGATCATACTGGATGATAATCTGCTGCTGAAAGGGCTGGCGGTGATCTATCGTAAAAACCGGAAGTGAAATTCGTGTTTGTTGTAT
Organism: Candidatus Mediterraneibacter intestinigallinarum; assembly: GCA_019119265.1. Taxonomy (GTDB): domain Bacteria; phylum Bacillota; class Clostridia; order Lachnospirales; family Lachnospiraceae; genus Mediterraneibacter; species Mediterraneibacter intestinigallinarum. The sequence goes on along the minus strand of DWXI01000175.1, from coordinate 5,657 downwards.
AGATTATTCTGCGGATAAAAGAAAAGAAATCTGAGCTCAAGTGCGGACGCTGATAGAAGCGGATACTGTAACGCCATGCCGGCCCGCTTCTCCTCATCCCCTGGAATCCCTGTAACGAAAAAGGAAATACTCGCCATTGGAACTCGTATCTCCTTTTCCTAACAGGGAGAACCAGGTGTATTCGGAACGCTCCTGCCTTAATGCATAGCTTATACAGTATCCGCTTCTGTCAGCTGGCGCATTAGATGTCAGATTTTCTGGTTATCCGCAGAATATTCCATAAACAAACATTCATAGAAACTGGAAGAAAAGGACGCTTTATCGAAAACGCTCCCCGCTCTTCCCGCTTCTATGAGTATTTGTTCAGAGATATTTGTGATGGCGGGATGGAAAATATTCAGATATGATGAGACAGCAGAAAAAAGGGGAACTGCGTGAGCCATGCATCAAGGCAGGAGCGTTCCGAAAAGCATTTGTTCTGGATGTTAGGCGAAAGGAAATGAGAGTTCCAATGGACGATCATTTCCTTGCGTCGTTACATCCGTTCAAATCTTTGAGGTAAAGCGGGCCGGCATGGCGATGCAGTTCCCCTTTTTCTGCGTTAGCTTCTCTATCTGATATTTTTTACCTGAAATATCACATGATCTCTGGAACAAACACGAATTTATTTTGTCAATACCTCAACCCCGTTTTCTGTCACGAGCACCATATACTCAATCTGAGCCGACAGTCCGTCATCAATTGTGTATACGGTCCAGCCGTTATCTTCGTCAACGAAATAGTCCGGGCTGCCCTCGTTGATCATGGGTTCTATGGTGAACATCATGCCGGGCACAAGGAGCATTTCGCTGCCCTTTGGCGTTACGTAGCTTACGAACGGGTCCTCATGGAACTCTAGTCCGATGCCGTGGCCACCGATTTCCTCAACAACAGAGTAGCCGTTTGCTTTGGCATGTGTATTGATGGCGTCGGCAATGTCGCCTAAGTGGCCCCACGGTTTTGCCGCCGCCAGGCCCAGTTCCACGCATTCTTCTGTGACGCGGACCAGACGTTCGGCCCGGTCGGAAACTTTCCCCATCTTGAACATACGGGAGGCGTCGGAGAAGTATCCGTCTACGATGGTGGATACGTCTACATTGACGATGTCGCCTTCTTTCAGGACGATATCTTTATCAGGGATGCCGTGGCAGATTTCGTTGTTGAGAGAGGTGCATACGCTTTTCGGGAATCCCTGGTAATCTAAAGGGGCGGGGATTCCGCCGTGTTCCGTGGTAAAGCGGTATACTATATCGTCGATTTCGGCGGTGCTCATACCGATACGGATATGTTTTGCCACTTCGTCAAGTACAGCTGTATTGAGAGCGGCGCTTATCTTTATCTTTTCTATCTGAGCCGGTGTCTTGAGCAATTTACGGGTGGGAACGATCTCACCTTTTTCTGCGTGTAAAAGCATTTTTTCTTCAATGGGCATGTGGCACTTTTTATATTTTCTGCCGCTGCCGCACCAGCATAGCTCGTTTCTTTCCATGAAATACATCTCCTCTTAAAATATTTATCTGATCAGAACCGGTGGATAAACAGACCGCTTCGCAATTTAGGCTCGAACCAGGTGGATTTGGGTGGCATTAGCATTCCTGCATCCGCTACAGACAGAAGTTCGTCCATTGAGGTCGGATACATGGAAAATGCTATTCCGTCGGAGTCATCGGCTGCCTGCTCCAGCGCCTTCAGTCCGCGGATCCCTCCGATAAACCGGATGCGGGGATCAGTCTTCGGGTCGCGGATGCCGAAGACAGGCGCGAGGATATATTCCTGAAGCACGGATACGTCCAGTCTGCTGACCGGATCGTCGGCATAAAGTTCCGGAGATGCAGTCAGCTGATACCATTCGTCATGGAAATACAGTCCGAATTCTCCTTTGCATTTCGGACTGTATGGTTCTGTTCCCATCTTTCTGATATTAAAACCACTCTTTATCTTATCAAGAAATGATTCAAATGTACACCCATTCCTGTCGATGATGACCCGATTGTAGTCATAGATACAAAGTTCATCTGAAGGAAACAGGACGGACAGGAAATAGTTGTATTCTTCATGACCGGAATATCCCGGATCTGCGGCTCTTCGCATAAGGCCGACCTTCACGGCGGATGCGGCCCGGTGATGTCCGTCGGCAATATACAGATGTGAAATATCTGCAAATAATCGAGAAATATTATCAATATCTTTTCTGCCGTCAATCTTCCAAACCTGATGCCGAACTCCGTCATCGCTGGTAAAATCGTACAGTTCGGGTGAGCACTTTATTTTATTTATGATTTCCCGCAGCGGTTGACAAGGCCGATATGCAAGGAAGATAGGTCCGGTCTGCGCGCTGCAGGCGTCCACGTGACGGATGCGGTCTTCTTCTTTGGCCGCCAGGGTGTTTTCGTGCTTTAAGATTATTCCGTTTACATAGTCGTCAATAGATGCACATCCTACAAGACCAGTCTGCGTCCTGCCGTTCATAGTGAGAGCATATATATAGTAACAGTCGGAGTTATCCTGGATAAATGATTTATCCTTGATCATGGAATCCAGGGTGCAGCGAGCTGTTTTATAGACTTCGGGTGAGTAAATGTCGGTTCCTTCGGGCAGGAGTGTTTCCGCACGATCTATTTTGAGGAAGGACATAGGATTGGCCTGAACGATCTTTCTGGCCTCATCGCTGTTGTATACATCGTAGGGGAGCGCCGCGATCGAGGATGCCAGATCACCTGCCGGGCGTATGCACCTGAAAGGTCGGATGGTACTCATAATCAGTCTCCTTTTTTGCATGGATTTTGCGGTTTCAGACCGCATTATGAATATTCTAACATATATAAGAGGCTTTTACTACCGCGCAATTCGACAAAAACCTTGATTTTCACTTGCCCACAAATAAAAAGTATAGTAGTATTAATATCCGAAGGAGAGATAGTCAAATGTGGTATTGGATCGTTATGTTTATACTCATTGCCGGCAGTATCGGCATGCTGGGAGTATCGTTTAGCAGTATAAAGAAAAATAAAGCTGCCGCGGCCGCTGCGTCAAGAAACGGACGACGCCGTCGCAGGGATGAAGACGTTGAAGAAGAGGAAGAGTATGATGTTCCCCTGAGGCGGAGAAGACGGCAGGAGACAGAACCGGAAGAAGAACAGGAAAGACGCCCTCGAAAGAAGAAACGTCAGTGGAAAGTTATTCTGGAAGATATAGACAGCTGGGATAAGTACAGTTTTACATTTTATGATTCCGTAGGAATCGGAAGAGGAAAAGACGGAAGTATGTTTGAAAAGTATCTTCCTATTCTGGGAGACGGCAGGGTGTCAAAGATACACTGTGTGATCATTCACAGAAACGATAAGCTTTATCTGAAAGATGAGGATTCCAGAAACGGTACGTTTCTTAATGGAGAACGGATTGACCGGCCGATGGTGATACAGAGAGATGACATTATCGGTATTGGCGAAACAAGGCTGGAAGTCCAGAGGATACTCAGGGAGAGCGAATAACAAGAAAAATATACACAAAGAATCGTCCGCGTCCGGGGTGGAGGCGGACGATTCTTTGTGTATATTTGCTGAAAAATAAAAAGCAAGGGAATTAAAATATCGGCCGAATCTTGTCGCGAAGAGTCTGTCGTCGAAACACTCAAGGAATATTGCGCTGATCCTTTCAGGATTTCTCGAGGATGTCATGCTCAATGATTTTGAGACTATGTTAATGAAAGGCTTTTATCAGTTTGCTATTGAGCATGACCTGGATATCTCAATGTATGTGATCAATAAACGGACGCAGGAAGAGAAGAGCTATGAACAGCTCTGCTACGAACATAATATCGCGGGAGCGGTTATATTCGGACTGAAGAATACGGATCCATATTACAAACTGCTTGTGGACAGCAAGAATCCGTGTGTGACGATCGATGTAGAGGTCGGCGGAGCAAATGTGAGTAATGTTACGAATGATCATACGGCGGCGTTCGATGAACTGACACAGTATCTGATCGACCAAGGGCATAGGAAGATAGTTCTTGTTTGCGGCAGAGAGAATGCAGCGGTAACTGCTCAGAGAATGGAAGGCGCGCTCAGAGCATTGAGGCGCAATGGGCTGGAACTGCCGGAAGATTTTATTATTCACACAAACTTTTTAAAAGAGGAAGCAAGTGACGGAGTAGCCTCTTTCCTGAGGGAACATCCGGCGGACAGTGTGACAGCATTTCTTTGCATGAGCGATATGCTTGCGATAGGAACAATCGAAGCATTGAAACAGTCAGGCTATCATGTTCCGGAAGATTATTCCGTGGTGGGATATGACGGGATTTATGTGACGGAATATACGGACCCGAAGATTACGACAGTAGATCAGAATATTAAGGAAAAAGGGTATGAGGCGGCTCACCTTTTGTATGATATGATCGAAGGCATACGTCCGGCGCAGAACCTGATCCTTCCTCACAAACTGGAACTTAGAGACAGCGTAAAGAAACTGGAAAATAATCGGTGAAAAGCGAAAAAAGCGGAGTAGCCGTTTTTTCAGACACATTTTCAAAAACGTTTTCGGAAAGGAGATTATTATGAAAAAGAAACGAATTTTAGCGGCGTTACTTGCAGGTGTCATGGTTATATCAGCGGGGTGCGGTGCCTCCGGCAGCGGTGGAGAAGGAACTTCTGACAGCAGTGATTCAGGAGAGGTCACGATCACGATTCCATCCTATAAGACCGGAGAAAATGTAGGTGCGGTATTCTTTGAGCCTCAGGTGGAACGGTTCAACGAGGCATATGAGGGCCAGTATCATATTGAACTTGAAAATGTGACTGAAGATGTCTTTAACGATCAGATGAAACAGCTTGCGCAGCAGGATGCGCTTCCTGCTCTGGTGCAGGGTGGCGATAAGGAATGGCTCAGAACGGTGGTATTCCCGAACGGCATGGCGTATGACATAAGCGGATGGCTGGATGAGCATCCTGAAATCAAAGAACTGATGCTGGACGATGCGATCGAATACTGTACGGAAGACGACGGAGCAATCTATAGTGTGCCTCTGGCGACGGTAAGACCGACCGGCTTTTTCTACAACAGCGCTCTTTGGGATACAACGGAAGATCTGAGCGCCCTTACGATGGATGAGTTCATCGAAGCAATGGGGGATCAGAAAATTGCATTTTCTACTGCAGAAAATGCGTGGGTGGCAGCTTTGTTCCTGACAGCTCTCATCGCGGACGAAGATGGTGGAGTGGATCTGTTAAACAGTGGAATTGATGAGAAGATTACGGACTTTAATCAGCCGGCCATCGTGAATGCCGTAGAGAAACTGCAGTCTCTTCTTCAGAATAATGCATCCGATAACTCTATCGGTGCGGCCTACGCAGACGCTGCCAATGCGTTTATGAGCAATCAGGCTTCGATCATTGCGAACGGCCCTTGGATGTCGACAGATTTTGAGGAGTCAAATTCTGAAAACTGGAGCAACGGTTTCGACGGAGCGGATGTTAGAGCATCTCTTTTCCCGAATCAGGTGGGAATCGCACAGACTCGCAGCTATGGCGAATGGTGGATTAATGCAAGTGCTCCAGAAGAAGAAATCGAATGTGCGCTGGCGTTTATCGAGTTTATCTATACACCGGAAGAGCTTGAAG
>DWXI01000174.1 GCA_019119265.1 Candidatus Mediterraneibacter intestinigallinarum | reverse complement strand
CGAACGTGACGATTGTTACTCCATTACATCCTATGATTTCTAATGAGCGACATGCAATTAGAAGAGCTGACGGAAGTATTCGGGGAATGTGTTATGCGAAACCTGTCACTATAGGAAAGAATTGTTGGATTGGTGCTAATGTAGTAGTATGTCCGGGAGTGTCCATTGGAGAGGGTTGCGTGATAGGAGCGGGAAGTGTGGTTACAAGGGATATCCCTTCCGGCACATTTGCTGCAGGCGTTCCAGCTAGAGTAATCCGCAAAATTACGGAACAGGACAGTATGAGACGAAGACCGTAGATTTTGGCGGATAATGAATTAATATAAAAGCAAAGGAAAAATAGACCAGAAGAATTAAGAAATTTCACAAATTTCACAAATCCCGAAATTCCCCTTGAAATCGCGCTTGTAAAGAGTTATATTATTACACGTAAAAAGGAATAAAATCTTCGGGGTCGGGTGCAAGTCCCAACCGGCGGTATAGTCCGCGAACTGCGTAGCAGCAGCCGAACCGGTGACTTTCTGATAAGAAGGAATTCCGGTACCGACAGTATAGTCTGGATGAGAGAAGAGATTTATAGTCGTTTGTATACGATAATGAGTATCAGGCGGCGGTCCGTTGTATGAGAAATTAACCCCGGAAAGAGATTTCCGGGGTTTTGCTTTATGCAGAAACGGCTGATGGACGAAATTTCCGTGAAGATTGCCTTTTTCAAAATAATATGCCGTATAATACGGTGGAAAAAGGAGAGAAGAAAATGAGTACAGAAACAAAAGTAACAGTGCGGTCACAGGAACAGGTGAAGGAGAAGTTTGGCGTCAGAGCTCTTGTGAACATCGGCATGCTCGCAGCTATTGCAATTATCCTGATGCTTTTTGAGATTCCGCTTCCGTTTGCTCCGTCATTCTACGAGATTGACTTCAGTGAGGTGCCTGTCATGGTGGGATGTTTTGCAATGGGTCCGTTTGCCGGAGCGCTCATTGAGTTTGTGAAGATCCTGCTTAACTTTGTATTTACAGGTACGGATACTGCCGGCGTCGGAGAGCTGGCAAACTTTATTATCGGCTGTTCCCTCTGTGTTCCGGCAGGTCTGATCTACAGGAGAAAACGCACAAGGACAACGGCGCTGATCGGTATGGCGGTGGGAACTGTGGCTATGACCGTAATCGGATGTGTAGTGAATGCTTATGTTCTGCTGCCGACTTTTGCTGCGGCATTCGGTATGCCCGTGAGCGGTCTTATAGAGATGGGAACCGCAGTTAACCCGAATATCACAAGCCTTTCAACTTTTGTGATATTTGCAGTTGCACCTTTTAATCTTCTGAAGGGAGCGCTTGTGTCGGTTATTGTATTTCTCATTTATAAGAAGATCAGTCCAATCTTCAGGATGCGTGTGTCATAAAAATATAGCATGAAATATTTTCGGCGCCGGTGCATGTGATGTACCGGCGCTGTGCCGGGTGGGATATTATTGAGATAAAGGAGGAGATTAAGATGTCAGAAGAAACAACAACTGTATCAACGGGGAGACGGACCGTGAAATTGGTGAAAATGGGGGCTATGGTGGCGATTTCGGTTGCTCTTGTCTATCTGATCCATTTTCCAATCTTTCCGGTTGTAGCATTTCTGGAATATGATCCGGCGGACATTCCGATTCTTATCGGAACATTTGCCTTCGGGCCTCTTGCAGGAATTGTTCTGACGGTGGTGACATCTGTGATACAGGGCCTGACTGTAAGTGCAGCCAGCGGACTTTATGGTATTCTGATGCATGTGATAGCGACAGGAGTCCTTGTTATTGTATCCGGAGTAATTTATCGGTATAAGAAGACAAGGGGAATGGCGGTTGTGTCGCTTCTGTGCGGCATGGCGGCAATGGCAGTTGTCATGATGGGTGCAAATATGGTGATCACACCGATTTTTATGGGGGTGCCTGCAGACGCGGTATGGTCTCTGATGCCGTTTATTGTAGGGTTCAATGTGATCAAAGCAGGAATTAATGGAGGTGTCACTTTTATTTTGTATAAAAGGATTGCAAACTTTTTAAGAAAATAGTGATTTAATTGATTTAGAAAGTCCGGAAACAAAAAAGTTGACAAATGTATAAGTTTATATTACAATACCGCCTGTAACAAAATTGTAATATCTGTAATAAAAACGAAAATAATAACATATATATTTAAAAGATATTCGTAAAGATATTGCAATAAGTTAGAGGAGGAGTATATGAAATATAATCAAAACAGACGGATTTTCCGTGCATTTTACGCTGCTGCAGCTAGTATGACTTTATTAACAGGTTTTACGAGTCTGGCAGCGGAAACGGATATGACGGACGATCTGCGCTCAATTCATGTGCAGTCTGCATCAGAAATGCAGACAGAAACATTTGAGGATGCTAATGAAACGGACGATAATGCTATGCTGGATGATCTGGCACGCGAAGAGATCTGGAATTTTACGGAAATTGTAAATGATGTTCAACGAAATGCAGTAAACGAGACAAAAACTGCAGCGCAGGAGGCATACGATGCTTACCTGAAGAAAGTGGAAGAAGAAAAAAGGGCGGCAGAGGAAGCGGCCAGAGCTGCACGGGAACAGGCTGTCAGAGAATCAGAACAGGAGCTTCTGGCTGCGCTGATCTTCTGTGAAGCGGGGAATCAGCCTTATGACGGACAGGTGGCTGTAGGGGCTGTTGTCATGAACCGTGTACGAAGCGGATCTTTCCCAAATACGATCACAGATGTGATCTATCAGTCAGGCCAGTTTACTCCGGCGATGACAGGGTGGCTGGACTCAGTGCTGGCAAGCGATGGATATACCGATTCGGCTATGCAGGCTGCTGCGGACGCGCTTTCAGGGAGCAATCCGATAGGAGATTGTCTTTACTTCAGTACAGGAGGCGGAGGATACCAGTTGGGTGACCATTATTTTCGATAAGAATTTCGATATTGGAGGAGACAAAAGATGACAATTCAGATAAGAGAATACGAAAAAACGGATGTCAATGAAGCCGTAAAAATATGGAATCAGGTCGTAGAGGACGGAGAAGCGTTTCCACAGATGGAATTTCTGACGGAGAAAAGCGGTGATGAATTTTTCCGGGAACAGTCATTTACTGGCATTGCTTACGATGAAGAGACAGGTGAAACTGCAGGTCTGTATATCCTCCACCCGAACAATATCGGGCGCTGTGGTCATATCTGCAACGCCAGCTATGCCGTGAAAAAGGGAATGAGAGGACATCATATCGGGGAAAAACTGGTGATACATTGTATGCGGAAAGGAAAGGAACTGGGCTTTCGTATCCTGCAGTTTAATGCGGTGGTCGCCTCCAACAGATATGCGTTGAGGCTGTATGAGAAGCTGGGGTTTGTGCGGCTCGGTACGATCCCCGGTGGATTTCTTATGAAAGATGGACACTATGAAGATATCATTCCGCATTATCATGTGTTGTGATATTCGTGTTTGTCGGCGAGATATTCTATGATAAATCGTCCGAAAACCAATCGGATACAGTGGATTGACTCACGTATTCGAATCAGGCGGGATTGTAATACTTCCGGCTCCGGTTACAGGTCATAAGACAAAGTAACAAGCCTGAGATATGGCTAAGAACAATCAAGCAAATGAAGAACTCGTTTCACTCAGACAACTTCATTTGCTTGATTAACGCCACATTACAGGCTTTAACTTTGTCTAACAACCTTACACAGTCACCGTCCGCATTACAATCCCGCCTAATCCGAAAGGTGCATCATATAGGCTGTATCCGTTTAATTTTCTGCGTCTGCTGTTCGATCAGTATGTCTTTACTATTACAGCGGTGTTTCTTCAATAAACACAAATTTACAGTCTACAACCCCAGATTTTTAAATGCTTCTGCAAATGCATTATTGATCGGTTCATTCGCTTCTTTTGCCTGTTTTTTCATATAAGCGGCCACATCCCGTTTATTAGCGCTTTTTCCCTCTTTTTTCTTCCTCTCCTGGAAAGAGGAGAGCTTTTCTTTATGGCCGCAGGAGCAGACAAATCTCTGCGCGTCGCCTTTTCCTACAAGTTCCATCTTTTTATGGCAGACAGGACAGCGGGCGTTCGTGCGTCTGGATATTGTCTCCCGGTAACCGCATTCCCTGTCCTGACACACGAGCATCTTCCCATGTTTTCCGTTTACTTCGAGCATCAGCTTACCGCACTGCGGGCATTTGTGGCGGGTCAGATTGTCATGGCGAAATGTGCCGTCTGCATTTTTAATCTGGCTGATCAGTGATTTTGTGTAATCCTCGATTTCTGCCATGAATTTATCCTGTGATTCTTTGCCCTGGGCGATGGATTTGAGTCTGAGTTCCCACTGGGCGGTGAGTTCAGGGCTTTTGAGATCCGGAGGCACAAGGGAGAGGAGCTGTCTTCCCTTGGATGTAATATGGATCTCTGCGCCTTTTTTCTCCATGAGGAAGCTGCCGAAGAGTTTTTCGATGATGTCGGCGCGGGTAGCGACAGTTCCAAGCCCGCCGGTCTCTCCCAGAGTGCGCGCCAGCGTCTGATCCTTATGCTGCATATACCGCGCTGGATTCTCCATTGCCGCGATCAGCGTGCCTTCTGTAAAATAAGCCGGCGGTTTTGTCTTCCCTTCGGTGATCGACAGAGAGGTAACAGGAAGTTCGCTGCCCTCCCTGATATCAGGCCATGTGGTGCCTGTCAGAGAAGAACTGCCTGTGCTGCCTCCGTTGTCCGGAGCATCTTCATCTTCAATATCCTCCCAGTCCGCATCATAGATTTCACGCCATCCGGCTTTCAGGATCTGACTGCCCTTTGCGCGGAAGGTCTCATTTCCGATCATTCCCGTCAGGGAGATTTCCTCGTATTCACAGCCAGGAGACAGAACGGCAAGGAACCGGCGGACAACGAGATCATATATTTTGCGCTCGTCGCTTGACATATGTTCAAGCTGAACAAACTGCTCGGTCGGGATGATGGCGTGATGATCCGAGACTTTCGCATTATTTACAAAGGACTTGTCAGCTTTGATCTCCTGCATGGAGAGCCGGGATGCTGCCTTGCGGTAAGGACCGACAGCACATGCCTTCAGGCGTTCTTTCAGAGTTCCTGTCATATCGGTGGTCAGATAGCGTGAATCAGTTCGCGGATAGGTGAGCACCTTGTGATTTTCGTAAAGCCGCTGCATGATATTTAATGTCTCTTTTGCTGAGTATCCGTACCGCTGATTGGCTTCCCTCTGCAGCGCAGTCAGGTCATAGAGAGCAGGAGAATATGTTTTCTTTGTTTTCTTCTTTACCTCTGTGATCCGGATTTTTTGTGCAGCCTTTTTGTAAATGTTTTCGATCCTGGACTTGTCGAATGTGCGCCCGGAGTTATTCTTTGCATCTGTCCATGTGAAAGGAATCCCTTTTACAACTGCTTTGAGTCCATAATATAGTTTTGGAATAAATTTTTTAATTTCTTCCTCGCGGGCAGCGATCATGGCGAGCGTAGGCGTCTGCACCCTTCCGCAGGAGAGCTGGGCGTTGTATTTGCAGGTGAGTGCGCGGGTGGCATTGATACCCACTTCCCAGTCAGCTTCAGCACGGGCCACTGCGGCGTGGTACAGATTCTCATAATCTTTGCCCGGGCGCAGATGTGAAAATCCTTCGCGGATTGCTTTATCTGTTACCGATGAGATCCAGAGACGCTTCAGAGGCTTTCTGTTTCCGGCTTTCCCGAGGATCCAGCGGGCGACGAGTTCACCTTCTCGTCCGGCGTCGGTGGCGATGATAATGTCGGAAATATCTTTCCGGAAGATCTGTTCTTTGACAGCGTGGTATTGTCTGGAAGTCTGTTTGATCACGACCAGTTTCCAGCGGTCGGGAAGCATGGGAAGAGTGTCCATCCTCCATGTCTTATACTGCTCTCCATACTCTTCCGGATCGGCGAGTGTGACAAGATGGCCCAGAGCCCATGTGACGACGTAGTCTTTGCCTTCTATATAAGAATTGTTCTTTATGCTGCAGCCGAGTACACGCGCGATATCACGTGCGACAGACGGTTTTTCTGCGATCACAAGATGTTTCATGTAAATTCCCTCGTTTCTTTTAGTTTATTATTATACACTATGGAAACCTTTTCCTATGATTTCGCTTGTGTTTGAGATTAGGATAAAAGCTTCCGGATCATTCTGACGGATATAATTTCTGAGGCGGACAGCCTGCACACGGTTGAGAGCTGTGAAAATGATATATTTGTCTTTGCCCGAGTAAGCTCCTTTGGCATGACATACGCTGGCGCTCCTGGTCAGAGTATGTACAATGAAATCACAGATCGGTTCAGGATCGTCGCATACTACATTGAAATACTTCGACAGGTTGAAACTTTCAATAAAGTTGTCGATCATAAAGGAGCGGATTGCCAGACCGAGAACAGAGTAAAGACCTGTTTCAATATCAAAGACAAAGAATCCGGCGGCAGAGATCACGGCATCTGATATCATAAGTGCGCGTCCGATGTCGAAACTGGAATATTTCTTCAGGATCATGGCTATGATATCCGTACCGCCGCTGGAAGCGCCGATATTGAACAGGATGGCAGATCCGAGGGCCGGAAGCGCGATGGCAAAACACAGTTCCAGCATGGGCTGTTCTGTGAGAGGACCGCTCATAGGCCAGATCCTTTCCATAGCGGAAAGCGCGACAGAGAGAAGGATGCTGCAGTATGCTGTTTTTGCCGCAAACTTTTTACCCAAAATGACAAGTCCGATCAGGAGCAGGATCATACTCATGATCAGGTTGAAATCACCGGCGGAGATCAGGCCTGTTTTTGCGACCAGGACTGCAAGACCTGTGATACCGCCGAACGTGAAGTTGTTTGTAAATTTGAAAAAATAAGTTCCGAATGCGATGAGAAGCGTACTGCATGTCAGCAGGAAAAAATATTTTAATTTCTCTTTCATTATTTTATCCCCCTCTTTTTGTGCGTACAGTCCAGAAAATCTGCTATGTCTCTACCCGAATTGTAATCTCTGGAATATGAAAAGTCAACGCATTAAGGATGTTTGAAAGGGAATAATAGGGTTACAGAGAAGAACGGAAAAGGAGGAAGGGCAAGTTGGAGCAGTTGGATACAAAATTAGTGATCCGAGATATATATGCAAGGAAAATTATTGACTGCGAGGGAAATTTTACGATCGAGACAGAGGTGCTGGCGGAGGACGGCGGCGTAGGGCGGGTATCTGTTCCGTCAGGCACAGCGCATTTATACAGCAGGACGCATGAGCCGGACTGGACGGAAAAGGCTGTTGAAACTGTCAACATACACATTGCGCCTGAAATAATCGGAAGAAATGTGTTTGATCAGGAAGATATCGACAGAACCCTGCTCAGTCTGGATGGAACTGAAAATAAGAATGTACTGGGAGCAGAGGCTGTATACAGTGTGTCGGCAGCTGCAGCAGAAACGGCAGCTACGGCGCTCAAGATGCCTTTGTACAGATATCTGGGCGGGGTTCAGGCAAAACATATTCCGATTCCGGTTGTTAACATGTTTAAAGGGAGTAAGGCGGGGAAATATATTTCGGGCATTGGGAATATTATGACTATACCTTTGGGAGAACAGTCGTTTTCCGGACGGATTAGCATGTGTATGAAAGTGCATCGTGCAATTAGCAGAATACAGACATATGGAGGAAGAGATTTTTTTCAGCTCCTGCAGTCAGTCGCGGAAAGTTCAGGGCTTCAGTCAGGGAAGGATTTCGCGATCGGTCTCTTTGTTTCAGCGTCGAAGTTATATGACCCGGAGAAGAAATGCTACAGATTTAAAGATTGGAAAAAAGACAAAGAAGATGAAAGATGTTTGACGCCGCGTGAAATGATTTCGTATTATGAGGAGCTGACGGCAGAGTTTCCGATCACCCATCTCACAGATCCTCTGGACCACGATGACTGGGAGGGATGGGCGGAACTTACCGAAAAATTGGGAGACAAAGTAAAGCTTGCCGGGGATGCCCTGTTTCGGATGGACGCAGAACGTCTGGAAAAGGGAATACGTATGGGAGCGGCGAATGCCATTATTGTCAGAGCGGGGCAGACAACTCTGACTGAAATGTCCGATATAATCAAAAGAGCACAGGAGGCGGGATATACAGTGGCGGTTTCCAGTGGTGAAGGAGAGACGGCAGACAGTATCCTATCTGATCTGGCGGTGGCTTTTCGAGCAGGGCAGATACATGCAGGTTCTTTTTGCCATATGGAATATCTAGAGAAATATAACCGTCTGATTAGAATTGAGGAGAAGATAGGTGAAATCTGTTGACAAGAAAACAGACGTCCTGTATTATTGTACTAAAATGATAGTACAAATGCGGGACGCTTTTTCATAAAGAGGGCGGATTAAGACAGAACTGCATAAGTACGGAATAGGGGATAATATTATGCAGGAACACTTAAGTTATGAGAAACTTTCAAGACGGGCTTTGAACTGCATGTATACGGCTGGCGTTATCGCAGGAGTGATCGTGATAGCAGTCATCGGAGCTGTTGATTACTTCTGGATCTTTCCTGATGATATTGTTGTCGGTAAGTGGGTTTCGCTGATTCTTGCTGTTCTTACATTGATTGATATACTGTTCAGTCCTTATTTCAGATATCACAGATATCGTTACAGCATTAATGAAGAATGTATTGACATTATTGAGGGATATCTGTTCGTAAAACGGAATATTGTTCCTATTGAGCGGATACATAAGATTCAGACAAAGAAAGGCCCTATCGATCAGTTGTTCCGTGTGGCTAAGGTGATCGTGACGACGGGAGGCGGTGACGTGACACTCTCTTTCCTGGAGGATGAGAGGGCGGAGCAGATTGCAGACAGCTTAAGAAAACGGATCAATGAGATCGTGTCGGAGCAGAGGCTGCAGAGTGGACAGGAGCAAACAGGCAGCAAAGAGTGAGGCGGTATACGGAACGAAGAGGAATGAAAAATGAAAGAAAATGAGATAAGAAAGAGCGGGAGATTCCGTAATCATATATCGATTATCCTGGAGCAGACAGGTGCTGTGATTGCGGCAGCTTTCGTGCTTGTTGTCACACAGTTGTTTCAGAGCATAGACGAGCTTACAGAATCAGACCTTTCTTTTATTACAAGCAAGGGCTTTCTGATATTGCTTGGGGTTATCGCCCTCCTGGCAGTCAGTCTTACAGGCCAGGTGATCGTGTGGGCGAAAACATACATATCCATCGAAGAAAATGCTATTGTGATAGAAAAAGGCAGTGTCAATAAAAAGAAGAATACGATCGGTATACGGAATATTTCCAATATTAATCTGGAACAAAACCTGATTGAGATGCTGTTCGGTACCTGTAAGGTGAAGTTGGATACAAACAGTAGGTCCACAGCGGACAGTACGGATGTAAAGATTGTATTGAAGAAACCTGACGCATTGTGGTTCCAGCAGGAAGTTACACGAAAGATGGAAGAGGCAGCAGGACGGATTCCGATGACAGGAGCTGATTTCAGAGTATCGGACGGAGTATCTGAGGTGTCAGATAAGATTGACGGCGCGACGGTGAAATCTTCATATGCCGGAGAAACTCTGACGGGTGCATATTCAGCTGGAAGAGAGCCGGAGGATTACGACGTGCGTGCCAGAATCGCAGATATCCTTCAGCATGGCTTCTTTTCTATCAGCATCTTTTCAGTGGTTATTTTCCTGCTTGTTATTGTTGGAACTGTGATGAGCGTTGCTGAGGTGATCGGGCGGGCAGGTCTGATGGCGTCTCTTGCCGGATCGGCAGCAGGCATTGTTGTGGCTGCTTTTATTATATTGCCTACACTCTGGGATACAGTGAAAGATTTTGTCAGATATTATGATTTCCGGGCAAAGCGTCTGGACGATAAGATTTATATTAAGTATGGATTTTTCAAGAAAGTAGAGTATACGATCCCCGTAGATAAGATACAGGCGCTGAAGATCCGTCAGTCGTTCCTTGCAAGAATCGGACACCGGTATATGGCTGAGATTGTTAATGTGGGAATGGGGGATGACAAGGAAGAGCAGCATTCTTTCCTTGTTCTCTACTGTACGGAAGAAAAACTGGGCGAGAGGCTTTCCCTGCTCCTTCCGGAGTTCGCTTCCTGTGTGGAGCAGCGTGTAGACCGGCTGCCTGCATCGGTGTGGGCGGCATGGACAATTCCGACAGTAGTGTATATCCTTGTTGTAGTGGGCAGTGCGCTCATGTGCAACGAACTGGTGGGGAGCAAATACAGGCTGTATATCTGGATCGTATCAGTAATTTTGATTCTGTTCCTGTTGATTGGCATGATTTTAAAATACCGTACTGCCGGGGTTGGGGCGGATGAGCGGTATTTAAAGATCGCCGGAGGATATTTTGCCCGGCAGTATCTTTCCGTGCAATACCGGAACATCCAATATGCAGAATTCTCCCAGAACTTTATCGCGCGTGCCTGCGGGATAAAGAAGGGTGAGATTCATCTGCTTGCATCCTCGGCAAATACAGCTCACACAATACCGTATTTCAGCGGAGACAAAGATGAAATTGTAAAAAGAAAGATGCTTTTAAGATAGAGAATCATATATCTGAAAAACTGTCCGGGTGTGTCCTTTTAAAATAACGGCTGGGAGTCATAGAAGTATATTTTTTAAATAACTGACTGAAATACAGAGGGTTATTGCCGTATCCGGTTTCTTGAGCGGCTTTCTGTACATTCAGTTCGTGCTGCCCGGCCAGAAGTTTCTTTGCATATTCCATGCGCGTTCGTGTGAGAAACTGTGAAAATTTCTCACCGGTTTCTTTGATAAAACGTTTACTGACATAATCAGGATTCATAAACAATACACGTTCAGAAATCTTCTTTAATGAAAGGTACGGATCAGCCAGATTCTCGGTTACATAATCAATTACTTTTGAAGCTATATCAGACAATGAACCTTGTTCATCTCCATTGTGTGGTAAAAAGGTTTTATTCAAAAGGTCGATAAGCAGTTTTTGCGCGTCAGTAGTTTTTTTGCACTGATAGAAATCCTGACAAAATTTTGAAATTTCGGCAAAACTGACTGAAGCGGAAGTTACTTTATCTGCAAGTATTTTGGTTACAATAATATTGCCTATCTGTTGAATCAGACTCAGACTATGTATTGAGT
>DWXI01000173.1 GCA_019119265.1 Candidatus Mediterraneibacter intestinigallinarum | reverse complement strand
AGCTGATTTTAATACCATACTTTGCTTCAGACCAGCGCACTTCGGTGGTCTTGTTGTGATACTCTTTTTTCAACCTGTATAAAATTTTCAAAGTTCATTAATTTCTGCTTGACTTTTTATTTGCAGACTTTGATTGTTGATTGGGGACGTAGTAAAATCAGATTTTACTACGTCCCGATTCACAGTTTTTCACAATTTACAGTCCGGCCGCCTCTTTTGCCGCCTCGGAAATCGCCTGGTGCTGCTCCAGAAGGTCAACTGTCAGTTTTTCCGGGAACACCTGCGGATTTGCTGATTTATTTTCCGCATCTGTAGTCTCTCCGTTATACAGTGCGTTCGGATAGTAGGACTGCAGCTCTTCTCGCCCGTTCTCGATAATGCACTGTGCCATTTCCATTGCCAGCGGATTTGTGTTGTCGCCCTTGTCTACGATCGCAACAGACTCTGTCAGACTGAAGTTTCCTTCCTCCGGATCAATGTAGTCGATCGGGAGTCCGTCTGCTTTATCTGCAACCGCCTGCTGACGAAGGCCGAATCCGATAGCCACTTCTCCTGCGCGTACTTTCTTCAGCGGTGCAGAACCGGAATCCTCAAGGTGATCTCCTACATTTTCATAGATGCCTGTGAGCACTTCCTGTGCTCCATCCTCACCGTATGCGGATACGAGCGCCTGGATAAGGAGCCATGCAGTGGAAGACGCCGAAATATCTGTCACAGAAAGGTATCCTTTGTATACCGGATCAGCCAGATCCTTTAAGGATGCCGGCATCGGAAGGTTATTTTCTTCCATCATTTCTGTGTTGATAATAATCGTACCCTCCTGGGATGTGATCGGTGCACAGTACGGCTCAAATTCATCGATCGTATCTACATCAAATGTCAGATCCTGGAACATAGAGTTCTGATCCTGCGCACTCTCTACATAGAAAGTACTCATAGTCACCATGTCCGCCTCGATGTCTGTACCCTCAGCCAGAAGCTTTCCGCCAAGCTCAGAAGTTCCGAATGTCTGGAACATGTACTGCCCCTCGTAGCCATTGTTGTCAAGCGCGTTTTCCATCGCCGTGATAGCTTCCTCATCCGCATTAGAATAAATGATAATCTGATCTCCTGAAGAACCTGTGTCACATCCTGTAAGTCCCATGCCTGTCACAGCCACTGCCGCTGCAAGTGTAAGTGATGCTGCTCTCTTAAAAATCATCTTTTTCATAATTACAATTCTCCTTATAAACTCATGATATTTTCTATTTCTGATGTCGAAGGCTGTATGCCATGCTGTTTATGCAGCCTTCTTTTTTTCAGCAAAACGGTATATCTTTGCTGTCTTCTGTCTGCTCTCGCTCATCTTCGCCAGTCTGCGGAACACTGCCCTTGCGATCAGATTTGTGAACAGGATCAGAAGCGACAGCACGAAGATTTCATTAAATTCATTAAAATACTGAAGTTCCTGTATCTTAGTCGTGATGACCATAGTCCTTGCACCTGCGATAAAGATAACGGCGCTGACTGTGACCATTGCATTTACAAAGTAGTAACTGAATACCTCCAGCAGTGTGGAAAGGGCGTTCGGGGTCACAACTCTTGCGATCGTCTTCATCCAGTTGTCTCCCATCAGCATTGCTGTCGTCTCCCACGATGCATTCATCTTGGACAGAGAGTTCTTCATCATCAAATACGGCGTCGAGAAATAGTGGACGACGTTACAAATGATGATGATAGGGAAGGTATTCTGAAGCGGTGTTCCTGTGAACACGAACAGGTAGGCAAGACCGATGACCATGCCGGGGATCGTGTTCGTCACCAGAGCGATACTGTCGATCACCTTCTTCAATTTCCCACTCACTGTACTTCTGGCCGTCACCAGCGCACCGCCATAGGCGATCAGTGTACCTGCCAGCGCAGTGATCAGGGCTACGATCACGGAGTTTACATATACACCGTAGAGCTGTCTGTCTTCGAACACTGCCTGTACGTGCTCCAGTGTAAAGTTCATCCGGTAAGGCCACTCCTCGATGAACGGAGTCACGAACATAACAATGAACATACTCAGTGCACAGATCAGGACCGCGCCGCTCAATACTGCAAATACTATATCTCTCTTCACGCCTTTCTTCAGCTCGATCGGTGAGATCTTGTTGTAGCGCACGTTATATTTCTCCAGGATATGGAGTACCGTGATACTTACTACCGACGGAATGATCATGACAAGCGCCACGACAGCACCGTTGCCAAAGTTCGGGATACTTCCGAGCATTTCTTCGTAAAGCACGCTCGCCACAACCTCATACTGTCCTCCTACAGACGCCGGTATACCGAAATCTGTAAAGCACAGGAAGAAAGTCTGGATAAATGACGTTGCCAGGGTTCCCAGAAGCGGGATCACGATCGTCATGCGGAAAGTCTGCAGCGGGGAATCCCCCATAAGCCTTGACACGATCATAAATCTCTTATCGATATACCCCATGGCATTGTTGATCAGGGTAAATGCGATCGGGAGCGTATACACTACATAGCCCAGAAGAAGGCCGTTGAATCCGTAGATATCAAAGAGCTGTCTTCCGAAGAGCTGTGTCAGCAGTCCCTGCTTTCCAAAGGAATAAATGATCGCAAATCCATAAGTGATCGTCGGGAGCAGCATAGGAAGGATCGCCGCCTTACTGATCAGCCATTTATATCTTTTTCCCACATTTGTATAGTGGATCGTGTATGCCAGGATAAAGGCCAGGACAGTCGCGAGAAGCGCACTGCATATGGAGATTGCAAAGCTGTTCCCTAAAGCGCGCAGGAAGCCTCTTCCGGTCAGCACCTCGACGTAGTGGGAAAGCGATGCTGTTTCTCCGTTTCCGGTGAAGGATTTTACCAGGACACTGATCATGGGCACTGCCAGAAATCCTGCGAAAAACACTGCCATCACCGCAAAAATAGCTTTAATCTCTCTGTTCTTTCTCATAACGCTCACCTCTTCAGCCGACCTGTGCCTGTTGTGCAAGCTGACCTGCAAACAGGGTGAAGATATTGTTCTTCTTGATCTCCAGCTGATTCAGGATGAATTTCTTCACGAATCCGTTCTCCGGTCTGCTGATGATTTCTTCCGGGCGGCCGAACTGGGCGATCTGCCCTTCATTGATGATCATCACGCGGTTGGAAAGCGTCAGCGCCTCCTCCGGATCATGTGTTACGATGATCGTTGTAAGGTTATATTCTCTTGCGATCGTCTTGATCCTGTCCTTGATGGACTCTTTGATCACGCCGTCCAGAGCACTTAAAGGCTCGTCGAGAAGAAGGATCTTCGGCTTCATCACCATTGTCCGCGCAAGCGCGACTCTCTGTTTCTGTCCGCCGGAGAGCTGTCCGATCCTCTTATTTAAATGCTCTTCAAGTCCAAGCAGGCGGATGAGGTCTTCTACTTCCTCTCTGGAAGAGATTTCCGGGTTATTCCGCAGCCCGTATGTAATGTTCTGGTATACATTCAGGTTCGGGAACAGGGCGTAATCCTGGAACACAATGTTGAATCCTCTCTTTTCCATAGGAACATTCGTGATGTCCTGGCCATTGTAGATGATCTGGCCGCCGTCCGAATCCACGATACCGAGGATCAGGTTCAGAAGCGTTGTCTTGCCGCATCCGGATGGTCCTAATATAGAAACAATCTCACCATCCTCGATATTCAGGCTGATGTCGGTGAGTACCGGCGTGCCGTCATAACTCTTTTTTACATTTTTCAACTCAAGCATAATACTTAACTCCTCTTCTTCACTATATATCAGCAAAGCTTCGTTTTGCAGGTTCCGGATTCCGTCCGGCAGCCTGCACGTAAGATTATACCCGTGTTGTTTCCGGAATTTCTATCAAGAAAAAATCAAGCCTCTGTAAAGAAATTGTAAACTTTACAGAGGCTTAACATACTTTAAGATGTAGGTTTTCTACCATTCATGCGGCTTTGCCGATGACGTTCCCGGACTGTTCACCGCTTCCGGTAATGTTCATATGCTTTGTCACGCACGACCTTTTCGCATTTATTTAATTGTTCCACATAGTGTACATAATCCGATGAGATCAAGCCCATATAGATCATGTCCACGATCAGGATCTGTGTAGACCTGGAGAAGATCGCATTGCCGTAGAAATGCTGATCCTGGCTGGTACAGATCAGGATATCCGCATATTTACCGATCGTAGAATCCTTGAAATTCGTGATCGCGATCGTACATGCTCCGGAACGCTTCGCCGCTCTCATGGCGTCCACCGTATCCTTCGATTCCCCGGAATAGGAAATGCCCACAGCCACATCCTGATCCGTCAGGCGTCCGGCGGCGATCTGCTGCAGATAACAGTCGGTAAAATGTCTGCACGGAAGCCCCAAATACAGCAGCTTGGTCAGAAGATCCACCGCTGTGACTTCTGAATTCTCTACACCGTAAATATCAATCATCCTGGCATTCTTCAGGGCTTCTATGACTTTCTGATATGTCTTCCCCGGAAAATTCTTTAGCGTCTCTTCAAGCATACGCTCTGTGGTCATTGTAATATTGACCGGTATTTCATTCAGGCTGTCTTTCCTGTTCAGCGTATAGCCATACATAGGCTGGGGCTGTTCGTCTGCTTTTTCTTTTCCTCCTGACTTGGCCAGCTCCGCAACCAGATGATAGCGAAAATCCTTATACCCCTTATATCCAAGGGCTTTCAGCATTCTGAGTACTGTAGGCTGACTCACTCCCGCTGCTTTTGCAAGGCGGTCCAGAGGCAGATCCTGTGCCTGATCCATATGGTCCAATATGTAATCGGCAGCCTGTTTTTCGGATTTCCTCAGATTTGCATAGCCGGATTCAATCTGTGTCATGATATTGTTTTTCATAATATTTCACTTTAAATTTCTGTATATAATCTACAGAATCCACTCCTTTTTTTCTCTGACATCAATGCAGAATCATTATATCAGATGAAAAAGGAACCGGCCCGGAGGATTGTGTTAAATGTTTGTAAATACTCTATTCTACTGTCACTGATTTCGCCAGATTCCTCGGCTTATCCACATCCAGGCCCTTCGCCACGCTCACATAGTATCCCATAAGTTGGAGCGGAACTATAGCAAGACTTGTCATGAAATACGGCTCAGACTTCGGCACATATACCGAAAAATCAGCCGTATCTTCTATATTGTAGTTACCATAAGTAGTAAGGCCCATCAGATAAGCGCCACGACTCTTAACCTCTACCATATTGCTCAGCGTCTTTTCAAACAGATCGCTCTGAGTCAGGACGCCGACTACAAGGATTCCTTTTTCCACAAGGCTGATCGGTCCGTGTTTCAGTTCACCTGCCGCATATGCTTCGGAATGGATATAGCTGATTTCCTTCATTTTCAAACTTCCCTCCAGGCTGATAGCATAATCAAGCCCTCTGCCGATGAAGAAAATATCTTTCGCATTTGCATACTTACTTGCGAACCACTGGATCCTTTCCTTATCGTCCAGAGTTTTCTGGATTTTAGACGGCAGAGTCTCCATCTCTGTCAGCAGTCCGACATAACGTTCATCATCAATTTTACCTTTTACCTTTGCAGTCTGGATTGCGATCAGATACATGGCGATCAACTGCGTACTGTATGCTTTTGTCGTTGCCACGGATATCTCGGGTCCTGCATAAGTATACAGGATATAGTCGCTTTCACGCGCAATACTTGATCCGACTACATTAACGATCCCCATCACCGGAACTCCGCGATCTTTTACAAGGCGCAAAGCGGCGAGACTGTCCGCCGTTTCTCCGGACTGAGACACGATGATCACCAGGGAGTTCGGCACAATGATCGGGTTGCGATAACGAAATTCTGATGCAAGATCTACCTCCACCGGGATTCCTGCCAGATCTTCCAGTACATATTTGCCTGCCATGCCTACATGATATGCAGAACCGCAGGCAACGATATAGACACGCTCCAGATTTTTCATATCATCGTCTGTAATCCCCACTTCCGAGAAATCCACAGCTCCGTCTTTTACATAGGCGCCGATCATATCCTGTACCGCTTTCGGCTGTTCATGGATCTCTTTCAGCATGAAATGCTCATAGCCGCCTTTCTCAGCAGATTCCGCATCCCATTTGATCTCCACCATTTCCTTTTGGATCTCTTCCCGGTCTATATTATAGAAATGTACTTCATCGTTGGTCAGTTCTGCAATCTCAAGATTATCAATATAGTACACATTTCTTGTCTTATCGAGAATCGCCGGTACATCTGACGCCATCAGACTTCCCGCCTCATTCTGGCCTATGATAAGCGGGCTGTCCTTTCTTGCTGCAAAAAGTCTGCCCGGATAGTCATGGAACATTACGCCGAATGCGTAGGATCCTCTGATACGGAGCATGCTCCTGGTAAGCGCTTCCAGTGGTGTTCCTGTCTTTTTATAATAATAATCAATCAGTTTCACCGCAATTTCCGTATCTGTCTGAGAATAAAACGTATATCCCGATTTAACAAGTTTGTCTTTTAATTCCTGATAATTCTCTATAATTCCGTTGTGTACAAGGACAACAGATTTATCATCTGTGCAATGAGGGTGGGCATTATTCTCCGACGGCTCGCCGTGGGTTGCCCAGCGTGTATGACCGATACCGCAGGTTCCGCGTACACTCCTTCCGTTGTCTGTCTTTTCCGCCAGAATATTCAGACGCCCCTTTGCCTTTACAACTGAAATATCCCCTGACAGCTCGTTCCGAACTGCAATTCCGGCAGAGTCATATCCTCTGTACTCCAGTTTTGATAATCCTTCTAATAAAATAGGCGCCGCCTGTTCCTCTCCTACATATCCAACGATTCCACACATCTCGCATAATCCTCCTTTGCTGTGGTAACAATACGTGGATTATCATATCATCAGTAAACAAAACCTGTCAATATACTCTTAATCTGCAACAACGCGCTGGATTTACTTCTTCATTTTCGGATCAAAAATAAAAGATGCAATATATCCGAAGATCAGCGCTGCGGAAATCCCGACTGCACTGGCTTTGAAGCCGCCCATAAAGATACCGATAAACCCGTTTTCATCCACGGCCTCTTTCACTCCCTGCCACAGCGTATTTCCAAATCCGAGCAGAGGAACGCTTGCACCGGATCCGGCAAACTCCTGAAAAGGCTTATAAATGCCGCAGAATCCCAGCAGAGCTCCTGTACATACAAGAAGAACCATGACCCTTCCCGGCATCAGTTTTGTACGGTCCAGAAGAATCTGTACAACAGCACAGATCAGGCCTCCTATCACAAATGCAGTAATATATTCCATCGTATTTCTCTCCTTTCACCGATTCCGATATTTTTCTCGTTATCAGGTCCAATGTTCCAGTATAATTCCATGTGCAATTCCCGGCACACTGGCGCCTTCGTTGAAACTCACCGTAGACATCAAAGCTCCTGTAGGAACGAAAAGGACCCGTTTCCACTCCCCGTTCTCAATCTTAGGGAGAATGAAAGAGGCGAGGGTAACAGCAGCGCATCCGCACCCGCTTCCTCCTGCATGTGTATCCTGGGTCTCCCTGTCAAATATGGTCATTCCGCAGTCAAGATGTATCTTCCTTATATCATATCCTTTTCCTCTGACCAGATCGAACAGAATAGACTGGCCCACATACCCGAGATCTCCCGTAATAATACGGTCGTAGTCCTGCTCGTTTCTCCCTGTATCTTCGAAGTTCTGCACAATCGTATCCATAGCAGCAGGCGCCATACAGGCTCCCATGTTCTGAGAATCTTTCAAGCCGTAATCAACAATCTTTCCGATCGTAACTCCTGCGATGCGTACATGGGAGATATGAGCGGTACTGATGTCGTCTTCCGACGGAAGTGCTGTTTTTTCACATCTGCTTTGACCGTTTTTCGAATCACTGTCCGGTTCTGCTGCACGTACAAGAAATGCTCCGCTTCCAGTCACCGTCCAGTGAGCGGACAATGGACGCTGATTTGCATATCCGAGAGGGAAACGAAACTCTTTCTCCGCGCTCCCAAAATGGCTGGATGTGACCGCCAGCATATATTTTCCGTATCCTGCTGCCGCACTCATTCCCGCAAGGGCCAGCGCCTCGCCTGAGGTGGAACACGCCCCATATAGCCCGAACATGGGAATCTGCAGCGCCTCTACGCCCATGGATGTAGCGATTCCCTGCCGCAACAGATCTCCGCCGAAAAGATAGCGGATCTCGTCTGCTTTCACATGTGCTTTTCCAAGAGCAAGCACGCAGGCTTCTTTCTGCATGGTACTCTCCGCCTCTTCCCATGTCTGTGCGCCGAACAGGTCGTCCTCATTTGTCATATCAAAGAGTTTTCCCAACGGTCCTTCCGCCTCTTTGCTGCCTGTCACAGATGCTGCACTCACGATATAAGGTGCATTTTCAAAAAGCAGGCTCTGTTTTCCTTTTATTATCCGGTTCATGCTGATATCCTCATTTCTGTGATTTTCTTGAGATACCAATATTATCTGCACTGCTGTGAAAAATATGCAATGTATATTCAGGGAGAGAAATCCGAATACTAAGTGATACAAGATATAAAACCACCGGGCAAAACCGGAAGTAAAGGAGATATTCCCATGGATAAGATACAGAAATTAAAGAAAGAAAAAGAATATGAGAAATATGTCAATGAAAAAACGCCCAGGCACAATGTATGGCTGAATATGCTCAAGGCGTTTCTGCTTGGAGGTGCGATCTGCACACTTGGGCAGATCATCTATCATTACTGCGAATTCCGTTCACTGAGCACCGATGAATGCAGCAGCTGGACTTCCATGATGCTTGTTCTGATCAGTGTGCTTCTCACCGGAACAGGCATCTATCCCCGCCTGGCAAAATGGGGCGGCGCGGGAGCACTCGTTCCTATCACCGGATTCGCCAACTCTGTAGCCGCCCCTGCTATTGAATATAAGAAGGAAGGGCAGGTATTCGGAATCGGCTGCAAGATCTTCACCATCGCCGGTCCCGTAATCCTGTATGGCATTTTCACAAGCTGGGCATTAGGATTTATCTACTGGATCTGGACACTGGCGAGCTAGATCTTCCGCACTTCCCGATCCCACGTATATACCCCGTTGATTTCTTCTTCAATGTCCGCCCACTGGGTATACACACTGGCGCAGAGTCCTTGTGGGATAAGCGCCCGCACTTTGTCCATCAGTTCCCGGTACGCTTTTCCAAGGACTTCCTTATCCTTGCAGGTGCCATAACCATACAGTTCTTCACAGGCGCTGTGCCCCGGTTCCCTGTAAGTATGCCCGCCGATCTCTGAGAGTACGGCGGCGCGCTCTTTCTCAGGTCGCACTTTCAGTTTGAAAACTTTCCCTGCGATCCGGGTAAGCTCTTCCTGCCTTGTCTCTCCTGGCTAGCAGCCAGGGGTGGTTATCTTTTATCGTAATGCCGCGCCAGGACATCACCGTAGCCAGATAAGTCACAAACCAGTACCTGTAGGCTTCTCCTCCGTTTACCATGTCCTGCCAGACCACCAGCCCAAGCCGGTCGCAGTGCCAGTACCCCTGATCAAGGACGCCGTTCTGGAACTGCGCTTTCCCGCTCAGACAGATACGTGGAATTCCATCTTCATCCTCCTCGATCGAGAATTTTCTCATAGCGAAATAGCTTTCCGCCCGGTCTTCTCCCATAGTCACTGTAAGGAAGTAAAGATACGGAGTCTCGCATGTCCATAGCCTGATATCCGGAACCGGGATTTCGATGCAATCGCCTGTAATACCGGACACGCTGCACATCTGCTGATTGTTCGGTTGATTTTTCGATTTCGGGGAAGCATTGTCTGTATAGAGTTCCGGATGCTGGATCTGTATCGTTATCGGGTGTCCAGTCTGGCTGCTTTCTTCCCCTTCTTCATCTGATGGAGTTCCTGTGTGCACCGCCTGCCCATTTGCGCAGACTCTGCTCCCAGGATTTTCCGCCGCCAATACACGTATCCTGACACCACTCTTCTCAAGATCAGCCTCGGCCTCAATGTTCGCGATATAAGTCTCCGGCACTTCTTCCATCCATACAGTCTGCCAGATACCGCTCTGGGCTGTATAGAACATTCCGCCCCGTTCCAGGCGCTGTTTGCCTCTGGCATGGTAGGAAGTGTCACTTAAGTCTTTTACCGCAAGGGTCAGTTCATTCTCGCCATCACGGACCAGTGCGGTAATGTCCGCCTCGAACGGCAGGTATCCTCCCGTATGTCTCGCAGCCCTCTGCCCGTTTACATATACGACACACGCCTGATCCACTGCCCCGAAATGCAGGATCTGACGTCTGCCTGCCTTTCGTTCGCTCCATCTTTCAAGCTTAAATGTGCGCCGGTATCAGAGATACTCGTCCGGCTTCAGCTGCCGGGATACGCCGGAGAGCACAGTCTCCGGAGAAAAGGGAACAAGGATCTGCCCGTCATATTGTTCCGGCTTTTTAAATTCTTTTGTAAATGCATAGTTCCAGTATCCGTTCAGATTGATATAACTGCCGTGCTTCAGCAACGGGCGCGGATATTCCTGGAGCACATTCAGTTAAATAGATTTAAGTATACGTAAGAGAGTACGTCAATACGCCACGACAGTTGACCTCAGTCGATATCAGTTGAACACCAGTCGACGCGGTTGCCGAATGATAGTCGAAAAAGCAGTTTTATGTTATAACTTTGCAGAATACTGCAAGTCTTATCCCGTCCAAAGCATTATAATACAATATAAATAATGCAGATTTATAATAACAGTTCAGCCATCTGATTACCAGGAGACGGAAGCTTGCATAAGAATCCGGTTCCTGATAATCAGATGAGCTGAGCGCCGGTATATGAGCAAAACAGCGGCGGCATCCGCAGTAGCACGCATGCGGTTTTGCGAATGGCGCGGGCTGAACTGTTACGAAAAGGAGGAAATGACATGATTCGCAAACACATTTACGGAACACCTTTTGAGACAGAAGCTGTCATGGCCGACATCGCGCAGGCGGACAGCGCGCCTGCATACGGCGTCATCGACACACAGGACGGCTTTTCTTTTACTTATATCATGGATGACGATGATATCGTCTACGGTCTGGGCGAGGCAAACCGCGGCATCAACAAACGTGGCTACTGCTATATCAGCGACTGCTCCGATGACCCGAACCACACGGAAGATAAGCGTTCCCT
Source organism: Candidatus Mediterraneibacter intestinigallinarum (assembly GCA_019119265.1). Taxonomy (GTDB): domain Bacteria; phylum Bacillota; class Clostridia; order Lachnospirales; family Lachnospiraceae; genus Mediterraneibacter; species Mediterraneibacter intestinigallinarum. Next base: position 52,045 of record DWXI01000173.1, on the reverse strand, counting down.
GTACGGCGCCCACAATTTTATTATCATCGCCGGAGAGAAAAGCTTCGGACTGTTCTTTGACTATCCGTCCAAGATCACATTTGACATCGGCTATACACGCATGGACACACTGAATGTTGCCTGCGAAAACGCGGACCTTACGCTGTACGTCATCGACGGGGATACTCCTTATGATATCGTAAAACAGTTCCGCACCATGATCGGGCAGAGCTATATCCCGCCCAAATTCGCATTTGGCTTCGGGCAGAGCCGCTGGGGATACAAGACAAAGGAAGATTTCGAAAAGGTTGCGCAGGGCTACCGCGAGAATCACATTCCGCTGGATATGATCTATATGGACATTGATTACATGGATTCCTACAAAGACTTTACCGTAAACGATGATTTCAAGGATTTTCCTGCATTTGTCCGGGAAATGAAAGACCGTCACATCCGTCTGATCCCGATCATTGACGCGGGCGTAAAGATTGAGGACGGATATAGCGTCTACGAAGAAGGCGTAAAAAACCGCTACTTCTGCCAGAGAGAAGACGGAAGCGATTTTGTAGCGGCAGTCTGGCCTGGAGATACTCATTTTCCGGATGTTCTGAATCCCGAGGCACGGAAATGGTTCGGAGATAAGTATCGTTTTCTCACGGATCAAGGCATCGAAGGTTTCTGGAACGATATGAACGAACCTGCTATCTTCTACTCAAAAGAAGGGCTTGAAGAAGCAAAAGATATGGCGCGGAAATTCGCTGAGACCGGAACGAGCAACTGGGATGGGAGTGAAAAAGACAGGGAAGCCAAAGAAGACATCGGTGTATGGCAGCTCGGCGACAAACTGGGAAGTCTCGCTAACAGTCAGGATGATTATAAAAGATTCTATCATAACGTAAACGGACAGATGGTACGTCACGACAAAGTACACAACCTGTTCGGATTCAACATAACAAGAGCCGCAGGAGAGGCGTTTGAGCGCATCGATCCCGACAGGCGTTTCCTGATGTTCTCCCGTTCTTCTTATGTCGGAATGCATCGCTACGGCGGCATCTGGACAGGAGACAACAAATCCTGGTGGTCACATATCCTGCTCAATCTGAAAATGATGCCGTCGCTTAATATGTGCGGATTCCTCTATACGGGAGCTGATCTTGGGGGCTTCGGCGCTGACACGACAAGAGACCTGCTGCTCCGCTTCCTCGCACTGGGCGTATTCACGCCTCTTATGAGGAATCACACCGCTCTGGGCACACGGGAACAGGAGTGCTATCAGTTTGAAAATATGGAGGACTTCCGTCATGTAGTCGGCGTCAGGTACCGTCTGCTGCCCTATCTGTACAGTGAGTACATGAAAGCAGCCTTAACGGATGATATGTATTTTAAACCGCTGGCTTTCGTATACCCGGACGACAAGATGGCTCGCCGAATCGAAGACCAGCTCATGCTTGGCAATGAGATCATGATCGCGCCTGTGTACGAGCAGAATGGAGAGGGCAGATACGTATACCTGCCTGAAGAGATGAAATTCATAAAATTTCTGCCCGACGGAAGCATCTCCGAAGAGGTTCTAGGAAAAGGCGTCCACTACGTGGACATCGCTCTCAACGAGGTGCCGCTGTTCATTCGCTCCGGCAAATGCGTTCCGATAGCTGATGCGGCAGAATACGTAGATGACATCAATATGGAAACAATCCGATTGATTGGTTATAAAGGTGCCGAATATGTGCTTTATGACGATGACGGAATACATAAAGATTATGATATGAAGAAGAATTGCCGTGTATTAAAATAACCGAAAACGGATATGGGGACGTAGTAAAACTCGATTTTACTACGTCCCCATATCCAAAAAGGAGGAAAAAATGGATAATATTGAAAGAAGAGACCGGGAGATGGCTTATATCTCCGACGAGTCCGTAATGGAGGAACAGAAAGTATGCCGCAGGGTTCTGCAGCGCCTGAACACAGTGGACCGCTCTGATTTTGACGAGATTGGGAGAATCGTTAAAGAGCTCCTTGGGAAATCAGACGGCGCCTTCGTCAATCCACCATTCTATTGTGATTACGGCTCCCATATCGAAGTAGGGAAAAACTTCTTTGCAAACTATAACTGCACGATCATCGATGTGGCGAAGGTAAAGATCGGCGACAATTGCCAGATGGCTCCAAATGTATCCATCTATACGGCAGGACATCCTCTCCATCCTGTTTCCCGCAACTCCATGTATGAGTATGGCATCAGCGTAACTATCGGTGATAATGTCTGGATCGGTGGCAACACCGTCATCATGCCGGGCGTACACATTGGAAGCAATACAGTAATCGGCGCGGGGAGCGTGGTGACAAAAGATATTCCCGACTGGGTTGTGGCTGTAGGGAATCCGTGCAGGGTGATCCGACAGATCACGGAAGAGGATAAGAAATATTATTATAAGGATAGAGAGTTCGATCCCGAAGCATGGGAGTATATATCTAAACATTAACCAAAAATGGAAATGGGACGTAGTAAAACCCGGTTTTACTACGTCCCCGTTTCCATTTTTAAACCATTCCCATACTCCGCAGTATGTACAGCCAGCCCGTCAATGTAAACGCACTGAAAAGTGTCGTCAACATGACCACACTTGAAGTCAACACTCCTTCATGGCCCATATTCCTCGCCATTACATAGCAGCTTACTGTCGTCGCCGAACTAAGCATAACAAGGATTGCCACCAGTTCTTCTTTTCGGAATCCCATCCACACAGCGAGAGGAAGAAACAAGGCCGCAAAAAGTACCAGCTTCATAACAGACGCAGTTACCGCGGGCTTGGCCTTTCCAAACGCTTTCTTCAGATCAAAACTTGCGCCCATAGCCATCAGTCCAAGCGGAGTAGCCGTCGCCCCTATATCCGACACCGTCTTCTCCAGGATAGATGGCATAGGAAGCCTCATGGCCGACCATACAAGCCCTGCCACGATACCGAGGATAATCGGATTTGTAACAATTCCTTTGAGAGTCGTTATCCACACTTCTTTATCCAGCTTCTTTCTCTCCGGCTTAAAAAATGAAAGCACAACAACCGCCATGACATTATACAGAGGCACGCTGCCGATTATCATAAGAGGAGCCATCCCTGCATTCCCGTATATATTCTGGATAAACGCAATACCCAGGAGTGCGGCGCTGCTGCGGTACGACGCCTGAATAAATTCTCCCTGTATACTCTTATCTCTCCATAAGAAGGACGCCAAAGCCGCAATAATAATAGATATCAGCGTAACAGCAAAACAGAACAGGACAAATTTCAGGTTCCATACCTGAGAGAAATCCACTGTCGAGAGATCCTCAAACAACAGGACCGGCAGTGGAACGAGGAACACGAATTTGTTCATCTTTGATGCAAAAACATCATCGATCAGACCGAGTTTGTTTAATATGAATCCCAGTACCATCAGAAGAAAGATGGGAACTGTAGCATTCAGGCTGAAAATCAGGTTGTCCATAATATAAGGCTCCTTTTATCTAAAACTTGAAAGCAGAAAATTATTAATTAAACAAGCAGTGTTACTCTCTTGTATAGAATATCACTGCTTGTTTCAGTCTTTCTTTTTAACTACAATTCTAATCACAAATGTTTACTAAAAAACCGTTTAATAATATTCTGCCAATCCATTCCATCTTGTAACACACGTAAAACTGTGACAATGCCATAAGCATCATTCGTTCTTTGCAGATATCTTTCTATTTTATGATACCACCATTGAATATAAATATCTATTCTAATTTTCAATATTCTATTTGTCTACACGCTCTGCTTCCCGCAGCAAGCGGCAGCACAATCTTCACTCCGAATCCCCCATGTCCGCTTTTTCCAATCTCCGCCTTTCCTCCATGTGACTCTGCGATCTGCTTTACGATCAAAAGCCCCAGCCCGTGGCGCTGCTCCCTTGTATTTGTATCGCACACCATATAGTGCGGCGCATGGTTCAATCTTTCAATTTCTTCTTCAGAAGCGCCTGCCCCGTTATCCTCCACTGAGATCACACAGTATCCTTTTATTTCCTCCACTGCTACATAAACAGTACATCCGTCCTCATTATGGTTCATACTGTTCTGGATCAAATTCGAAACCGCCCGCTTTATGAGTTCTTTATCTGCACAGATCCGGCAGACGGCAAGTTCCTCGTCCGTCTCCCACTCTATGGGATATCTTCCGTCCACGTCCATATTTATGAAATCCACTGCCACCTGCCGGACAAGGGCAACTGCATTGATTTCTTCCCTGACAATAGGCTGCATATTGTATTCCATCTTTGATGCCAAGTTCAGGTCATTGATGAGGTTCTTCATCCTGCGGCTCTGGCGGACGATCGCGGAAGCTTTCTTTCGGTCCTCTTCCCGCAGATATCCGGAATCCTCGAGCTGCGCCGCATACCCCATGACCATGGACAGAGGCGTGCGGATATCATGGGATACACCGGCGATCCAGTTGGCCCGGGCGGCGTCTTTCTTTCTGAGCTGATATTTCTGCGACTGAAGCATTTCCGAAGTCTTATTCAAATGAAATGCCAGCTCTGAGAGTATTCCTTTTTCTTTTAATCTGACCGTTTCGCCTTCCGGCAGCTTCCGGATGCCCTCCACGATCGGACGCACCGAGCGCAGCAGTCCGGAATTCACCCCGATATAGATTAAAAGCACAAGCACAATATTTGCCGCAAAAACCGTAAGCAGTATCCTCGGAGCGCTCTCGATCATCTGGAAATCCCAGCTCGCGTACATATGTTTCCAGTAGCTCTTCTGCGGATATCCCAGAATCATCAGCCCTTCTTCTCCTGTTCCGGTAAATGTGGGGCAGTCGTCAATATATCCCCGGGTGAGCGACGCAATCTCCGATGCAGTATATTCGAGCGGCACTGTATCCGGCAGATTATCCGAGTGCCACAGCGCCTTTAACGTGGTGTTATCTATATAGACTGCCCAGATATTTTCGCTTTCAAGCTCTGCCTGCATCTCCTCCGGCAGAGTATATCCTTCTTCTGTCGCTGCCATAGCTTCCGCCGCATCCTGTGCGGTTGTCCATGGTCTTCCGTTCGTAGAGTGTCCAACCGTATAGGAGATAAGGAAACCGATATTGAGCGCCAGAAAGAGAAAAATACTCAGAAGCAGGATCAGGACAAATCTCCGGATCAATTTAGGAATGCTTTTCATTGTCTGTCATTTCCTTTCTACCATCAACTTATATCCCAGCCCCTTGACTGTCACCAGTGAGACCGGCTTCGATGGATTTTCCTCTATTTTCTCCCGGATGCGCCGGATATGCGCCATGAGAGAATTCTCATATCCGTACGGGTTGTCTCCCCATGCTGCCTCGCAGAGAGTATCAATCGTCACAATACGCCCTGCATTACGGTACAGCGCTGAGAGAAGTTCATATTCCTTCGCGGTGAGAGGAATGCGTTCTCCCCCTTTTATCACTTCCGCCCGTTCCAGGTCGATCTCGCAGCCGCTCAATTTCACAAGTGGATCTTCATCTTTATAGCTCCTGCGTAGGATCGCTGCGATGCGGAAGAGCAGCTCCTTTGGCAGGAATGGCTTTACCATATAGTCGTCCGCACCCAGGCCGAAGCCTCTGAATTTGTCCTCGTCTTCTCCCCGTGCAGTCAGGAAAAGTACAGGATAATCGCCCTTTTCTTTCAACTTTTCCATCAGGCCGAAGCCGTCACCGTCCGGGAGCATTACATCGAGAACAGCCATCTCAGGTTCAAATTCATCCGCCGCCTTCAACGCTTCTGCCACACTCTGTGCAGTCCGGATGTCCTCATACCCGTCTTCTTTTAATATAGATACGACCATATCCAGCAGCTCCGGCTCATCGTCCACGAGCAGGATCCGCTTCCTCTTTATATAATCTGATAGCATAGACATTTTCCTCCTTTTCCGGCAAAGCATCCCAGCATCAGTATTTCCCTGTACAGGATCTCGCCGTTTTCAGGCCGCGGCACAGATCCGCTGCCAGAGATATTGTAGCACAGCGGTCTCGCATTTTGTATCCTGTGCAGCAAATGTAAGGTAAATGTAAGGCAGGGAGAAGATAGATGTAAGGTTCGCCGTTTATGATAAAGATACAGAAAATCAAAAGGAGATGTGTGATATGAATATAATCCAGACAAGAAACCTGACCAAATCCTACAATGACTTTACCGCAGTCTCAAACCTGAACCTGCACGTTCCGAAAGGATCTGTGTACGGCTTCGTCGGACCGAACGGCGCAGGGAAGTCAACGACCATGAAAATGTTCCTCGGGCTCACTCGCCCGAGCAGCGGCGCATTTGTCATCGACAAAATGAGCTATCCCCACAACCGCGTGAAAATCCTGCGGGAGATCGGTTCTTTTATCGAGGCTCCCGCTTTCTACGGGAACCTTACCGGAGAGGAAAATCTTGACATTATCCGCCGGATCTTAAAACTGCCGAAATCCACTGTGGACGACGCATTGGAGCTCGTAGATCTCACCCCTTATAAGAAACGCCTTGCCCGTAAATATTCTCTGGGCATGAAGCAGCGGCTCGGACTTGCGGGAGCCCTTCTCGGCAGGCCGCCTATCCTGATCCTCGACGAACCTACAAATGGATTGGATCCGGTGGGCATCCATGAGATCCGTACGCTGATCCGCTCCCTGCCGGACAAATTTGACTGTACGGTGTTCGTCTCTTCACATCTTCTCTCGGAGATCGAGCTGATGGCAGACCACATCGGCGTATTAAACCACGGACATCTGCTCTTTGAGGGAACGCTGGAAGAGTTGAAAGAAAAAGCAGCTTTTGAGGGTTATCCCGACGATAATCTGGAGGATATGTTCCTCGCGCTGATCGAGGAAGACAATATAAGGCGGGGTGGTGCGAAATGAGTTTCCGATTAGAATGTAAGAAGATCAGACGGACCGGTCTGACGGCTGCATTTATCGCAGGCAGCATCATAGCGGCGGCACTGCCGGTCATTAATACAGCCGCACGTCCGGATACCTTTACCTCTATGGCGGGTTCGCCTGCCGCAGTCCTCACGGACGCCAATCTGCAATTGATCTCCATGCTGAATCTCCTGCTCGTCACAGCCGGAGCCTGCATTCTGTACCACATTGAATATGCGGATAACGGGCTTCAGAAGATGCAGTCTCTCCCTGTCCGGGAGTCAGGACTTTTTACCGGAAAATGCGGGATTCTCCTTCCGTTTGTGCTTGTGATGTTCCTCTTCGAGGCTGCTTCTCTGTGTTTCTGCGGATGGCACTGGCTGGACGCCGGAAAAGAAGAACTTATCGAAATGCTGCAGACTCTCGGATTTACACTGCTCCTCACGCTTCCGGCAGCCATAATTGCTCTCGTAATCTCATCGGCATGCCGGAACATGTGGACCACGCTCGGAATCGGAGTATTATGTATCTTTACGGCGACCATGCTCCCCACGGATAATTTTATTTTCTCTTTGTTCCCGTACGTCCTGCCATTTCAGATATTACCGGGCATGGAGACAACGCGGGTGATCCATTACTGTATTGCCGCCGTGTGCGAGACTGGCATCGCATGTGCCGCAGAGTTTATTTACTTAAAAGTCAGGAGGTTGTTTGCATGAATATTTTTACATTAGCATTAGTTGAATTTAAAAAGATAAAGCGTTCAAAGATCCTGCTGATCCTGATCGCTGCCACGGTCATCCTGTGGTTACCGAACATTCTGAACGCGGATCTGAATTTCGATATGAATGATATAGGTATCTCGCCGGAAAACAGCTTCTTCATCCAGGGATTTATGGGGATGACGTGGTTTATCTATCCTGCAGTCATGGTCGTCACCACCGTTATTCTCGTCCAGACAGAACGAACTAATCACGGCATCCTCAAAATGCTCGCCCTGCCGGTCAGTACGCCTCTTTTGTGTTTTGCCAAATTCATTGTCCTGGCAGTGACCGCAGCAGCATTTATCCTGTTTATGACTGCCGGATATTATATCGCCGCAGCCGCCGCGGGAGCGCTGAATGACTACAGCTTCATCCTTGCCCCGGGCTATGTACTTCCTTTTGCCGGAAAGCTGTATCTTGCTTCTCTTCCTATGCTGACTGTGTTCTGGCTGATCGCCGTGTGCATATCCACCCCCATATTTTCCGTGGGCGTGGGACTTGTCTCGATCGTGTCGAGCGTACTCATCAACAATACGGAGGTATGGTTCCTCTATCCAATGGGATACCCGTTCTATCTTATCATGTCAGAGTACGGGGAAGTGGCGGAAAACATCGGGAAGAGCTCGCTGGATCTAATCCCATGGATTCCCGTTGCCGCCCTCATCTCACTGATCTGTTTACTGATTTCCTGCCTGTATTTCGGGCGGGCTGAAAGGAGATAATAGAATTATGAAAGAGAAAATATTAACCGCTGTCAGCACACTTATGATCTTTATTCCTTGGACGATCCTGCCTCTGCGCACATTTGACTGGGCGCTGGAATCCCCCGCAGCTGAAATCATCGTATACAGTTATGCAGCGTTTATGATCTTCAGCGGTATCTTCACCCTGCTGTCATATACGACAGCAGGTGTGAAAAATAATTTAATGAAGATCTGCCTTGTGATCACCTTGATGTACGCCGTCGGCGCTGTGGCTATCATCGGGATGTCACTTGTATAGATACTGGCGCAGCTGATTGCTGCTGACACAAAAAAATGATATCGGATTTTTATTCTCCTACAATGCACACGCGGATCAGATTTGTCCGGCCCGGGATACCAAGCGGAATTCCGCCCGTAAATACGATCTTGTCTCCCTCTTCCACGATACCGTGTGCCTGTGCTGCTTCGATGGCACGCAGGCAGAGGATTTCCGAGCTGTACTCTTCTCTGATCTGCAGAGGCAGGATGCCCCAGGACAGATTCAACTGTCTGCATACTTTTTCTGAACTGGAACATCCTGCGATCAGACATTCCGGACGATACTTGGAAATCATCCTCGCTGTATTTCCCGTCTTGCTGACCGCAAGGATCGCATTTGCTTTCAGATCGATAGCGGTCATACATGTTGCATGGGAAATTGCATTGGTGATATCCGGATCTTCACTTCGTTCTCTTCTGCGGAAAATTCTGTTATAATCAATATTGCGTTCCATATGAACCGCTATCTTCACCATCATCTTCAAAGCTTCTACCGGATATTTACCGGCTGCGGTTTCTCCGGACAACATAATCGCACTTGTTCCCTGAGCAATTGCATTTGCCACATCCGTCGTCTCCGCACGGGTCGGACGTGGATGAATCATCATAGAGTCCAGCATCTGCGTAGCAGTAATAACGACCTTTCCGGCCTCATAGACTTTCTCAATGATTCTCTGCTGAATAATCGGCACATGTTCAAGCGGAATTTCCACTCCCATGTCGCCTCTGGCGATCATAATGCCATCTGCTTCCTCTATAATCGCATCAATATTGTCTACCCCCTGCTGGTTTTCTATTTTGGCAATAATATGGATATTCTGACCGCCGTTATCATTGAGAAGTTGTCTCATCTCCCGGATATCCCTGGCCGTTCTTGTAAATGAAGCGGCCACAAAATCAAAATCTTCCTGTATTCCAAACATAAGATCATCCCTGTCTTTCGGACTGATAAACGGCATCTTCAGTTCCACGCCCGGCACATTGACTCCCTTGTGATCCGAAATGTCTCCGCCGTTCTTTACGATACAGACAATATCCTTGTCCACGATATTTACGACTTCCATACCGACCAGTCCGTCGTCGATCAGGATAGAATCACCAGGCTTCACGTCCTTATAGAGATCTTTGTAGCTGATCGTAACCTGCTCCTGCGTTCCGTCAACTTCATCATTTACAAGAGTAAACTCCTGACCTTCTTCCAGTGTGATCTTCTTATCCTTGAAACATCCGATGCGCACTTCCGGTCCTTTCGTATCGAGAAGCGCCGCAATAGGCTTGTCAAACTGTTTGCGCAGTGTTTTCAGCTTTTCCAGACGCACCTTCTGTTCTTCGTGGGTGCCGTGTGAAAAATTAAAACGCGCCACATTCATGCCCTCTCTGATGAGCGCTTCAAGAATCCCATCCCTGTCAGTGGCAGGTCCGAGTGTACAGATGATCTTTGTCTTTCTCATAATACTTCCTTTCCGGATGACTCCTTGCTTTTATAAAACTACACAGTTCTTTAATCAAGTGAACCGTTAAAGTTATTATAACATCATCACACATTCAATATCCAGTGAGAAATCCTAAGAAAAACTCATTCTTTACACATATATAACGAAAAAAACACCTTCTGTTTACAGAAGATCACGATTTTCTGTGTAGAAGGTGTTTTCTATCTGTATGCTGTTATAACTGAGCTGCCGCCTCATTCACACATCTGAGTGCATTTAGGCTCCTCGGATAACCGATATAAGGCAGGCACTGTGAAATAATCTTGATCAGAAATGCCTTATCGTTTCCTGCTTTCATATTGCCTGCCGCGTGGGAAGTAAGCTGTGGTTCGCATCCGCCCTGTGCTGCAAGGAAGCAGAACGTGATCATTTCTCTCTGTCCGTAATCCAGGCCCTTGCGGGTATAATAATCGCCAAAACAGTTGCCGGACAGCCATCGGTTGATGTGGCGGCTCTCCTCAGGTCCGGATGTAGCAAATCCTTTCATGCCGTCTCCGAAAATATCCACCTGAGCCTGCTCGCCTTTTTCCACACGATCCTCTATTGTTGTAGTTGCCTGGCCTTCCAGCGGCAGTGCGACGCCTTTTTTCGTCAGGACTTCATTGACCGCGTCAAAGAATGGGCGCACTCTCCCGATCCCGAGATAAGCACATGCCTGATAGACAATCTCTTTTACCTCTACCGGTGTCACCCCGAGGTTCAGGGCTCCCGGAAGCACCTCCCTGAATTCGTCAATTCCCTGACATCCAAGTAATGCAGCCAGAATTGCCATCATTCTTGTACGGTCGTCAAGGTCATCCTGATTTACCACCTCGTCGCATGAAAAGTTTGCAAAAAACTCTGCAAATTCCGGATCTGTAGATGCAAGTTTAAATTCGCCGTCCGGATAAAATCTGTTAAAATATTTTTCTGCTGCTTCTGTCATGATTATTACTCCCTTTCATAGCATGCTATTTTAATTTTCCATATTCTTCATCGGAAATTGCCTCAAGCCATTCATTGGACGCGCCCTCAGCCGGCACCTCAATGGCAAGATGCTGGAACCAGGAATCCGGCGCTGCGCCATGCCAGTGCTTTACTTCCGGCGGGATATTTACAACGTCTCCGGCTTTCAGCTCCTGAGCCTCTTTACCCCACTCCTGGTAATAGCCGCGTCCGCCTGTTACAAGGAGGATCTGACCGCCTTTGTGATGGATGTGCCAGTTGTTACGGCAACCCGGCTCAAATGTCACATTGCCGACTCCGACTCTTTCTGTTGTGAGCATTTTCAGATAGCTCTGTCCGGTAAAATACTGCGCAAACGCTGTATTCGGCTCGCCAACCTCAAATACGTTTCCGCCGCCTAAGTCCTGTTTCATTTTTTCTGTATCCATTGATAATTCCTCCATTCCGGTAAAATACTGGGATTTTTGCCTAAGATAATATTAGGTCCGGGATGGAAAAAAGTCTAATGCTTTGTTTGAATGCATTGTCATGCCCCCACTGCATAGTTTTTTACTATTTTTGCATCCTGTCTATAATCATCAACAACTTCACCTTTGATCAGGAAAGTACAATCAGATTTTCATACAATCCCGACATCGTCGTCATGAAGGGTCAGATATCCGACAGCGAAGAGCAATCCGCAGAACGCCTCCGGGATTTCGTCCGAGAGTAAAATCTTTTTTGATATTGACAGCATATCAAGCAATTCTCCGACTTTTCTGTTGTTCAGGTAAATAAAAAAATCTCTTCTTTTTGTCTGACATAGAACCAGTTCTCCCAATTGTGTGTTTGCAACGGCTTTTTCCGCCATGGGAGGCCGGGCATACCCCTTCTGTATAATGCGCCCTGACTCATCGACAGGATATTTGAGCGTACAGCAAATCTTTTCTCCTTTCGCAGTCTTTATCACAATTTTGCCGCAGTCGCGCATGACCCGATACCGTCTGTTTCCGGCTTCATCATATACATCCAGACAGTTTGCGAAAATCACTTTCATTTGTATCATGCTGACCATCTTTTTATTTTCATTGTAAATATCGTAATGATTTATTCTGTACCTGACAACAAACCTCATCTTTCTCACCCTCCGATCACGGATACAACCGTATTGACCACTCCTGCCAGGACCATAACACCGATAGGATTCATCCTGTATTTTTGGATCATGACAAGACTTCCTGCAAATATAAACACCATTATCCAATTTGTCTTTGATAAAATAACTGCCGCTTCATTTCCCCAGAATGCAGTAATCAAAATGGAAATTCCTGCCGAAGCGATCATCGCTACGACCGCCGGTCTGAGAGAATTCAAAATTCCCTGCAGCATTGTCATATTACGATATTTCAAATACAAACGGGCCAATAGCGTCACAATGACACAGGAAGGCAGGATACATCCCAGCGTAGCTACCGCCGCCCCCGGTATCCCTGCAATCTTGATTCCTACAAAAGTAGCGGAGTTGATAGCGATCGGACCCGGAGTCATCTGTGAAATTGTAATCAGATCCGTGAACTCCTTCATGCTCAGCCAGCCGTGTTCCGCAACAACCTGCCCCTGAATCAGAGGCATAGCCGCATATCCTCCCCCGAAGCTGAAGAGCCCGATCTGAAGGAAACTCAAAAACAATTTCAGATATATCATTGTTTCTCCCTCCTCTGCTCTATAACTGTCCTGACAACTCCGATTGCTGCGCATATCAGAATCACATAAATCACATTTATTTCAAAAAAGCAGGTAGCGGCAAAGGCCAGCACCATAATTATAACGGATACGGGATTTTTTCCATGGACAATACCGCCGGCCATCTCAAAGACCACCGCCGCGATAACTGCGCCTACTCCCGCCTGCATACCCTCCAGCATCAGACTTACGAAACAATTGTTCTGAAACGCATTGTAAAAAAGTGATATCAACGATATGATTGCAAATGGCGGTATGATCGTCGCTATGATAGCCGTCAGCGTACCTGTTAATCCTGCCAGTTTATAGCCGACTACAATAGCCCCGTTTACTGCAATAGCTCCGGGAGATGACTGCGCGATCGCAATCAGGTCCAGCATTTCATCTTCTTCGATCCAATGATATTCATCCACAAATTTTTTCTTCATCAGCGTGACTATCACATAGCCTCCGCCAAAAGTAAACGTGCTCAGGTAAAGTGTTGAAATAAAAATCTTCCATAATAATATCCTTTTCTTAGTTTCCATTTTCCTTCCTCCTTTGCTTCAAGTATATTTATCCTTGATTTATAATTAAAATACTATTATTCTATTATATATATAATATTTTTCTTATATATGGAGGACATTTATTTATGACGCTTCGCCATATGAGGATCTTCGTATCTGTATACAGACACAGCAATATAACGCGAGCCGCAGAGGAACTGCATCTTGCCCAGCCCTCTGTCAGCTTTGCAATCAGGGAATTGGAAAATTATTATGGGATACGGCTGTTCGAACGAATCGGCCGCCACATCTCTCCCACAGAAAGCGGGAAGGAATTTTATGGATATGCACTGCACATTGTTTCTATATTTGATGAAATGGAGAAAAAGATTCGTAACTGGGACTTTCTCGGAACAGTCCGTATTGGCGCGAGCATTACTATTGGAACTCATATTCTTCCTGTTCTCTTAAAAAGTTATCAGAATTTGTATCCTGATCTGCGGACAGAAGTAAGCATCAGACATTCTGCTGCAATCGAACAGCAAATCATCAACAATGAAACAGACATCGGGCTCATAGAGACCCAGCCGAATCATCCGGATATCGTCTCTGTGCCGTTTATGGAAGATTTTCTGTGCTGCATAGTTTCCGTTGACCACCCGCTTACAAAATATCGGAACATCACGCTTGAACAGCTTGCAGAATACCCTCTTCTGATGCGTGAAAAGGGAAGTGCCGGACGTGAGATCTTGGATGCCTGTTTTGCATTCCAGCATATCAGCATCCGTCCTCTGTGGGAGAGTTCCAGTACTCAGAGTATCGTCCAGGGAGTGGCCGCCGGACTTGGGGCAGCCGTACTTCCCTTTTTGCTTGTAAAAAAAGATATTGAAGATCACACAGTCAAAACGATTCCCTTTGACCGGCCTCTAACCCGAAATCTGAATATCATTTACCATAAAAGCAAATATCTGACGAATAATATGAAAGCCTTTATAGAGCTCTGCAAAAAATACGGAACTGGCACGCATTAGCCTGGTTTTTTCTCCACTCCTCAATGGAGAGAAAGTCTGTCCATAATTTCCGCAATCATGGCAGCCCTGTTAAACGGTACCATAAAGTAGTAGCCGTCGGCGGTCTCGCCGAGTCTGCCTGCAGTCTCTATCGCAATGCGCACTCCCACCGCCTGAGCCTCTTCCCTGCTCATGTTCTTGTCATACTGTGCAATGATCTCATCTGGAACATTGATCCCGGTAATTTCATTCTTCATAAACAGAGCATTACGGTAGCTGACAAGCGGCATGATCCCGCAGATAATCTTCGTGTCTATCCTGCTCTTTATGTAGCGGATCCTCTCAATATCTTCATCGGAATAGATCGGCTGGGTCAGGAAAAATGATGCTCCGGCCTCACACTTTTTCTGCATTCTTCTGATCTCAGCATCGATATTCTTTCTTCCGTAATTCAACGCTCCGCCATAGGCAATGGGATCCTCGGCGAAGTACTCACGGTTCAGCTGCCGCACGTAATTCATCAGAGTAACAGAATGATAGTCGTACACAGATGTGATGCTGCCCCTGTCGCCCGAAGGCACCGGATCTCCTGTCACGATCAGAAAATTGCGGATCCCGTTCATATAGGCTCCCAGTATTTCCGAACCGATCCCGATCGTATTTCTGTCGCGGCATGCAATATGCGGCATTGTCTCAACCTGGAGCTGATTTGCGATCTTAACCGCAGACATTGCCGCTGATGCTCGCATCTTCCCCATTGGGGAGTCGGAAAATGTGATCATCTCTACGCCTGCCCGCTTAAGGACGGCCGCAGCATCCGCCATCTTTCTATCATTTCCGTCAAAGGGCGGATCCAGCTCGGCGATCACTGCTTTTTCTCCGGAATACAGCTTCCGTATAAATGGATTATTGTCATAACGTATCTCTGACTCTGCCCGCTGTTCGGGTCGGTCCGAAAGCCTTCTGGCAAGCGGCCTGTTCCCCGCTTCCTGCGAAAGTTTACGGATGTATCCCGGATTTGTTCCGCAGCAGCCTCCTATGATGTTGACTCCCTGGCCGGCAATCTCCTCCATCGCCTTGCTGAAATAATCGGAGTTATCCCTGTATACCATCCGGTTCTCAATCCGGTCCGCATATCCGGCATTGGGCACCGCTGCAACGATCAGATTCCCCAGATCCTGCCGCTTCAGCAGTTTTCCCAGATGGGAAGGCCCAATGCCGCAGTTAAATCCGATCCCGTCGATCAGGTCACTTTCTTTCGCCGTTTTGAGCAGCTCCCGTATTCCCATTCCTGTCTGCGTATACCCGAACACATTGACGGAAAAGCTTGCCATGATAAAAGCATCGCTGACAGATCTGATCCATTTGGCCACCGGAAGGATCCGCTCAAAATCTGAAAACGTCTCAAACCAGATCAGTTTCAGCCCGGCGTCCAGATGTGCCTTTGCTATGGTCTTATATTCTTCGATCAGATCCCCGTCCTGTTCTTCAGCTCCGCGTTTTTCCGGCACAGGCCCGATATCGCCGGCAATATAGATTTCCTTTATTTCCCGTCCTTCTTCTTTTGCACGGCTCTGTTCCTGTTCTGCCGCTGACTGTGCGATCCGGCAGGATGCCGCGACATTTTCATAGACAGTCCGCAGCTGTTCTTCCCTTGTCATTCTCCCGGTAACGCCTGTGCACAGAGTCCGGATATTTGAGGCGAAGCTGTTCGTCCTCAGGATATCAGCTCCGGCCTCAATATATTCCCTGTGGATTTCTTTGATCTTCTGCGGGGCCGTCAGATTGTCATTCTCGGGCGAAGCTGATTCCTTTCCGTATTTCTCACTGTAGTATGTTCCCATCGCTCCGTCCGTGATCAGGCACCGCGATCTGAATAAAGTATGAAAGTCCATGTATTTCCTCCTGGATCTGCTTTTTATAATTCTTCTGCCGGCGCCGGCAGCAAATGAAAATATTATACCACGTGCGCAGAAAAGGAAGCGGCGCTTTAGCGCCATTTACTTTTCAAGCCGTGGGTTGCCGGTATAATCCCTGCGCAGCAGGGTGAAGCGATGTAATCGCTTCAGATCGCGCTTGGCGCAATCATTATACCATACTTTTCTGTTTTCAGGAGAAAATAAGCCAAAAATACGGCAGGGCAGCCAGAGACTTTCCTTTATTTCAGTTTCCAGTTCTGACTTTTCGTCTGTAGTTCCACCATACGGGCATAGATACCGTCCTTCTCCATCAGTTCCTTTGGCGATCCTTCTTCCGCCACGGCACCGCCTGCGAGCACTACAATCTTATCCGCTCCGGCCACAGTTCGCATCCGGTGGGCGATCACCAGTACGGTCTTATCGGCGATCAGGCGGGAAAGCGCTGTCTGGATCAGCGTCTCATTTTCTACATCCAGCGATGCAGTAGCCTCGTCTAAAAGAATGATCGGGGCGTTTTTCAGAAAAGCACGGGCAATGGAAATGCGCTGCCGTTCCCCGCCGGAAAGTTCGCAGCCGTTTTCGCCGATGTCAGTATTCCACCCATCCGGCAACTTTTCTGCGAATTCATCCACATTGGCAAGTCTCGCCGCAGCGATCACCTGCTCGTCAGTGGCAGTCTTGTTCCCAATCCGGATATTTTCCAGAATCGTATTATCAAACAGAGTGACATCCTGAAATACAATCGAAAACAAGGACAAGAGCGCTTCCGGATCTGTCCGGGAAATATCCATGCCTCCTACGGTAATCTTTCCTCTGCTTACATCCCAGAATCTCGCCGCCAGTCTGGAAACCGTCGTTTTGCCGCCTCCGGACGGTCCCACCAAGGCTGTGACCTCCCCCTGCTTTGCGGTAAAGGAGACATCTTTCAAAACCGCTTCTCCGGTATTGTAGGCGAAATCCACATGGTCAAAAACAATATCGCAGCCTTTGTTTGTAAGACGGGTTTCCCCCTGCTGTATAGGATGATCGAGAATCTCATTCATGCGTGCAATATTAGTTCGCGTGCTGATCACCGCCGCCAGATTTTGCAACGCTCCCTGCAGCGGATCGTATAATCTTGATACGACAAGCAAAAACAGAAAGAACGTTATCACATCCAGGCTGCCCCCGATCAGCAGTATAGAGCCGGCAAGCGCGACCGTAGCGATTCCCAGCTTCAGTACCAGCGACGCGGAAACCACGAAAGCTGCCAGTCCGAATTCATTGAGGATCGAGCGGTGTTCCACCGCGCGTATTTTCTTTTCCAGGCCTTTCAGGTATTCCTGTTCTGCATTGTTGGCTTTTAAATCCCGCACAGTTTCAATACACTCCTGGATTCCATCAGCGCATTCCATTTTGACGTTCATTGCTTTCTGGTTAAGATTTTCCTGAATCCTCGCAGAAAAGCCCACAATGGCAAAAGCCACCGGCATTACCCACAGTACCGCCAGCGCCATGCGCCAGTCAAAAATAAGCAGGCTGACGGAAATAAGAACCGTAGAGATAATAGATCCCGCAAGTTCAGGAATAAAATGGGAAAAACTCTGTTCCAGGAATGTGCAGTCCGCCATGATCGTACTGGTAAGATCGGCCAGATCTTTTTTACCGAAAAATGACAGAGGGATTTTCCTCAGCCGTTCCGCCAGCGTGATCCGCCGCACGCCGCTTTCCGTATACGTGGCAAAATATGTAGCGTTATACTGGAGATACGTGGTAAGCAGGATCAGCCCGATACACACTGCGCAGCCGATGGCGTAAAATGCTGTTTTTTCAGCAGCAGCTCCGCCATTTAACAGATCGTTCACCAGAAGATAGAGCAGTCCGACCGGAAACATAAATGAGAGATTTTGAAGGACGCAGGCCAGGCAGCCTTTCACAAGGTCCTTTGCGCCCTGTTCCGAGAGCGCATAGCGTTTTTGCAGGCGTTTTATCATTTTTTATACCTCCTTTACAACTTTCCATTGAACAGATGTCTGATAATTCTGCCACATCCGGCTGAAAATCCCGCCTTGCTCCATCAGTTTCCGGCTGGTGCCGCTCTCGGCAATCTGCCCGTCGCAGATAACATAGATCCGATCTGCGCCCGCTACAGTAGAAAGCCGGTGGGCGATCATAATGACTGTTTTTCCTTCGGCGAGCTTCGAAAAAGCGGCCTGTACTCTTGTCTCATTGTCCGGATCAGCAAATGCGGTGGCTTCGTCTAAAATAATGACCGGCGCGTTTTTCAGCATAACGCGGGCAATCGCGATCCGTTGCTGTTCACCTCCGGACAGGTAAACTCCTTTGGTGCCGATCACGGTGTCCACACCACGCGGCAGCTTTTCAAGAATGTCGTCGCACTGGGCATTATGGAGTGCGTCAAGTACCTCATCCCGGGTTGCGTCCGGTTTTCCCATGCGGACATTTTCCAGAACAGAGGCTTTGATAAGCCGGCTGTTTTGGAACACAAAGGAAACTGTATTCATAAGTTCCTCTTTGGGGATATCTTTTACATTGACTCCGCCGATACTGACGCTTCCGCTCTTCGGATCAAAGAAGCGCGGGATCAGGTTGGCCAGAGTCGTCTTTCCGCCGCCGGACGGCCCGACAAAAGCTACAGTCTGCCCCTGGGGAATGGTAAGAGAAATGTCTTTCAATACCTCTGTTTCCCCGTCATAACTGAAGCGGATATTCTGCAGTTCCACCGAAGCGTCTTTCGGATGTCCGGGATGTTCCGCTTCTTCCAGCGGTTTCAGATTCAAAACACTGTCAATTCTCTGCAAAGCATCGTTTACGATCATCGCATTTTCACTTTGAAACATAATGCGTGTCAGCGTGACCGAGATAATCGGCGTAATGATGATGTAGAAAATCATGTCCAGGAGGAATTCTGTCGTTACGCCGTTTCGGGTAAATATCAGCCCTCCTGCGATCAATGTCGCGAAAACACTGTTAATAGCCGCCGTATAGAACATCATAGGCGCCCGAAGCTGTTTCGTGTAGGCGATGACCCATACTTTATAGCGGTCGATCGAGTCTTTGAATTTTTTAAAAGAGAATATCGTCTGTCCAAAGGTTTTGACTACCGGAATGCCCCGGACATATTCCACTGCCTCGTTGGACATGTCGTCCAGCGCGTCCTGGTACTCTTTCATTTTTTCCTGCATCCGCTGCCCGGTCATTGCCATCATGATCAGGAATCCCAGCGCTACCGGTACAAGGCTTAAGAGACCAAGCCTCCAGTCGAACACCAGCAGCAGTATCAGAAGTCCGCAGGGTGTCGCGATCGCATTGGCGCGGTCGGGGAGCTGATGAGCCAGATAGGTTTCGGTGGCGGCGCTGGACTCATTGACAATTTTGCGGAGTCTGCCGCTTCCGAAGCTCTCTGCGAACCCCAGCGGCAGTTTTACGATATGTTCCATCGTCTGCAGCCGCAGATTGGTGGCGACACGAAACGCCCCTTTATGGGAACACATCAGTCCGGCAATATAGATCAGTACCGCTATGACCGAAAACAGAACCGCCATCCAGCCGTTACGGGGCAGATCTTGTGCCCGTCCGAAATCCGGCGCAGCCTCCAGCACATCCCGGATCACCTTCCAGATGTAATAGAAGGGTACCAGGGCAATGAAGGCGCTGACTGCCGAAAGCACCCACGAAGCATAGATCAGGTATTTGTGGCTGCCCGCAATTTTGAGCAGGCGTGACAGATTGGATTGTTTTTTCAAAGAAACTTCCTCCTTTTTTATTTGATTTATGATACAGAGAACGCAGATGTGTTCGTCTTATATCCCTTTAGTTAGATATAACTAACCGTAAGGCAAAAATCAGGGGGCTTACTGCCCCATAATTTTCATCCATCCGGCCGTATAAAAAGCGCGCATCTCTTTTACATAATTTTCTGCGTCAGGCAACGGCATTTCATGAATGACCAGTTCAAAGAACGTATGAAACATACCTGTGATCAGAATGTGTTCCAGGGCAGGATCGATCTTCGGGGAAGGACGGCCAAGCTCCCGTAACACATTCTGATAAGCGTGAGTTCCCTCCGCTTCTATCTCCACCATTTCGTCGATAAGCCCGGAAAACTTCGTTCCTTCCGAACAGCAGAGGATAAGTTTGCATTCCTCCAGATGATCATAGGCATAGTGAAGTATATCATACATACAAAGCCCCGATATTTCGCTCATGACCTCCGGCTGCCGGTGCGGCGGCAGATCAGCAAACTCCTTCTGCGCGTCCTTAAAACGGTTCAGGATGTATTCGTAATGTCTGCCTGCCAGCGCTTCAAACAATTCTTCTTTGCTTTTGTAATACCCGTAAAATGCTCCGGTGGTCATGCCTGCCGATCTGACAATGTTCCGCAGAGAAGCGTCTTTATAACCTTTTTCTAAAAACTCTGCTTTTGCCGCCTGATGGATGCGTTCTAAAGTTGTCAGATTCCCGTCTATTGTATGCGCCTCCTTATAACAGTGTTATATATCACTGTTATATTGTATGCCTCCGAAAGGAGATTGTCAAGAGAAATTCTGTCACGATTTTCTGCTATACTTCCGGTATTGCAATACAAAATGCTGTCGGCCAAAAGCCCTCAAATATATTTCCAAAAGAATAAATATGTTTCAGATTCTGATCGTAGACGATGATAAGAACACACGGCGGTACCTCAGCGCCGTATTATCTGCCGCAGGTTATGAGCCTTTCACCTCTTCGTCCGCGGGCGACGCTCTTCTCATGCTGAAAGAACAGAAGATCGATCTTCTGCTGCTGGATATTATGATGCCCGGCATGGACGGATATGAATTCACATCACTTTTGCGCGACTGCCGCTTCGATCTTCCCATCCTGATGCTGTCTGCAAAACAGCTCCCTGACAACATCAAGCACGGATTTCTCGCCGGCACCGACGACTATATGACCAAACCTGTGGATGAAGAAGAACTGCTCCTGCGGATAAAAGCGCTCTTAAGGCGCGCCCGTATTGCTTCCGATCACAGGCTCACGGTCGGCTCTACCACGCTTGACTATGATACAATGACCGTCAGCCGCGGCGGCGATGTATTTACACTTTCTCTGAAAGAGTTCCTGCTCCTGTACAAACTCCTCGCATATCCCAACAAGATCTTCACCCGCATCCAGCTTCTGGAAGATATCTGGGGACCGGCAAGTGAATCGATGGAATCTACAGTCAGCGTCCATATTAACAGGCTGCGGAACCATCTGAAGGGGAATCCTGATTTCGATATTATAACAATCCGCGGACTCGGGTATAAAGCTCAGGTAAGGGGTGAAAATATATGAAACGCATAGAAAAGATCAGCAGAAGTGCAAAGACAAATATACCCATCGTCCTTATCAGCACCGGACTTGTTTTCATTCTCCTTCTCCTGACTATGATCATCAGTAACGGAATCATTGTCTTCTGCGTAACCTCCGGTTTCATTACAGCCCGCCCCGGCGGCACTCCGCTTTTCCCCTTTCTCCTACAGAGCGGCATTCTGAGTATATTCATCGGCGTGATACTCACACTCGTACTCAGTCATTTTCCACTCCGTCCGGTGAGCCGTCTGATCAACGCCATCCTCGCAGTCGCAGCCGGCAACTTTAATGTAAAAATACACATAAAGCATCCGAAAGAATTCCGGGAACTTGCCGAAAGCTTTAACCAGATGACTGACGAACTCGCCGGGATCGAGATGCTCCGATCAGATTTTATCAACAATTTTTCCCATGAATTCCGCACGCCGATCATGTCCGTGCAGGGTTTTGCCAGGCTGATAAAAAAAGGAAAACTGAAAGACAAAGATCGGGATGAATATCTCGATATCATTATATCCGAATGTCAGCGTCTGGCGGATCTCTCCTCCCGTATCCTTGATCTTTCAAAAATCGACAGCCTGACTGTACTCACGGATACAGAACAGTATAATGTAGCAGAACAGATACGAGGCTCGATCCTTATTCTGCAGCAAAAGTGGGAAAAGAAAGATATCTGTTTTGACATTAAGATGGAAGACAGCCTCATAACAGGAAACCCTGCCCTTTTAAAACATGTCTGGGTAAATCTGATTGATAACGCGGTCAAATTTTCTCCTCATGCAGGCAGGATTTCTCTGCATACAGCCCGTTATCCGGACAGGTTTATATTTCAGGTCAGCGATGAAGGCATTGGAATGGATATGGAAATGCAGGGGAAAATATTCGACAGATTTTATCAGGGAGACGTCTCGCACTCCACGGAAGGATGCGGGCTTGGCCTTTCCCTCGTGAAAAAAATCATAGAACTTCACCGGGGAACGATCCATGTCGAGAGCGTTCCCGGAAAGGGGAGCGCTTTCACTGTTATCCTGCCTTGTCGCGGAACAGATGCCATACCGCTATGATGCAGTGAATACTACCGATCCGCCGATCCGCATATCTTCCTGAGGAACCCCTCTTCGTCCACCCGGTATCCGACCGACCTGACACATACGATCACATCTCTCATATCAAGCAGCCTCCTGATATGCTTTATATGCGTATCGATATTTCTGGTGCTTCCCCGCTTTCTTTCAGGAAGCACGAGAAGCATCTCTTCCCTGGTCACAGCTGTTCCTATATGATCCAGCAAAAAGACCAGAATATTGAACTCGAACAGGCTGAGATCGATCTGCCTGCCCTGTTTCATAACCGTCCTCTGCTTCCTGTCCACAGTGAAAGAGGTTCCAAAGCAGAGTGTCCTCTCCGCAAGCAGTTCTCCGCTTACATATCGTCGGAGCATCTCCCGGAATTCACTCAATGTAAGCCTGAATCCCGCATGTGCTGTAATATATTCTCTGTATTTTCTGTAACTGCCGGGATTCTCTTCACTGTCTGCGGTCGGGATCAGAATGACCGGACATCCCGCTCTGTGCATTTCACTGACTCTGCTCTTATATGTTTCAAGTCCTGCCGTATCTGCACAGGCAAGCGCAATCCGGGAGGAGCGACCCGCTCCGTCCAGAGCCCCCTCAGGCTCATACGAGAGGAAGCCCAGAAGCTGGGCATACCTCTCTATGTCGCCATGTACCTGTTCATCTACAACTCCGTTTATGATCGAAAGTGCTTTCATTATCCGTCTCACTCCCCGGATGTACTGTCAAGAATCACCGAGTTTACTGCCTCTTTCAGATCGACTACCGCCGACCGATCCACATAGTTCAATTCATCACCATTAAGCGCTGCGATACAGTAAGAACCGTTATATTGGTAGAAGACGACCTCTACCGTAGAATATTCCTCTGTATTCCGGTGGAACGTAAGCGACAGCTCTGTCTTATTATTACTTAACGCCGGTTCCTCCTCCGGTACAGAAGTCTCGTCATCTTCAGTGCTTTCCTCTGGTATTGTGATATCTGACAACTGATCCAGAACATCCTTGAACTCGATTTCTGAATCGCCAAACGAATAAGTATACCCATCATCTTCGTTACTCTCGATATCAACTGTATACACATTTCCGTCCAGTTCAATCTCGACACTGTCCACTGTATCCCAGTCAAGGAGAACCACCTCGTCCGGTTTCAACTCGTCATATGAGGCATCCACCGCGGCATTGTAGACATCCTCGCTGATACTGTATACGATATTTGAGTCTTTTAATTTTGCGTAATAAGCATCGTCCGCTGTTCCAACCTGGTACGCAAATGTCTGCTCGCCACTGTCTGTTGAATCGTCCGTCGTCTCCTCTGATGATTCTTCACTGTCTGCGATCTCCGAATCCTCTTCATCCTCCGCCGGAGTGTAGACGATGGACACCTCTGCATCGGGTTCGTCCAGCCCATATGAGCTCAGTTCCGAATCTTCTGCATAGTAATCCACACATTCCTCCCATACGAATTCCGACAGTGTGGTAAACATTGTCTCTGTATTCTCATTATCAAGATTCTGATAGTTTTCTCCGTCCTTCAGATAATAGGTGTATGCGTCACTGTAGCAGTATCCGCTGTCTTCTGCATAAACAATATCCAGTGTATCCTCATTATTTACAGATACGGAAGATATGCTCTCCATCTCCGGTATCTCTTCTTTCTGTACACAGTCAAGAAGTGAATAGGAGATATCATCGATCAATCCGGCATCCGTCAAGTACACATAATCGTCTCCGATGGATATATATACTTCCCCGTCTGAAAATGTCTCGTCTCCGACCGCGATCTCATACGTCTCGTCTTCTGTCTCTACTGTGATGTTATACTGTGGGTCGCTCAGTCCGTAAACTCCCAGGCTCTGCACCTCTTCCACCATCTTGTCTGAAGTGATATCCGAGAGATTCTCAGCAATCTCATCGAGCAGATCCTGATCCACAGCCATTTTGTCGTCTGATTCATATTTCCACTCGCCATCCTCGCGGGTAAAGCTCACCTCATCCTCATAGTTCCAGAACAATTTTGTGATATCCGCACTGTCTACGTCCACGATCGTCGTCTCCGTGCCTGTCATCTTCTCCTCAAAATCAATCCGGGATACAACGACTGTCCCGGCGACGCACACAACAAGTACGCCTGACAGTATGATCAGTCTTTTCTGCCTTTTCATCTGCGTCTCCTCCTTTGCCGCAAAGCAAAAGCGAGGACACTTTTCCCTAAGGTCAAGCATCCTCGCTTTTGTTCCCAACATCATATATATTGTACAATATAACGCAGTCTGCCGTCTGTCAAGCAGAAATCACTAACTCTAAGTTCACACCATATTCACGTTTTTACTAGAATTGCTTCACACTCCTCTTCTATATTGTTACATATGAAAAGCAGTAGAAAGGAGGAGTTTAGCGTGAGCAATTATATCTATCAGTCCGATCTGCCTGAGACTCCTGATTCCGAAAATGTCACACAGAAAGAAAAAGAAAACAGAAAGCCAAATCGTGTCCGTATCTTATACATATGCCTGTTCGTAATCGTAGCTGTGCTTACTTTCACTTCGATACTCTTCCTGAGCGGCTTTATCAGCGTAAATAAGGACAGCAGCAGCACTCCCGCAGGCTCTGCCGCCGTCCGGATAATGGGGCCTCAGTATTAAAGCGCAAAAGTCTGTATGAGATAATGATTACTGTTTTTTGTCTCTAAGTCTCGACAATTTTCCTTCTCTGTATTATAATTTGTCCGTTAGTAACAGTTCAGCCATCTGATGCCAGTCGACGGATTTATGCTCGCATAAGAATCCGTCGACTGGCATTCAGATGAATTGAGCGGCTGAACTGTTACATCCGGTGGGATCAGCCAATCCGCCGACGAACTAAAATAAGAATCACAGAGGGAAAATACAATGAGTTTTACATTTATCAGACAACTGCCTTCTCCGGACGAGGTCAAAGCACTGGAGCCTATGTCCGAAGAAATGAAAAAAATAAAAGCCGGTCGCGACAGACTTATCCGTGATGTGATCACAGGAGAATCCGATAAGTTTCTCGTGATCGTGGGGCCCTGTTCGGCCGACAATGAAGACTCCGTATGCGAATATACGAACCGTCTGGCAAAGGTGCAGGAAAAGGTTGCTGACCGCCTTGTGCTTGTGCCCCGGATCTATACGAATAAACCTCGTACTACAGGAGAGGGATACAAAGGGATGCTCCATCAGCCGGACCCTGAAGCAAAACCGGATATACTTGCAGGAATCCTTGCGATCCGTCATATGCATATCCGTTCCATCTCAGAAACCGGACTTACTGCCGCTGATGAGATGCTCTACCCGGACAACTGGCACTATCTCTCCGATATTCTCTCCTATGTAGCCATCGGAGCCCGCTCCGTGGAAAATCAGGAGCACCGCCTGATGGTCAGCGGACTGGATATCCCTGTCGGCATGAAGAATCCCACCAGCGGGGACTTCTCTGTCATGCTCAACTCTGTCGTTGCAGCACAGGGAGGACATGATTTTATTTCCAGAGGCTGGGAAGTACGGACAGAAGGCAATCCTCTCACCCACACGATCCTCAGAGGGGCCGTAAACAAACATGGAAATACAATTCCCAACTACCACTATGAAGATATCCAGCTTCTTCTCGAAAAATACGAGGAAAGGAATCTGGAAAACCCGGCCGTCCTCATTGACGCTAATCATTCCAACTCCGGCAAGAAATATAAGCAGCAGATCCGCATCGTAAAAGAGATCCTGCACAGCCGCCGGATCGATGAGGATATCCGGAAACTTGTCAAAGGCGTCATGATCGAGAGCTACCTGGTGGAAGGATGCCAGCAGATCGGAACTGACCATGTATACGGAAAATCTATCACTGATCCGTGCCTTGGCTGGGAGGATACAGAGAAACTGCTGTATACAATAGCTGAGCAATGTTAATATTGGGGACGTAGTAAAATGCAATTTTACTACGTCCCCAATCACTATCCGTATTATTTCAATCCTTTTGTCAGCGGGATCAGGCACAGCAGTACAACAATTCCCACGATGCCAATCACAATTCCGATGATCATATTGCTCCACACCATAGTCAGGCACATGCCCACGCCAAAGAGAAGCGCTCCTATGATTCCAAGAAGAACAGTTCCGATCGTCTTTCCGGATATCCGGATCGGATTCTTATTTTCCATTTTACGCCAGACAATTACCATGATAAGAAGCACGATCCCTCCGATCGTTCCCATGACAACTCCCTGGCGGAATGCATTCCACTCCGAAATCAGTGCCATGCACATACCAAGTGCAAATAATATCCCGCCTATTGTTCCTAAGATCATTGCAACAAATGTACTCTTCTTCATTATTTCATTCCCTCCGCCTTTGTCATTTTCTTTACTTCTCTTTCTTGCTGCTCTGCTTCCAGTCTCGCTTTTGCTTCCTCAACACTCTCTCCGTCTTTTGTCAGGAACTGGTCTACAAAGGAATCGGAAATTTTTGTAAATCCGTCTACCGCGCCATTTTCAAGCTTTTTATATCCGCCGACCACTCCTCTCTCAATTTTCTTGTATCCGCCGACCACTGCATCGACGATTTTCTGATTTGCTTTTACAAGCTTTGATTTTGCCATTTACCTTGCTCCTTCTTTCTTTATATGGTCTTTATTTCCGTTCGACGATATAAAGATAGCCCGGTTTTATTGACAATGCGTTTCCGTTTCGTTTCTGAAATATTAAAAGCGGCATCTGCCATGGTCAGGAGTCAAAAAGTTGTGCAAATGCCGGGGCATATTTTTTATCTGTTCCGTCATATACTATATGAAATGTTATCTTAGCCTCCTGGTCTGAGATGGGTATGACAATCCTGTTCCCGTAAATTTTTTCGTCATATTCGGCAACGTCTGTCACAAAACAGGGAAGGGAAGATTCCCTGATCAGTTCCTGCATTGTAAACTGATCCGTCTGTACCAGAAACCTTGAGGCCGGCATTTTTTCCCGGCACATGTCGTCCCAGAACCCGAGCCTTGTGCCCAGCAGGAAATTATATCCGTTTAGCACTTCAAAAGACACCTCTTTATACCCGGCAAACATATGGTCAGGGGGCACGCACACCGCCAGATTTTCTTTCATAAAAGGCCGGCTGCGGTACGTTTCCGGAATGCTCCCCTCTTCCGGTATATCCGGCAGCACCGCCAGAAGGCAGCGGCCGGATTTCACATCTTCCAGTACCGATGCATTACTTTTAATAGAGGATGATAGTGTCATATCCGGAAATGCATCCGACAGTGCGGGGAGCAGCCTCCATAGCGGCGCAGGCGCGCAGGAGCTGACCGTGATCGTATGCAGGCTCCGTTCGAACGCCTGGACATCTTCTACTGCTTTCTCCGCATCTTTCAAAAGTTGTACTGCATAACTGACGGCCCGCCTTCCTGTTTCATTCAACGTAATGTGATTCTTGCTTCGTTCAAATAATGATACCCCGAACTCCTCCTCAAGATGCTGCATTGTCCTTGTGATCGTAGGCTGTGAAACATTCAGTTTTTCAGCAGCTTTCGATAGTGTTCCGTATTCTGCGAATGCAGCAAGCTGCTCCATCTCTAGCAGATTCAACATTTTCTTCTTTCCTTTCACTATTCATTTTCAGGAATCTGGATTCCTGTATTCTTATTGTACTTTTTTCTGTTCCGGCTGTAAACTTATAAATGAAAACAGACAGGAGGTATTTATCATGGATTATGTTACATTAAACAATGGCGTCAAAATGCCGAAATTAGGATACGGAGTATATCAGACGCCGCCGGAAGAGACAGAACGCTGCGTGCTTGAAGCGATCGAGACAGGCTACAGAAGCATTGATACCGCCCAGGCGTACGGCAACGAAGAAGGAGTCGGAAACGCCCTGAAAAAATGCGGACTACCGAGAGAAGAATTTTTCATCACGACAAAAGTATGGATCACAAACGCTGGATATGAAAAGGCGAAAGCTTCTATTGAAGAATCTCTGAAGAAGCTGCAGACAGACTATATCGATCTGCTCCTGATCCATCAGCCTTTCGGCGATTACTACGGAACTTACCGCGCAATGGAAGAGGCTTACGATGAGGGCAAGGTACGAGCTATCGGTGTTTCCAACTTCTATCCGGACCGGTATCTGGATATCTTCCATTTTTCCAGGATCAAACCGGCTGTAAATCAGGTTGAAACCCATGTATTCCAGCAGCAGAAGACCGCAAAAGAATACATGAAAAAGAACGGAACCCAGATTATGTCATGGGGACCTTTTGCAGAAGGCAAGAACGATTATTTCAATAATCCGGTGCTGAAAAAAATTGGTGAAAAATACGGCAAATCCGTAGCTCAGACAGCACTCCGTTTCCTTCTTCAGAGTGATGTAGTGCTGATCCCGAAATCCACACACAAGAACCGCATGGAAGAAAACTTTAATATTTTTGACTTCTCCCTGACCGATGAGGAGATAAAAGAGATCGAGTCTCTGGATACAGGAAACAGCCTGTTCTTCTCCCACTATGACCCGGCGACTGTTGAGTGGTTTATGTCGCTCGTATAGGTATTGTACATTCAAATGTGCCAAAAAATCTGCATTTCCCGGAAACGATGCGCAGTTTGAATTTTTATCAGACTGCACATCGCTCTTTTAGCTTTTTTCCTCTTTTGTCTCCTCGTCCACATTCTCCATCATACCGCTGACATTTCCCGCATATAGGAAGGGATATCAAGCCCCTGCGGACAATGTGCCGTACAACTGCCGCACCCGATACAGGCAGAAGGCTGTTTTTCTTTTGCTAACGCTTTTAGGCGGACCAGCCGCCAGACTGCCAGATTTTTATCGCCCAATGCAGCAGCTTCATCCCGATAATCATTATATGCCGACAGTAAAAAAGGAATATCCAGGCCTTGCGGACAGTTGTCGCAGCAGTAGCGGCATCCGGTACATGGAACCGCTATTTTTTTGTGAAGTATCTCACTGATCCTCTCCAGCCGTGAAAGTTCTTTCCGGGTCAGACTATGCTCTGAATCTGCCGCTGCTGTATTTTCCTCCGCCTGCTCTGTCTCAGACATACCGCTGAGAGTAACCGATACACCTAGGAGATTCATTACAAACCGGAGCGCCCACCCGGCCGGTGAGATATTCTTGTCCGGCAGAAGCTGCCTGCAGTCTTCCGGAAGAACAGCTAACATGCCTCCATGAACGGGCTCCATTACCATAACAGGAATATCATGTTCTCTTAATATTTCATACTGCTGTCTTGCCGTTCCCTGATACCAGTCATAATAATTCAGCTGTATCTGTACAAAATCCCAGTCGTTTTTTTCCAGAAGCTTTCTCAGGCAGCCGGGCGTTCCGTGAAATGAAAATCCGAAATATCTGATCTTCCCCCATGATAAATGTAAGCAGTGTCATAGTAATTCACACCGTGCGCCATGCATATCTCATTTCTTATTACTCCTTTCCCTTTCTGAATACGTATTACTTCTTTTTTCACCATGCGGTTTTAATCGAATATTCATTTAATTTATATTGTAAAAAAGAAAGCACCAGGCAGGTGCCTCTTTTATCGTTTGACTGCATCCCAGCACATCTGAAAGACCATATCAAAATCCACATCAGGAAGCATGGATCTGTCTTTCCGCCATTCTTTGAAAATCTGCTGGATCGGATAGTAACAAAAGCTGATAAGAAGAGCGGGTGAGGCCGGTTTCAAGATTCCTTCCTCTATCCCTCTCTGAAAAATCCTTACCGTGTCTTTGTTATATTGTTCAAGCGTCTCCAGCATTTCATCCGTTGCCATAGGAGAATTGCACGCCTGTTCTATGAATAAAAATTCATCCGTATATTCCTGCATATAGTTAAGCAGGTTACCGCAGATATGCCGGCGGCTTTTGCAATTTTGGACATAGATATATTGGCAAAACCAATCTCATTGATCAGACGGACGATGGTTTTAGTAATTGCCTTCCGATTACTCTGAAAGGCAAATTTCTACATTCATGACAGAAGCTTCCTGTGAGGATAAGGTCATCCTTTCCGCAAGATCGCTTATCCGTCCGGCCGCATCGGAACGTATCATCTTTCGCTGATTTCTTATCATTGCATCACGCTCTGCTTCACTGTCCAATATTTTCAGTGCATCTGCTAATTCATCGTCTGATGTATGACAATACCGACTCATTCCATAATCGCTGAAGAATCTGGCGTTATACGTTTCACACCCCGGAATAGGTGCGACATGTATCAACGGGATTCCGCACACCGCTGCTTCTGTGGAGGACAGACCGCCGGGTTTTGTAACAAACAGATCCGCTGCTTTCATATACTCTGCCATATCTAATGTAAACCCTACGACTGTAACACCGGAGAGATCCTGTTTTTTCAATTCATCATACATCCGTTTGTTAGAGCCGCATATTACGATCAGTTCCGTATCCTTACGCATGGCAGCTTCGTCTGCAAGTGTATAGATTAATCTTTTTATACTGCCTCCGCCCATACTGCCGCCGGCTGCCAGAATATATCTTTTATCCGGGGCAAGCCCCAGGCGCTTACAGGCCGCCTGTCCGGACTCTTTTTGAGAAAAGCGTCTGTGCACCGGTATGCCCAGCGGATACAGCTTTTCATCGGGCAGTCCGCAGTCTGCAAACGTCTCTTTCAGCTTATCGGATGGAATAATGTAAGCGTCGCACTCCGTTTCCTCTGTAAACGGGATACAGGTATAGTCCGTAGCAATGAAAACAGTTTTAGGAATGTGGATTCCTTTTCGCTTCATGCAGGTCAAAATTTCGGCCGGGAACAGATGAGTCGTAATGATAATGTCAAAGTGATTCCGGCTCAGGTACTCCTCCATGGGAGATATCATACCGTAATTGGCAAAATACACAGGAGAGCGAACAGGCAGACGTCTGTATAACTGGCCCGCATTGTAAACCGCCCCAAATACAGTCGGTGCTTTTTGTACCGGCTTTATATAAAAATTATTGATTTTTTCTGCCATTTTTTTGCTGCGCAGCTCGTAAGGATTAAGCACTGTCGCCCGATGGCCTCGGCGCGTAAGTTCTTCAGAGATTGCCGATGCAGCAGAATTATGTCCGCCGCCTGTTCCACATGAGAGTATGAGAGCATCCAAGCAGTTTCACCTCCAGACATTTCCGTTCTTCTTTACTGATAAACATACGTACTAATACAACAGCAGTAATAAGGAAAAATCCCCAGACTGCAGCCGGATTTCTAATCTCCCTGAACATAATCACGAAAGAAAACACATAAGAAAAAATCGTTCGGTAGAAATGAGGTGAAATCTGCAGTACAGTTGAAAAACCGATAAAAAAGAACACCAGAACCCAAAATGCCTCCAGCGCAGGAATAAGTCCTGCAAGGCATCCGAATGTGACAGCAATCCCTTTTCCTCCGCGGAATCCGTAAAATACCGGGAAAGCGTGCCCGATCACTGGAGCTGCTATAACAAGAGCTGCCATAAACGGGGCAGCTTTCGCTGCATTTCCGTAATGCATAAACAGATATACCGGGATAAAACCTTTAAGCAGATCAAACAGCAGTGTAAATAAACCGCACCAAAATCCGCCGTACATAAAGGCGTTTGCCGTTCCGGGATTATGGTCACTGCTTTGCGCAAGGATATCTCCCTTTTTTAATATTCCGGCAAAAATCAAAGCATATAATACACTTCCGGATAAATAACCCACACAGACAAATAATACCGTTTGAAACATTCGCGTCACCCCTTGTTGTTTTTTCAAACCATATCCCCATTATTCCCTGCCTTATACGATTATATTGACATTACGTCTAAAGGATATCAGTTTAAATGATATTACGGCACCATAAAAAATAATATCATAGCTCCGGCAGAAATCAAGGATTATTAAAACAGGCTATATTCCGTAATACTTCTCTTTCATTGCACGGTCAGAATTGAATACCGGCAGAGTAGACGCATCTACGATCTCGCTTAGCAAGGAAATCTAGATGTACCGGTTCAGGAGATAGATGATACCAAACACCAGTATCAGAAGACTTACCGTTGCTCCCGTAATTCCGTTCATCATAACTGTCAGCTTCCTGTCATCTGCGGAAAATGCCGCAAACATCGCTGTCTGCAGTGTCAGGATTGACACCGAAGCATCGACCAGTCCGATATCCCTGATCATGATCCACGACTGTTCTTTCTTCTTCCTCGCCCGGATGACATGAACTGCTGCCAATATGATCTTCGTAAACGAATAGCCTGCTGCCGCGTAGATTGTCCACCCCGGGTACGTCTTACCGCCCTCCAGATTCACAAGCAGGATGACCGCCCCGCAGAGGACGACTGCCAGAAAGAGGAACAGGACGCCGTAACAGCGCCATATATTTCTCTCCGGGACACGGCTGCTCCTTTGGTTTTCCCGGTTTCTTACTTTGTTCCGGTTGTGAAATATCCAATAGGCACGCATCATCCCGAGGATCAGATAATACGCGGACAACGTGCCAAACCACGCGGACCGGCTCATCCATCCGGCGATACCATTGAACAGGGCAAACACTATATTCATACAGACTCCGCACACGGCTGACAGAACCGATCTGTATTCTATATCGTCCGTGAGCCGTGCGGTCAGTGTATTCGAACGTGCCAGCCCCATGATCTTCTGCTTCAGCAGTACCAGGCTCCCCGCCAAATAAAAACAGGACAGGAACAGAGTAACTCCGGCTGCAGTATATACCGCATACTCTGCTGCCGGCGGGAAAATGCCCCCGCATGTGATACTGACTATTGACAGCACGGCACAGGCGAGGGCGGCAATGTACAGCATTATCTTTACCCGCAGGCTCAGGTCAGGCATTTTTACTTTTTTTATTTTAGCCGTCATCTTCCGCCATATCGGAATGTGAAATCCGCGCATAGTCTTCCTCCTCGAATGAAGTTCCACACCAAAATGCACATCTGATTTCACAATAGCTGTTCATTATTTCCAAAATGTTTTTGTTTTGTTTCTAAATGATTAAAATTATACCGGTCAAAATCTCTGCTGTGATACCTCCGGAATGTTCCGCGCTGCGCTCGCAATTCACATTTTCAGAAAACGAGCTGTACTAACAGCATGTAGCACACGGTTCCTCCGGCAATAGACAGAAGCATCTGCCGTTTCCACACATGGAGCACGATAACCAGAACAATCGAGATCAGTTCCGGTATTCCATGGCTGCCGGTAAGGATACTCACGTCTTTCAGGCTGTAAACGACGAGCAGTCCGAATACTGCCGCCGGAAGCACCTTTCCCAGATACTGCACATATTTCGGCGTCGGCTTTCCTGCCGGGAAGATAAGGAATGGGAGGAAACGGGTGACCGCCGTTCCCAGGACAACCATTGCAACTGTGATGATCTGTTGTGTCAGCGTCATTGTACTTCTCCTCCCTTCTCTATATTGCCCGTCCCAATTGAGGCTCTTTCTGTCTTTTTACTTTCGCTCGCATCCTCCTGCACCTCGTTCTCTCCGGTCCCGGTATTCTCAAGCGGGTGCCGCATAAGCGTCAGCACTCCGAGGATTGCCAGCATTGCCGGGATAATAAAGTTGTCCGCTCCGAATGCTATCAGGCAGAGGATCGAAATCCCCAGTCCAATGAGAGAACTCGTGTGGTCTTTTTCCTTAAGCCACTGCTCCAGAAAGATCACAACGAACATCGCCGTCATGACAAACTCAAGACCTTCTGTATTAAAGTTGATCAGCGATCCGAAGATACCGCCAAGCGTTGCCCCTGAGAACCAGTAAAAATGATTCAGCAGAGTCACAAAGAACATGAACCATCCGCGGTCCACATCTTCCGGAATATCCGCCGTATAATTGATAGAAAACGTCTCATCACACATGCCGAATATAAGATAAAACTTCTTCCTGCCCACTCCCCGGAACTTGTCCAGCATGGAAATCCCGTAGAACAGGTGTCTCGCATTGATCATCAGCGTCATGACAAACGCCTGCAGCGGATTAAACGCCCCAAGGAGCATATTCACGGTCACAAATTCGATCGAGCCGGCAAATATCGTCACACTCATGAGCATCGGATACCAGAAACTGAATCCTGACACATTCATGTATATCCCATATGTAATACCCAGAAACCAGAATCCGGCAAATATCGGTATCGTATAGGGGAATGCCGTGGTGAAAGCTTTTTTTAACATTTTAGATCTTGACTGCATAGCCATCCTTCCCTCGTAATAACTTATATAACTGTAATCGCTGCAGCTTGCTCCGTACTGCTTGCAAAGGCGCACTAACGTGCTTACTGCGGCTAATGCACTAGGAACACTTTCCACAGTCTGAGCATCCGTTGCACGTCAGACGGTTGGAACATTCCACACATGTGACCGAATGATAATGGGGAACATAGAGTTCTCCCTCCGGAATGTCATATCCCCATTCATCCGTCAGGTGGAAACGGATCTCTTTCCCTTTATAATTCAGCCCGGACCGGAATGCCTGCTGCGACTGTGTCCGCTTATCCGGAATACGGTATACCTTTTCCCCGACCGCGAAACAGGTGCCTGTCTCGATAAAGTTAAAAGTAACGCCATATTTTCTGCACTGGTCACTTAAAAGCTTCACCCACTCATAGCGGCAGAGACGGGAACCATCATAGTTTTCCCCGCCGCATATCACCTGTTCGATCTGCCCTGCCGCCAGATATTTTTCAATATCTACCGGACCGATCAAAGGGGCGGTCATAATTCCCTTGTGCTTAAAAGGCAGCTCAAACAGGATCGGGATTCTCTCGTCCGCCCGCCTCTGGTTCTCGCAGGTCACATTAAAAAAGACATTCTCCCATCCATCTCCCCAGTCATAGGGCAGACAGGAAGAGACGCGCTCAGGCCGCTTCGTCAATAGGAAGAACTTGACATCCTTCCTCTCCCGCATGACAGACCACGCATCATCCCGCCATTCATCCGCCTCTTCAAGGAAAAAATCCGAAGTCATGCAGACCCGGATCATCTCTCCGCTCTTTACTTTGTACTTCCCCTGCCGATCCTTAGACAGCGGATAGCGGAAGCCGTTCTTCGTCCGGTAGATCCGGCTTCCGTCCTGCTCCCGCATCCGGTCAAGAAAATACATATAACAGTTTTCACAGCCCTCCGAGCACTTCCTGCAGCCGTGCCACGGATTCCAGATGTCATGCATATTTTTACGCTCCTTTTTCGGTAATCTGGCAATTATTTTTTCGGCCTTTTGGCTTACTTCTTTATTTTTCAAGACACTCCGGGTCAAGCAGAAAATCATAATGGCATCCCCGTAATTGATGCACGCATATGTTGCCTCCGGATTCCGGTATGTCACCTGCCAGAACGGATACTTGATGATACCTGGGGTGTTCAGTCCTCGTTCATTCTGCAAAATACTGATTAAATGAGCCAAACTGGTACGTACCAGTTCTTGTCGTCCACAGGCAACAGATCGTTTGCCATACAGACCACGCTCCCGGTTCCAATCTCGACCTTCAAAGGCTCTGAACCTCCGAAAACTGATTCCCTGGTAACGGGTTCCAATACCTTGAAGTTTTTAATGGCGGTCTTGCCCGGTGACGCCGATTTTTTGATCTCTATCGGAGAAAGCACACCATTCTGATAAAGCAACAGGTCTATTTCTTTCTGGTCTTTATCCCGGTAATAGAAAATGGGCGGCTCTTTTCCTGCGTTCAGATAACTCTTATAAATCTCTGAAAAAACATAGCTCTCAAAAAACGCCCCAGACATGGCGCCTCTTTCCAGTGCTTCGGGATTGCCCCATTTTAAGAGGTACGCTGCCAAACCGGTGTCCAGGAAATGGATCAATGGCATCTTTACAACCCGTTTGAGTGCATTGTTATGATAAGGCTGTACAAGCGCAATGATATGAGACGACACCAAAATAGAGAGCCATTTCTTTGCCGTTGGAGCTGAAACGCCTGCGGCACTCGCCAGTTCCTCATAGACAACAGGTTTTGAGGTCTGTGCAGCAACAATCGTCATAAAATTGTAAAACTGCATTTCATCCGCAACCTGTGCCAGATCCCGAATATCCCTTTGCAGATAGGTATCAACATAGGAGCGGTAGTAAGTCTCCCAATCCACATTTTCGTCTGCATAGAGTTCCGGCATGGAACCTTTGAATATCCTGCGGTAGATCTCATTCAAATCTCTTTTTCTTTTTACGGACAAACGCTCCATCAAATATCCGGCTTCCGTTTGAAAAGGCTCGCTCGGTTCCTGGTAGATCTCCGCATCGGATAATCCCAGCAGGTTCACGATTCCGACCCGTCCGGCCAAACTTTCGCTGACATTTTTCATAAGACGGAACACCTGCGAGCCTGTGATCCAGAAATCACCTTTTTTCTTAGAACGGTCAACGCTCATTTTGATATAGGGCAGCAGCTCTGTTGCATACTGGATTTCATCAATCAGTACCGGTGGGGAATACCTCTGTAAAAACAGGGCAGGATCGTGTTTTGCCAGGTATCTGACGTCAGGATCATCCAGAGTAACATATTTGCGCTCTATGCCTTCGCTTTGCTGTGCCTCTGCCATTCTTTGCAATAAGGTCGTTTTCCCTACCTGCCTTGGACCAGTTACCAGCAGCACCGGAAACATTTTGGACACCCGTGCAATCGTCTCTTCCACAGCTCGTTTGATATATGTCATGACAATCTCTCCCTTCGGTTATAGTATAGTCAATTTTATTCAGAATATCCGTCTAAACCAAATTGTGACTTTATTATAGCCAGAGCCTTACAAGATGTCAATGGCGCATCTGTCTAAACTAAATTGTCATTTTTGTTTAGCCGGCGCTTTGGCCTGGCAGTCGCCGTCAACCTGAAACAACTGCCTTTTTTCTTCTTCGTTAAGTTCCATGTGAATTTCCTCCTTCTGAAAATGGACGTAAAAAAAGAGCGCCCATCAGATCAGATGAAACGCTCTTTGGCTTCCAGCATTACGCCAGTGATATTTATGTGGGTTGGAGTTGATTAAGAATCGCTCCTATATCTCCATTGATACAAATTGACTTCTTTTTTATTTCATCAGGGGCAAAAGCCTCTCCGTAATTCAAACAGGCATACAACGCATCTTCCCACTCGTATACCATCCGCCAGAAGCTATACTTGACTATCGTTGGCGTATTGAAGCCAACGGCTGCTTCTAAAAACAGCACTCTCATGTTTTGATGTCTGCGGAGAAAATCAGAATATCGCTGTGCTGCCTTGTGCCAGCCTCCATCCTCCACAAAAGTATCATCAGCCCGGAGATTCATACTCATAGGTTTTCCGCACTTCGGACAGTGGGGAACCAATTCAGAGGGAACCTCCATTTTAGGCACAATCCCTTCCGGTAAATTTATCTCACCGTTTTCAGCGATCACATAGCCTTGTGCCTCAATCATTTTACGGATAATCTCTGCATTGTCATAAGTTTCCTTATGGCAAGGTACACTGCACTGGAACAGCCCGTAATCTCCCTGCGTGTAGAACAGCCTTTCCTTATCAAATCCCGCTTTCTGGAAACAGTGGTCTACATTGGTCGTCAGGACGAAATAATCTTTATCCTTTACAAGTGCAAACAATTCGTCATATACCGGTTTCGGGGCATCCGCATAACGGTTGATCCAGATATAGCGGCTCCAGTACGCCCAGTGTTCTTCCAGTGTATCGTATGGATAAAATCCGCCGGAGTACATATCCCGGAATCCGTATTTTTCTTTAAAATCACCGAAATATTTCTGGAAGCGTTCCCCGTCATATACAAAACCTGCCGACGTGGAAAGTCCTGCTCCCGCGCCGATGATCACAACGTCCGCCTCCTCAAGGACATTCCCCAGTCTCTGTATCTTCTCGTTGTAAGTCTCCTCGTTTCTCCGGAACAATCTCTGTGCCAACATTATTCTTCTCCTCTTTTCTTTATGGCGGACACCGGACAGTGTTCAAAGCAGTTCCCGCAGTGAAGGCAGTGCTCCTGATGAATCCTGAACGGTTCTCCCGGCTCGATACATGCCTGTGGGCAGTGCTCTGCGCAGGTTCCACAGCCGATGCACGCATCCGTAATCTGATA
Organism: Candidatus Mediterraneibacter intestinigallinarum; assembly: GCA_019119265.1. GTDB lineage: Bacteria > Bacillota > Clostridia > Lachnospirales > Lachnospiraceae > Mediterraneibacter > Mediterraneibacter intestinigallinarum. Next base: position 13,328 of record DWXI01000173.1, on the reverse strand, counting down.
CCCTTGCATTGTAACATGTCCGCTTCCCACTGAATAGCTCTCTCTGAAGATCGGGCGCACACCCAGATTAAAATATTCGATCCGTGCATCCCTGATCACAAATACAATGCCAATCTCTCTTGTATCTCCCGGATATACATTTGAGAGATAAGGCTGTTCCTCAAATATAGTTCTGATCCATTTCTGCTGTGCCTCATCCGGAACCGGCTCCGCCTTTGCGGACAGGCGGATCATCTCTTTATACCTTGTGTATCCAAGTATCTGCACCCGTCCGTCGGCCAACAGCTCACGGCAGAAGTCCTTCCCTCTTGCCGTAAAGAAATAAATGGCGTCCGGCTCGTAATGAATGGCGCTGATATTGCGCACCTGAGGCGCTCCGTCTGCATCCACAGTGGCAAAAGCAAGCACGCCGACATACTGTAATTTCTGTAAACAGGTCTTTGCATCCATCTGTTTCTCTCCTTTATCTGAATGATTTCTTGATCTTTGCACTCAATATTACATTTTCTTACACCCGTATGATACGCCCCTCTTTGCGCGGTTTCGGCGAAGGATGTCTGTCCGTCTCCCTCGGATATCCGAGCAGAAGCTGCATGACTGCATTATAGTTATTTCCTGACGCCATCCTCCAATTCGAGTTTGCACGCTTGATTTTCCCAAGCCTTTCATTGACTTCTCTGTCCTGACATACTGCAAAGATCACACCCTGACGCCCGCCTGCGCTGGGAGCGTACATGCCTGCCTCAAGGATCTGCTGCAGCTCCGGCTCCTCGATCTGCCTTGGATCGTATCGCCGGATTGCACGGCGGTGCATGATTGCATCCATGACTGTCACGGGTTCTCTTCCTCCCGTTGCTGCCGCATGGTCTGATCTTGCTGTCTGATTCACGCCTCCCATCTTATCCAACCTCCTTCCAACACTGTGGATCCGCCGCATAAAAATCGCCGTCTTTTCCGCTTGCCACGGCAGGGCATCCCCTGCACCATGCGAGCAGCTCGCATTTCGCACATTTCTCAAACTTCTTATAATCGCGGTACTGCTCCATCCGTCCGAGCCATACGTCCGCAATCCGGTCAGTAAATACATTTCCGGCTTTGCTGTTCTGTACTCTCCGACAGGCATAGATATCTCCTGTGGGGAGAATGGTGAGATGACAGTTCCCGCAGTTACACCCTCCGTAGATCATGCCTTCTTCCGCGTTCTGCGGAATCCTAAATTCTCCTGTTTCGTATTCATACAGCGTCCAGAGATGATCTTTTTTGTTAAAATATGTCTCACATCCTGCCGCCTCATATTCCTTAAACTTCCGGTCACAGTCCGCGAACAGCTGCCGGTAGCGCATCGGCTCGATACCCACGTCCTTCTCCTCACTGGTCGGGCAGTATCTTGCAAATGCAAACACGTCCGCCTTATGTTCTACGACAGCATCTATGATATCCGGGACCTCGTCGATGTTTGTGCCGGATACTGTCGTCATGATCACGGCGCGGATACCCGCCTTTCTGATACACTTGATCTTCTCTAGAGTGATATCGAAACTGCCGGGCTTCCGGAACCAGTCGTGAGTCTTTCTCATGCCGTCCAGAGAAAGCTGGTACTTCTCGCAGCCATACACTTTCAGCTTCTGACAAACTTCATCGTTTAGATGGAATGGATTGCCCAGAATGGTAAACGGGATATCATGACTTTTCAGAAGTTCCAGAAGCCTCCAGAAGTCCGGATGGAGGATCGGATCTCCTCCCGTAATATAAAAATACGGCAGTCTGTCATATGTCCTGCAAAAATCAAGACAATTGTCAAATGTTTTCTGCATCTGTTCCCACGTCATGGAATCCAGCTTTTTGCAGTTGTCCTCTGAAAAGATATAGCAGTGCTTGCACCGCTGGTCACACTCATCCGTAATGTGCCACTGAAAAGAAAAATACTGTTTCATGATATCACCCTCGCCTTTCTTTCATCTATCATAAACCGGCTCTGCAGGCTGTTCCGCATGCTGCAGGCTTCTCCTCCGGCTTGTCTCCGGCTCCGCAGGCTGTTCCGCATGCCGCTGCAGGCTGAGTCTCCGCCTTTTTGTTCCATCCGAAAAGATTTGAAAGTGACATAGTGTTTACCTCCGTTTTTCTTATTGTCAAACGCCTTTTTCGTTTGCAGTTTTATTGTAACTCCCATCGTTACATAAAAGAAGTACGCACTTTTTTATTACCTGGTTACAAAAAGGTAACCATACCTTCAATATGATTATGTGTTATAATAGCTCAGGGAATTGACTGTATGAAAACGGAGGTGATCAGATGCTCACAAAAGAAGAGATGCCGGCATGTCCGGTAGCAACGACCGTACAGCTGATCGGAAGCAAATGGAAACTGCTGATCCTGCGTAATCTTCTTGTGCGTCCGTGGCGCTTCAACGAACTGCGCAAAGATCTGGAAGGCATCAGCCAGAAAGTTCTGGCAGACAGCCTGCGTGCACTGGAGTCTGACGGGATCGTCGCACGCACTGTCTATCCGGAAGTACCGCCCAGAGTGGAATATTCCCTGACGCCTCTGGGAGAGTCCATGAAACCTATACTGGATGCAATGGAAAAATGGGGAACAGAATATAAAAACCGGGTGTGTACAGATCCAGACAACAAATGAAGATGCGGGATTATCTCTGCGCATCTTCATTCATTGTCTCAAATATATTTTCCAAGATCATTCATCACATCTGCAAGTGTGATCGCTTTCAGCTCCCGCTCCATCGCCGCCTGGACCCGGTACAGCTTGTCATCAAGAATATTGTGTATATTCTTTCCGACCGGACAATTCGGATTCGGATTCTCGTGAAAATGGAACAACGTATTTTCTTCTATACATTCTACCGCGTAATATACGTCCAGAAACGTAATATCCTGAAGCGGTTTTGTGATCTTTGCTCCGCCTGTTCCTCTCTTCACCTCGATAATGCCTGCCTCTTTTAACTGTGACAGAATCCGTCTGATAATAACAGGATTTACATTAATACTGGAAGCCAGAAAGTCGCTTGTTATCTTATAATCTTCTTTAAATGTCTCCATACAGGTCAGCATATGGAGAGCGATTGTAAATCTGCTTGAAATCTGCATAATGTTCTCATCTCCTTTTGAGATTTATTTTTCCTACCATTATTTGATAAGCCAGTTATAATCCTTGCGGCAGTCAAGGATATACTCTACATATACGGTATTATCCTGAATTTGATAAAGAACAAGATACCACTTTTCAATAAACATTTTATGGTATTTGTTCGGCGTGATATATGGTTCCTCAAAGAACGGAAAACGCTGCGGCATCTGGCTTAAAGAGCGCAGCGCCGCCATAACCTCCTCTTTCTTTGCCTCCGCTGCCTTCTTGTCAACCTGCGCCATAAAGCGGATATGCGTTCCCAACATCCTTTTTGCCCGATCGGAAACAATGACTTTATACTTGCTGTTTGATACCATACGTTATACCTCTGAGATCACTTCATCAAGATAAGCGTCCAGTTCGTCAAGAGTACAGCCTTTTCTTCCCGCAATTCTGTCCTCCTCAACTGCAAGCAGTTCCTCGCGTAACTTCAGCATTTTCTCCCTGCGGTTATAAGTCTCAATATCCATAACGACTAAATCTCCCTCTCCGTTCTTGGTCAGGAAAACCGGCTCTGCAGTCTTTCTGCACATTTCGGCAATCTCGTTGTAATTCTGACGGATTGCTGCTGATGGACGTATATTCATAACTCAACCTCCCGCATCTATTCAGTAGTAATATTCTATATATATTATGTATATATATTACTACCATGTCAATATGCACAGAAAAATTTATGCCTGTATGAAAATCAACTCAGCTCTTCTTCATATAGTTCCCGATCCACATCCTTGAAAACATTGAAAACCACCCGGTCAAATTCCTCAGTATGCTCGTTTAGAAACTCTGTCACAGTCTCCACCGCAATCTTCGCCGCCTCGTCATTCGGGAAACAAAATTCCCCGGTGCTGATGCAGCAAAACGCTACAGAACGTATCTTATGCTCCACGCAGCACTTCAGTACATTCTGATAACAGTTCCTCAGATCGTCCCTCAGGCCCTGATTCAGATAACCTCCCACAATGGGGCCCACTGTATGGATCACGTACTCAGCGGGCAGATTGTATCCTTCTGTCAGAACAGCCTGTCCTGTTGGTTCCTCATAGCGGCGGCCGTACTGCATCCGCTTCCGGTTCATATAATGGCTGCACGCCTCACGCAGTTCAATCCCTGCCGCGCTGTGGATGGCATTGTCGATGCATCCGTGACATGGCACGAAACATCCGAGCATCTGCGAGTTCGCTGCGTTGACGATAGCTCCGACATGGAGTCTGGTAATATCTCCCTGCCAGACAGACATTTTATCCGCATAGGGATGGCTGCTGCCGTACTGCTCTCCCACCGTCAGGATATCGTCAAGTTCCACGATTCCTTTTTCTTTCGCCTCTTCGGTCAGGAAATCATCCTGCACTCGCAGGACTTCTTCATTCATTTTTCCCGGCATACGGATATTCATAAGGGAGCGCAGGAGTCTCCGCTTCTCCTGATAGTCCGCTCCTGTTTCCAGGTCTCTGTACTGCACGGAATCTTCCTTAAATTCACGGAGCAGATAGTCAAGCCTCTCTTCCTGCCTGCCGCCCGCGCTGTTCTTTTTTTCTTTATCCTTTTCATCCACGTGTTTACCGAACCGCATCTTTTTCCGCCTCTTTCCTGATATCTTCCATGCTCCTGCATATATCTTCGTTGATCCCAACCGCTCTCAAGATAACACTCTTTTGTTGTAATGTCAATAGTTACATTTTATATGTTTAATCACTTAACGTGCAAACAGGCGGGATCTGAAACTTTAAAGCTACAAATCCCGCCTGAATAATTCTATTTACGATCTAATATATCTAAAAATTCTTTTGCTGTAACAATAAACGGCTTTTTCGGAAAATGCCTGATATTTCCAGTCACAAGATATGCTTAACATCGGCCACTGACATAAATATTACGGAAATAATTCCTCAAGTGTCACAAGCACGCCGTCTTCTTCATTTGACGGACACACGCATTTTGCCGTCTGCTTTACCTCCTCCGGAGCGTTCGCCATGGCATAGCTGTGACCGCAGTATTTCAGCATCTCGATATCATTGCCGCCGTCACCGAATGCTGCGCACTGTTCCGGCGATATTCCGCGGCGCTTTGCCAGTCTTTTCAGCCCTGACGCTTTATGGCATCCCGGCAGGATCAGGTCGATCGCCCCGTGCCCGCTTGTCGTCGGCTCCAGTCTTCCTTCAAGCCGCTCACGGAACATATCGTAATAATAATATGTTTTTTCTTCCGGTACGGTAGCTGCAAATTTGAGTATCTGATCATCTACTTTTCTGAAATCATCTGCCCATTCCAGCCGGTGACAGTATATCTTTGTAAGTTCGAAAAACTCTGCGCTTACTGATTTCCTCTGACAGTAAGCGCTATGCAGGCCGCACATCACATTTTGTATCTCCGGGTATTCCTCACACAGATCAGTGACAAAGCGCACCATCTCTTTCGGCATGTCGGCGGCAAAGACAATCTCTGTCCGATCTTTGACAAACGCGCCGTTTTCGGCCACAAAGGATAATTCCTCGTCATATCCCGGGAAAAGATCCCTGAGCTGATAATACTGGTTGCCGCTTGCCACGACAAAACTGCATCCCGCCTCTTTCATCCACGCCAGTATCCTCCTAAAGCGAGGCACATCGTATGTGTAATCAGAACGCACAAAAGTTCCGTCGATGTCCGACGCTGCTATTTTAATGTCTGTATTCATATGCTTTTCCTTTCTCATGCTTTCCATATCCGAGGTTCGCAAGACGCTCCGTTCTCTCTGTTCCTGTATATATTTTCTGATGTGTCACATGTTCATCTGAATGTATTTTCTTCCACCCCGGGCAGCAGATTGTATATGGAACCGTTTATCTTTTTCTCAAACATATCCCTGATCTCAAGTGTCCGGCGCCAGCGCTCTGCCAGAACCGGCGGTGTGCCGTACCGCAGCGCCACGTCCACAAAGCGCTTCTCCAGAAGGCAGAAACCGGATGGAAGCGCAAGAGAATCGCATAGCTGCACTAACCTGTCATAATCATCATAAACCGCATTTTTGACAAAATGCTCCATAAACTTATAGTCTTCTTCCGTCACATCAAAAGTTCCTATCGACGTCCTGATATCCTGTATCATAAATGCATGGGAGATACAGATCTGCGCCGCTTTCTCCCATCCCCGCTCCATACAGAACCGGTAGCCGTCGATCAGATGCTTCTCTGAAGTCACCCCGGCATACCGCCCGATATCATGCAGCAGACCGTAACAGTATGCCGTATCAGGAGACATACCATCGCAGCGCGCCGCTATATTCTCACACGCCTGCGCGGTATAACGGGAATGATCCGTCCATTTCCCGGGATTTAATCTCCCCGCTCTTTCCAGTTCCAGTTCTGCAGTTTTCCGATCCAGTTTCATCATATATCCCCTTCCTATAATTTCAAACTTGCTTCCGAACGACAGACTCTTTTCAATTCAGCAGCTTATTCCCTTTCTCACATATTTCATAGATTTCATCATACTTTGCCTCAATCAGTGGCGTGATCTTCTCTGTCTGCCGTCTGACACCTGCTTTATACAGAAAGTACGGCACCACCCATCCGAGGAATCCCGGTATCGCAAGGATAATGCACAGTATAATATGCGGCTGCTGCGCTGTCGCCGCAAATGTGGATCCCGCCATAAATGCCGTTCCGATGATCCCTGCAGTTATCGCGGCAATGGACGGGCGGAACGTCTTCTCTTTCTCAAGATTCCCGATCTCCACAACGCACGCCTCAAAGTTTCGCTGAAGTCTGGTCAGTTCTGTTTTATTGAGGATGTTCCTGTCACGCTTCAGGCGGATCACCGTTTTCCTGTACTGATGCGTTCCCGTCTTCGCCAAATACCTTTCCGTCGTGTCCGACATTACATTTTCATCGATCTCCCATCCGAAATTTACATATCCGTCCATGAGAAAAGACGCCTGGGCAATATCCGCAGTCACTTCCTTATATTCATATGCGATAAAATTTCTGTTCCTTCTCTTTGCCTGTTCCATCCGCTCAGTTCCTCCGATCTGTCTTTCCTGTTTCCGGCGACACAGGAATCCTTACCGTAAATATGCTTCCCCTGCCTTCTTCACTGACGACGCTGATATCGCCGTCCATCAGCATAAGGATCCGTCTGACCAGGGCAAGCCCGAGCCCATTTCCTTCTTTCGAATGGGAAGTATCTCCCTGATAAAATTTATCAAAAATATGCCGGATACTCTCTCCGCTCATACCGCATCCCGTATCTGTCACTTCGACCACCGCATATCCGCCGGAAGAAGTCTGACGAACCGTCACTCTTCCTCCGGGTTCCGTAAACTTGGCAGCATTGGACAGCAGATTATTCCATACCAGTTCCATGAGACTTTTGTCTGCGTCCACAACTGTCTTTTCTTCCATATCAACTTCCAGTTGCAGATCTTTTTCATCCCACATATCTTCATAGTTAAGGATACACTCTTCAAGCTGTGCACAAAGATCGAACGTCTCGATCTCCGGATCGATCCTCTGATGCTCCAGTTTATTCAGACGGAGGATATCGGTAATAAGGCCGGAAAGACGTGACGCCGCTTCTTCAATGCTGCGTGCGTATTCCATACGTTCCTCTTCCGTTCCTTTTCCGGTCTGGAGAAGTTCGGCATAGTTCTTGATGATCGCAATAGGCGTCTTCATCTCATGAGAGACGTTGGATACAAAATCTGTCTTTAAAGTCTCCACGCTTCCCAGTTCTTCCACCATCTTATTGAAATCCAGGATCATCACGTCCAGATAATCCAGCCTGTCGGATGTGTGTGTGGTGGGAACGTATACGGAAAAGTCTCCGTTTGCCACCTGCTCCGTCGCTTCCGCGAGCTTATGGAGCGGCTCTTCGTAAGTGCTCTTTATCTTCATTCTCGTAAATAAAGTCAGCCCTACTGCCACGCATCCCCAGTAGATCATCGGTACAATGGTCTGGATAAGCTCATTCCATCCCAGCTTGTTCATCAGCACGACAAGCCCGACATGGAGGCCCGACATGAGAAAAAGCACCCCCAGGAAAATACCGAAGAGGGACAGCGGAAAGAGACTGTTCCTGATCATTGGCTGTCTGTTTTTCCTGGTTTCGTTCCTAGTCAAACCTCCGCTGCTTGTCTTCTTTCCGCTCATTGCAGCACCGCCTTATATCCCAGCCCCCTGACAGTCATGATCTTAAACCCGTCACAGCCTGAGAGCTTATTTCTCAGTTTTGTCATATATACATCCACAGCGCGGAGACTTGTATCACTGTCCACATCCCAGAACTCATCCATGAGCTGCGCTCTGGAAAATGTCTTCTTCGGATAGGACAGAAGTTTATATATGATATTAAATTCCCGTGTTGTCAGGCTGATCTCCTCGCCGTCCACTTCCGCGCTCATACCGTCCGCATCCAGCGTCAGATTACCTGCCTTAATCTTCCGCTCTGTCTCAATATTGGCTCTTCGCAGCAGCGCCCTCACGCGAAGCATCAGTTCGTCCAGATCCACCGGCTTTACCATATAATCATCGATTCCGAGACGGAACCCTTTCTGCTTCGACGTAAGGTCGTCCTTCGCAGACATGAATAGGATCGGGATTCTCTCGTTTACTTTGCGCACTGTTCTGGCAAATTCGAATCCGTCGATCTCCGGCATCATAATATCCGAAATGATCAGATCGTAGAGCTGACTGTACATTTCGTCATAGGCGTTCCGTGCATTTGAACACCCTGTCGCCTGAAAGCCGCTGTCATTTAAATAAGTACAGACAATTTTGTTTAACTTTTCATCGTCCTCGACTACAAGGATACGTACCATCTTCTCTTCCTCACTTTCCACACAGACCCGCTCAAGTCTGATACTTGTATGATACCAGAGTTCTGCACGCCGGCACGCGCGCGTTTAGCGCCGGCCGAACCGGGGTCCAGACATGGAGGTATACAGCGCCGAACAATCCGCAGGCATCATATCGGGGCTTTTGGCCCCTATATTATTTTATCTTAACATACAATAGGGAAATTGTGTTTCCGGAATGTTTGACTATTGTTTCTGAATTGTTAAAATTATTATACATCTTCACCGACAGAATTGTGTTAAAATACCTGCAGATGAAACCAAAACATCGCCTCCCTGCACGATTTTCATAATCGTCTGAGCTCCCTTGTGCGGATCGCCCGGCTGCGTACCGTCCACTGCAGCACGGTAACCGTATCCGTCATTGTTTATGAGCACATCAATGCAAAATGTCCGGAATTGCTTCCTCCATTTTTATAGTATCTTTCAATTCACTTTTTCAGCATAGCAAAACAGGTACTTGAGCGGAAGCAAGTACCTGTTTCATCTCTCTTCTCTCAGTAAAACTCTACTTTACAATCCATTGTCCTTATTTGCGGCTGCCGATACGCTCGATAATCCCTTTTGAGTTTTCTTCTATTGCTGATAATACTTCTTTCTCTAATGGATCATTTATTAGGACATTTAATGGAACATTTATTAGGACATTTTGATCTTTTAAAATGTCCTGATGTCCTAAAGGCGTAAATTTCACCATAATATCTTCTAAATGCATATTTTTTCTATTCCACGCCCCTATTTTTCCACAGTCCACCCAACCGGAAAAACGCAGTCATTACTGATACATTACTGATATATACCGCATCCTCATGTATCCGGATCTGTATTGGAACTAACGCCGCATAATTGGAAAGGATAATCGCATTATATACCGCCTCTCTGACAGCTGCTTTAGGAAGAGGATAAGTCTCAATTCTGGTAACATTATCGTAAGATATCATTGCTTTCATACATTTCAGATATATCAGTTCTATAACTCTATCCGCCTGAATAAACAGAGAGCCATGAATCTCATCCTGATAACGTAGATCAGATCCCTCGCCAAAATATCCGATTTTGATATATGCACCCGTAACCCATTTTTCCGGATTTCGATGAAACAAGAGAATTGCTGCTCGTTACTCATCTTTTCAATCATTCTTTCGTGCTGACTTCTATATCTGCTTCCATTAAAATCCTGTCTTTGAATGTTGTCGAAAAAAAATCGCTGTATCCCTTGTATTTAAAGGGCACTGAAAAAGTCTGATTCTAAAAAAGAATTGGGCTTTTTTTAGTATTTCCTTTATAATAGAAATATACGGAAGGAGCGGCTGCCATGTTAAAAGATCATTCACAGTTACAATTATCATTGTCACCATATCAGGGGCTTTACGATGCAATCATTCCTGCAGATCATCTTTTGCGGAGAATAAAAGAAAATATAGATTTCAGCTTTGTAAATCCAATGCTTCGTAAGCAATATTGTGAAAATTTCGGTCGCCCGGCGAAGGAGCCGGAGATGATGTTTAAACTGCTTTTTCTGAAAAAACTGTATGATCTTTCTGATGAAGCTCTGATCAGCAGCGCCCAGACGGACATGGCATTTAAATTTTTCCTTGATCTGGAACCGGAAGCAAAAATGATAGATCCCAGTCTTCTTACAAAATTCAGAAAAACTCGTATTACAGAAGATATCCTGGAAGAAATGCTGAAAGAAACTATTCAACAAGCGTTAGACAAAAAACTGATCAAATCGGGAACCATTATCGTTGATTCTACTCATACACTTGCGTCTGTTCGGGCAAAATCCCCAACGCAGATTCTGCGGGATATGAGCAAACAACTCCGGAAAGAGATTTATAAAACAGCTTTTGAATTATCAGAGCTATTTCCCGAGAAACCATCTTTGGAAGCAGGACTGGATGAAGAAATTGCCTACACTAAAGAACTACTCCAGACTCTGGAAGAAGGAATAGAAACCTGCGGAAATAAAAAAATACGGAAACTCTCGCAGGAGATGAAAAAACTACTAGAACATCTCAAGGAAATCCGCTCCAAAGATGATAAAGACGCACGGTTTGGACACAAGACGGCAACCAGTACATTTTATGGGTATAAAAATCATCTTGCGATGACAGAAGAACGTTTCATTGCGGGGATCAGCGTAACAGACGGAGGAGCACCAGATGGACAGGAATTACCAAAATTGATAGAAAAAGCAAAGGAAAACGGAATACAAGTTGCAGAAGTGATAGGCGATATGGCATATGTCAGTGATGATAATCTGAAAACCTGCGGACAAGAAATAGCGCTGATAGCCCGAACGAACACAGCGGTAGCGGCTGCCGCAAATGGTGAACTTAAGGAAGGTTTCTGTTTCAATAAAGATGCAGGTATGTTGCAATGTCCTGCTGGAGAACTTTCTACACGTATAGAAAAAAGGTCGGCTTCAAATGGAAACACTTATTTAAGGTATATCTTTAGTAAAGTTAAATGCCGGAAATGTCCGCAAAAAGAGAATTGCTATGTGGGGAAATCAAAGGCAAAAATACGAAGTTACAGTATTACGCAGGCAAGCGAGAAAAACCTTGAAAGACTTAAATTTGAAGAAAGTGAATATTTCAAGGAGCGAATGAAGATCCGGCATAGAATAGAAGAAAAGAATGGAGAATTAAAAGAAGCTCACGGATTGCGCAGAGCAGATTCGAGAGGTCTATTTGCTATGCATCTGCAAATGTATTTTACGGCATTTACAGCAAATATAAAACGAATAGTAAGATTAGAGGAGCTGGCTATGGAGTAAACCATGGCTTTTTTTGTGATTTTTCTAAACAAAGAATTGAAAATAATCTAAAAGAAAAACTTCCACTTAAGAAAAAATGGAAGTTTTTCAGTGCCCTTGTATTTACTGGGTTACAGCGATTTTTGCCGTTGTTTCAAACTATAACATATACTTCCTTTAGCTGCATTGCATTTTTCATGGCAGTGCCTCCAAATATACCCTCAGCCTTCTTTCGTCTTCATCCGCGAAACCTATACCCCACTCCCCATACAGTCTGTATCATCTCCGGTTCCGAGGAATCTTTTTCTATTTTCTCACGCAGTTTATTAACGTGAACCGTGACCGTAGACATATCTCCTACCGCCTCCATGCCCCATATATGGTCAAAAATACGTTCCCGCGTAAAAACAATTCCCGAATTCCGGGCAAATAGCACGAGTATCTCAAACTCTCGCCTGGTCAGATCGATTTCTTTATCTTCCCGATATACTTTATAAGATTCCGGATATATCTTTAGTTTTCCTGCCGTCAGCCATCTCTCTTTCTGATCTGTTTTCAAAGTCCGGTGTATCCTGATATGCGCCTTTACCCTTGCCATCAGTTCCACAGGACTGAACGGCTTAACAATGTAATCATCTGCCCCGAGCCCCAGCCCCTTGATCTTATCGATATCTTCTTTTCTCGCCGTTACAAGCAGGATCGGAATATCAGACTGCCTCCTGATCTCGCGGCAGATCTCAAACCCGTTTTTCCCCGGCAGCATAAGATCCAGTATAACGGCGGTATATGCGTCCTCCTCGAATCTTTCCATACCGCGATCCCCGTCTGTCTCTACATCTGCCTCCATACCTTCGGCAAGCAGATAGTCACGCTCAAGATCTGCAATAAGCTCGTCGTCCTCAATGATAAGTATTTTTTCCACTGCTGATGCCTCCTTCCGTCCTATACCTGCAGGGCGCCCACGATGGTCGCACCGGATCTGGAAGTTCCCGGAAATATCGCAGCGATCACCTGAAAGACACCGATAATAAGTACCGCAGATACCGTAAGCTGATCTACTGATGTAATCTTATCCGTTTTTCCTTTTTTCCACCTCTCGCTAAGGATAAAAGCCACTCCGAATACGATCAGCGCTATAGCCACCGGCACAGCGTGATAGAAAAGGGCTTCAAAAGTACTGTCAAACAACACACCGATGACAGCGGCAGGAATACACGCCAGCAGGATCTTCCCCCACAGGATCATCTTTTCTTTCTCGATCACGGGTTTCTCTCTGTCACGGAACTGAAACGGAAAGAGCCTGTTCCAGAACAGCATGACCACGGCAAGGATCGCGCCGAGCTGGATCACCACAAGTAATACGTTTATAAAAGAATCCGGGCCCCTAAGTCTTACAAACTCGTCCAGAATGATCATATGCCCTGTACTGCTTACGGGCAGCCACTCCGTAATTCCTTCTACGATACCGAATATAACTGCTTTTAAAAATTCCATAATCAAATATCCCCTGTTTCTTATGATCGCTGTTGTCTATCATAAACGATGATCATAAATAAACAGAGGATATTAGTTAAACATTTTTTAAAGTTT